>DYOF01000013.1:5833-37143 GCA_020720665.1 Acetofilamentum sp. | reverse complement strand
AGGAAATAATTATAGTACAGGAACTTCTCATCCGACAAATAATTTATCTGAAATTATAGAAAATTTAAGTTTTAACGGAAATGCAAAAAATATTGTATTCCGAAATAATCTAAATTCCGGAATGTATTTAATTCGTTTAGTCGATAAATTGACAGGGAACATAATCACAAAAAAAATAGTAATTTTATAAATTTTAATCTAAACACAATGAAAGCTAAAAAATCAAAATATCTGTTTACCATACTTTTTGCTTTTATATTTAATTTTTTATCTGTTGAAGCACAGATTTATGCTCCCGAAGGATTAAATATGCCGGGCAGTTACAACGGGTGGACAAATCCACCGACAAATCCTGTTTTAGCAGGCATTCAAGGCAGCGGAACTTTATTGCCGACAACAGGCTTAGGTGTTAATCATTATCAAACAATTTTTTCAACACCAACAAATTTAGCAGCAGGTTCTTATGAATTTTTATTTACATCAGGAACAACTTCCGATTATTGGCTAAATAAGTGGGCTAATGCAAATTTTACGGTTAATACAATTACAAATCTTACTTTTAACGGTACAAACAATAACACCGTAAGTTTTTCGAACAATAAATATTATGTTGTTAATTGGGAGGATAACGGATACGTAAATACAAGAGCCGTTTTTATGGAGTTAAATTCTGCTCCTGTAACTATTACAAATGTGACACAAGATTTATCTAATCCTAATCTCAACCAAGATGTTATTGTAACAGTTGCTACAAATTCTTCACCATCTGAAAATATTTTTATAAGATATACTACAAATAGTTGGGTTTCTTCTTCAACTTTATTGTGCAGTTTTACTGCAAATTCCGGAACTGCCGTTATACCCGGGCAAGCAGCAGGAACAGATATTGAATATTATGCGTTTTCAACTACAATTTCTGATTTAACAGGATATTCCGGAGCTGATATTGACTTGGTTACTATAAATTTAAACAACAATTCAGGAACTAATTATTCTTATACCGTTCATGAACCACTTTCATGTGAAGGTGCAAGCGGAGTTTTAACAACCGACCCTATTTTTCCTATCCATAACGGAACTGTAACAATTACTTTTGATGCAACAGGAGGAAATGGCGAGTTACTTAATTATGATGGAGACATTTATGCTCACACCGGTGTTATAACCTCCGAAAGTAACGGGAATAATGATTGGCGTTATGTTATTTCTGATTGGGGTGAAAATTTACTTGAACTAATGTTTACAAGAAATTATCCTCCCGATAGTAATTCATGGTCACTTACAATACCGAATATTAGAGAATTATACGGAGTTCCGGAAAGTGAGGCGATATACAAAATAGCAATGGTTATAAGAGCAGAAGAACCGATTAACCCTTTAGAACCCGAAGAATTTTATGTTGCTAGAAATGCCGATGGGAGTGATTTCCACTTATTTGTGTATGACCAGGGTTTAAATGTTAAAATTGTCGGTAATTTAAATAAAGACCCCTTAGTTCCTTTGAACACTTTAATACCGATTTGTGTTTATGCATTAGATGCAACAGCTGTTGATTTGAAAATTGATGAAATAAATGTAAATCATACAGAAGACTTGCATCTGATGCACGAGTTAAATACCGGAGATTATTCCGAAGGAATGCACGAAATTGTTGCCGTTGCAACGAATGGTTCAACATTTGCTTATGATACGGCATGGTTTTATGTGCGAGGTGATGTCATTATCGAAGAAATGCCGGCAGGTGTTCATAACGGTATTAATTATATTGACGACAATACGGTTACATTAGTTCTTCACGACCCTTCTCTTCAAAAAGAATTTGCCTTTGTAATCGGTGATTTTAATAACTGGACAGCCTCTGATGAAGGCTATATGAAGAGAACACCCGACGGAACACATTTTTGGACAACAATTACGGGTTTACAAGCAGGAGTAGAATATGCCTATCAATATTATATTGACGGTGAACTAAAACTTGCCGACCCCTATTGCGATAAAATCCTCGACCCTTGGAATGACAGATGGATTCCCTCTGCAAATTATCCCGGGCTTAAAACCTATCCTTGGGATTTAACTATCGGTACCGTCAGTGTTTTACAACCCGAACAAACTCCTTATTCTTGGATTATATCTGATTTTACTCCGCAAGCTCTTAACGAAACACAATCAAATTTGGTAATTTATGAGCTATTAGTTCGTGATTTTCTTGACAGCAAAAAAATTAAAGACCTGATAAATAAATTAGATTATTTTAAAAATCTCGGAATAACGGCTGTCGAATTAATGCCGATTGCAGAATTTGACGGTAATGACAGTTGGGGATATGCTCCTAATTTTTATTATGCTCCCGATAAAGCTTACGGTACAAAAAACGATTATAAACAATTTATTGACGAATGCCATCAAAGGGGCATCGCAGTTATTCTTGATGTGGTTTACAATCACATGTACGGCGGTTCGCCTTTTGTTCAAATGTATTGGGATAGCGGAAACAACAGTCCGTCTGTTCACAGTGCTTGGTTTAATCAAGAAGCAACTCATCCTTATAGTATCGGATTTGACTTTAATCACGAAAGTACACATACAAAAAATTTGATAAAAGATAATTTAACATACTGGATTACAGAATATAAAATTGACGGTTTCAGGTTCGATTTATCAAAAGGATTTACACAAACCAACACAGGAGGCGATGTCGGTCTGTGGAGTCAATACGATCAATCCAGAATTAACATTTTAACGGAATATTACAATCACATCAAATCAGTGAATCCTGATGCCTATGTTATATTAGAACATTTTGCGAATAACGATGAAGAAGTAGTTCTCGCAAATACAGGCTGTTTACTCTGGGGAGTTCATAATGAACAATTCAATCAAAATACAATGGGTTGGGATACAAATCATGATTTTTCTTGGGCTAATTATCAAAACAGAGGGTTCACCTATCCGAATTTAATTCCTTTCATGGAAAGCCATGATGAAGAACGACTGATGTACCGAAATTTAACCTACGGAAACGGATTTGCTCATGATACGACAACGGCTTTAAAAAGAACTGAAGCAATCGTACCTTTATATTTTGCAATACCCGGTCCTAAAATGATTTGGCAATTCGGAGAACTCGGTTACGATGAAAGCATAGAATTATGTTCTGACGGAACATATGAAAACGATTGCAGAACTTCATCTAAACCAATACATCCTGAATACCTCAGAGACCATAGAAGACAAAAATTATTATGGGTTTATCAAGCAATGGCTAAGTTAAAAACTGAAAACGAAGCATTCAGAAACGGAACTTTTAGTCAAGACCTGAGTGGTTTAGGAAAACGTATGTGGATAAGTCATTCGTCGTTAAATATTTCAATTACAGCAAATTTCTTAACAACGGCAATTGATATGGTTCCGAGTTTTCAGCATACCGGAACATGGTATAACTATTTCACCGGAGAAGAAATAAACGTTACGGATGCAGCCGGACACACGTTGCATTATGAACCCGGAGATTATTATGTTCTTACCGATATTGCAATTTCACCTCCGCCGTCACCCGTAAGTATCTCTTATAAAGAAGAAACTGCTGAAACTCATTTTTATCCTAATCCGGCAAATGATTGGATTAATTTTACGGCAGAAGAAACAGATTTTGTTGAAATTTATAATTTAAACGGTAAACTTATAAAAATAGTTTCCGTTAAAAAGAATGAAAATCATATCAAAGTCTCCGATTTAAAACAAGGCTTATATATAATGCACATTAAAACCAAAAATAATGAGTTTTACGAAAAGCTTAATATTCAGAGATAAGATTTATTTATCAATAATTTTATTAGACACATGAAAACATATCTGTGCATCATTAGTTTTTTTATTTTCTTTTTACAAACAGAAAACCTCAAATCGCAGGTAGCCGTTAACATTACCGGGAATCCTCCTGATAATTCGGCAATGCTTGATGTATCATCAAACTCAAAAGGAATCTTAATACCTAGAATGCTTGAAAATGAACGAAATAGTATTTCGTCGCCGGCACATGGTTTAATGCTTTATCAAACTGACGGGGAAAAAGGATTCTACTACTATAACGGAACTTCGTGGCTATATATAGGTAATGAAGGAAATAATCTTTGGGACAGAAACTCGGTAAACGGACATACATTTCTGTCAAATTCGACTGATAATGTAGGTATCGGTACTTCAACTCCGGCTATGAAATTGGATGTCAGAGGTTTTGCTGCAGCTACTAATTTAATTTCAGTTATTCCGTTATGGCAGGGAAGTAATTACAATATGACCAATTCATCAGGACAAGATTTAAGTAATTGCGAATCAGGAATTGAGCCTTCATTGTATGAACCGAATGCAAAATTACAAGTGAAATTAGTAATCAGAGTTACTTCAGCATCCGGGAATAATAATTTTCAATTAAGAGCACATGATATTTTAAATGAAGCGTATCCGATTGTCAGTGCTGATTCATGGACATGGAATGGCGTTCAAACCGGTTGGATAGTCGAAAGTGAGTGGAAAAATTGGAATGCCTCTGTTAATGCTTGGGAATTACACCTTTTCGGTTGGACAAACGGCAACGCGAATTTTAACAGTGCCTATCTTTTAGTCAGACCACAACAACCCTAAATACCGGATAAAATGAAAGCAAAAGGCAGAATTTTACTATTAACACTATTCGCTGTCACTTACTACGCTAAAGCTCAAAATGTCGGAATCAACACCTTAACTCCCGACCCGACTGCCGTTTTAGACATTAATTCTGCGTCCAAAGGGTTCTTAATGCCTCGAATGTTGAAAGCAGAAAGGCTCGTTATCTCTTCACCTGCCGTAGGATTAACGGTTTATCAAACCAACGAACTTGCCGGTGTTTATTATTTTGACGGAACGCTCTGGCAATACATTGGAAACCGAGAAAATGACGAATGGCGTAGAAATACATTAAGCGCATACACCAATCTGTCATTCAGCAGCGATAGGGTGGGTATCGGTACATCAACACCATCCGAAGATTTGGATATAAGGGGTTATATAGGAGCTGAAAATAATTTTACTGTTATTCTGTTGTATAAAGGTAATGTCCTGACTATTAATAATAATACTCAGACAGATGTAGCTAATTGCGAATCAGGAATTAATCCTACTACTTTTGAAGCAAACGGCAACTTACAGGTAAAGATGATTATCAGAGCAACCGACCGAAGCGGAAATAATTATTTTCAACTCAGAACACATAACGGCACAACCCAAACCTATCCGATTGTCAGTACTGATTCATGGACGTGGGCATGGACCGGCGGAGGAGAAACCGTAACAAGCCCATGGAAAGATTGGAATGCCGGTACAACACCGTATGAATTGCATCTAAATGCGTACTCTCAATATTCCGGCGATTATGTAAATATAAACGCAGCTTATTTAGTTATAAGAGCAAAACAGCCTTAAAATACAAAACATATGATGATAACATCTCAAATATTAAAGCATATTTTTTTTCCGATTTTCTTTTTTTCATTTTTATCGGTAAACAGTCAAGTCGTTACAAGCGTTCCGGAATTTCCCGTGCCCGCGCAAAGTGTTACTCTGACACTTAATATTGCCGAATGCGACTGCAATTTAATCGGATATACCGGCGATATCTATGCCCACACCGGCATTACCGTTGAAGGACAAGGCCGATGGCAAAATGTTATCGGTGATTGGGGTAATAATACAAATCAACCTAAATTAACGAAAATCTCTTCAAATATTTATCAATTAGAAATCTCACCATCAATCAATGAATTTTACAATGTAACATCCGGCGATACGGTAACAGAACTATGTTTGGTGTTCAGAAGTGCTGACGCAACAAAGCAAACTTCTGATATTTTTGTTAATGTTTTTGACGAAACTGATGTCAGATTTAATTCACCTGACAGTACAAAAATATACGAAGCCGGAAATATTACCATCAATGCGGTTGCACTTTTTGCCGAAGAAATGACTCTTTTTGTTGATGATATTGAAATTGAAACACAAACGGGGTCAGAGTTTAATACTGAATTTAATGAATTAACTCCCGGAAAACATATCGTTAAAATCTCGGCAACCGACTTTTCCGTGACAAAAGTAAAAGAAACAAGTTTTTTTATTCGAGATAATAATAACATTGCCGAACTGCCTTCTGCTGATTTAAAAGACGGAATTAATTATATTAATGGGAATACCGTTACATTAGTTTTATATGCCCCGTTTAAAAATTATGTCTATGTTAAAGGAAGTTTCAATGATTGGCAATTATCATTAGAAAATCAAATGAATAAAACTCCTGACGGAAACCGTTATTGGGTTACAATAAGCGGTTTGGAAGCAGGAAAAGAGTATATTTATCAATATATTGTTAACGGAGAACTGACCATCGCCGACCCCTATTGCGATAAAATTTCAGACCCTTGGAATGACCATTATATTAACCAAACAACTTATCCGGATTTGATTGCTTACCCCACCGATAAAACAACAGATATTGCTTCTGTTTTTCAAACTAGTCAAATACCTTTCACATGGATTGTTGAAGATTTTTCTCGACCTTCAAAAGAAAATCTGATAATTTATGAACTCCATATCAGAGATTTTATCGAATCGCATGATTATCAAACCTTAATTGACACAATTTCATATCTTAAAAATTTGGGAATAAATGCTGTTGAATTAATGCCGATTAACGAATTTGAAGGCAACAGCAGTTGGGGTTATAATCCGTCATTTTATTTTGCACCCGATAAATACTACGGAACGAAAAATAAGTTAAAAGAATTTATTGATGTATGCCACCAAAACGGTATTGCAGTAATTATGGATATTGTTTTAAATCATTCCTATTATCAAAGTCCGTTAGTTCAATTGTATTTCAACCCCGAAGCAGGTGATTGGGGGCAACCTTCTGCCGAAAATCCTTGGTATAACCAAGTCAGTCCGAATCCGGTTTATAGTTGGGGGTATGATTTTAACCACGCAAGTATTGATACTAAGAAATTTGTGTCAAGAGTTACAAAATATTGGCTGAGCGAATACAAATTTGACGGATTCCGATTCGATTTTACAAAAGGATTCACTAACACACCCGGGGAAGGTTGGAATTATGATGCCGCACGCATTCATATATTAAAGAGTATTGCAGATTCCATTTGGAATAACACCCCCGATGCTTATGTTATTTTAGAACATTTTTCTGAAAATTCTGAAGAAAAAATTTTATCAGATTACGGTTTGATGATTTGGGGAAATATAAATTATAATTATTTAGAAGCAGCAATGGCTTGGCCCGCCGATTGGGATTTTTCATGGGTATCGTATCAAAAACGCGGCTGGACAAAACCGAATTTAGTAAGTTACATGGAAAGCCATGATGAAGAGCGAATGATGTTTAAAAATATTTCTTACGGTAATTCTTCCGGTGTTTATAACATTAAAGAAGAATATACTGCTTTAAAAAGGGCTGAATTAGCGGCGGTTTTCTTTTTTACCGTTCCCGGTCCTAAAATGCTTTGGCAATTTGAAGAATTAGGCTATGATATAAGTATTGATAATCCTTGCAGAGTTTGTGATAAACCGATTTTATGGAATTATTTCAGCAATCCGTACAGGCATAATTTATACAGCTTTTTTAAAACATTCATTGAACTGAGAAAAAATAACGAAGTGTTTTCAACCGCCGATTATCAAATAAATTTTTCAGGAAGTATTAAAACAATCAATTTGAATCATACCTCAATGAATGTTGTAATAATAGGAAATTTTGGAGTAACTGAACAAATTGCAATTCCTGATTTATCAAAATCAGAAATATGGTACGATTATTATACTCAGAAAGAATATAACTCATCAACTCAATTTAATTTAGCCCCCGAAGAGTATAAAATTCTTACATCCGTAAAATTAACTAAACCTGATGTTCCGGATACTGAATACTATCCTAAGGCAGAGAACTTGCAAATTTTAGGCGATTTTAAAATCGGAAATACAATTCAAGGATATTATGAATATTTAGACACCGATGGTGATAATGAGGCAAATACAAGGTTTCAATGGTATGCGTCAGATTACGAAGACGGAACAAATCCTGAACCTGTTTCGGGTGCTGATGATTCGGTTTTTACAATTACAGCCGATGAAGCCGGAAAATATTTAATATTTGAAGTTAGCCCATATGCTCAATCAGAAGTGCGTTTTAAAGGAGAATCTATGAATATATTGTCTGAAAATGCGGTAACTTATGAGTCTGTTTTCGTTTATCCGAATCCGGTTTCTGATTATATCCGAATTTCTCGAACTGATTTGTACGATAAAATTCAAATTACAGATTTAAACGGTCGTGTTGTTTCTCAAATTAATCCTGAAAATACGGAAGAAATTTACGTAGGGAATTTAAAAGCCGGTATTTATATATTTTTTTCTGAAAGAGCCGGTAAAACAGAAGTTTTTAAATTTGTTAAATTATAATTTAAACTTACACCTTTCCGCATTAATTTAGTCTCGAAAAAAATTAATATTTTTGTTTTTAAAATTACTGTATTACTTTTGTAAAAGAATTATTAACAATGGAAAATAATTTCACTGAAACTAAAAAATTAAAATCTCAATTAAATGAATTGTTTTCTTTATACAAAGAGAAAAATGAAAAATTGATTGAATTAGAAATTAAAAACACAAATTTAGTGAATTTATTAAAACAAAAAGAATCACAATTAATTGAATTAAAAACAAAACAAGAAACCTTAAAAGTTGCAAAAACTTTAAGTTTAACAGAAGAAGATAAAACAGAAGTAAAAAATAAAATTAATAAAATTGTGCGGGAAATTGACAAAAGCATAGGGTTATTAAACGAATAAAAACAATATGGATGATAAACTTTCTATAAATATTAATATAGGAGATAAAAACTATCCTATGCGAATTCAAAGAGAAGAAGAAGAACTTATCAGAAAAGCAGCAAAGATTATAAATGATAAATTATTACAGTATAAATTAAAATATGCCGAACGTGATACAGATGACTTATTAGCAATGACGGCATTACAATTCACAAAAATTTATTTAGAGAAAGAAGCTGATAATAATTTTGAATTATTGAATGAAGAGATAAGAACAATTAATGTTGAATTAGAAGAATTTATTAATCAAAATAAATAATCATCAGTTCTTGTTTTTTTGATTAATATTTTGTATATTTGATATAAATTATAAAGGCAAATATAGCCCGCATATTTCTCAAAATATTTGTTAAGCTCAACACTTACAAATTTGGAGTAAAAGCTCTTTTTTAGGGAAAACAGGTCGCAATTTTGATTCGTCAAAATCCTTTTAAGGCAGTGAAAGTTTGAACTTAAAGGCAACTCCATGAATGCTTTAACGGAGCTTTTTTTAAAATAATTGAGAAAATGCGGGTTTTTTATATATATTTTTAAACAAAAACACTATGGATGAAATAATGATAATTATAAGTATTCTGACAATGATTGCCGGATTTGCATTAGGCTATTTTATAAAAATAAAAGTATTACATAAAAAAGCTGATAAAATTATTAAAGAAGCAATCGCTGAATCAGAAGTAATAAAAAAAGAAAAAATTTTACAAGCAAAAGAAAAATTTCTTCAATTAAAGGAAAAACATGAAGAAGACGTTAATGAAAGAAAAAAGAACATTCTTTTTGAAGAAAACAAACTGAAACAGCGTGAGAGTAGCATTAACATAAGACGAGAAGAACTTAAAACAAACCTTAAAGAATTTGAAATTTCCAAACAAGAAAATACAGTCATCAGAGCCAATTTAACCAAGCAATTAGAACTTGTCGAAAACAAAATCGAAGAACTTGATAAACTTCATAAAGCCCACATTGAAAAGCTTGAAAATATTGCCGGAATTTCAGTTGCAGATGCCAAAATCGAATTAGTGAAATCATTGCATGCAGAAGCAAAAACCGAAGCAATGACATACATAAACGATATAATTGAAGAGGCAAAAATCACTGCAAATAAAGAAGCAAAAAAAATTATCGTAAAAACCATTCAACGAATAGGCACAGAAAGTGCCATTGAAAATGCCGTTACAGTTTTTCATATCGAAAATGATGATATGAAAGGACGAATTATCGGACGTGAAGGAAGAAATATCAGAGCTTTGGAAGCCGCAACCGGTATTGAAATTATTGTTGATGATACACCCGAATCTATTGTGCTTTCAAGTTTTGACCCCATCAGAAGAGAAGTTGCACGTTTAGCACTGCATCAATTAGTTACAGACGGTCGAATTCATCCCGCTCGAATTGAAGAAGTTGTTGCTAAAACAAAAGAACAACTGGAAGAAGAAATTATGGAAACAGGTAAAAAAACAGCTATCGATTTAGGAATTCACGGTTTGCATCGCGAAATTTTAAGATTGGTAGGAAAAATGAAATACCGTTCTTCATACGGTCAAAATTTATTGCAACATTCAAGAGAAACTGCAAAATTATGTGCCGTTATGGCTTCTGAGTTAGGCTTAAATTCAAAAGTTGCAAAAAGAGCCGGCTTGTTGCATGATATAGGAAAAGTGCCTGATGAAGAAATTGACATACCGCACGCAATTTACGGAATGAAATTAGCCGAACGATATAAAGAAAGCCCCGAAGTTTGTAATGCCATAGGCGCTCACCACGATGAAATTGAGATGACCAATTTAATTTCTCCAATTGTTCAAGTTTGTGATGCCATTTCAGGTGCCCGCCCCGGAGCTCGAAGAGAAGTTGCCGAATCATATATTAAACGAATTAAACAATTAGAAACCATTGCCGCCGAAGAAGACGGAGTTGTTAAAACATACGCTATTCAAGCCGGAAGAGAGCTAAGAGTTATAGTCGGAAGTGATAAAGTTTCGGACAAGGATATTGAAAAAATTTCATTCAACATAGCCAGACGTATTGAAGAAGAGATGACCTATCCCGGACAAGTTAAAATAACCGTTATCAGAGAAGTCAGAGCCGTAAATTACGCAAAATAAATATATATATATCATATTCAGATAATTGCAGGATTTTCAGGTGATAACACTCAACAAGTGCAAGGAATCATCTGAAAAATTAGCAAGTTTTACGATATAAAAATATGAAATCTTGCATTAATTTCAAACAAAAATATCAATATATTATAGATATTTAATATGTTAAATGCTTTTTTAGAAATGACTGATTATTTCTTACTGAATATTGATTGAAGTTTTTGAAAAATAGATAATTTGTTAATATTTTTTTCAAGTTCGGATATTTTATAAGAATTATTGCCGATTAGCTCCCATATTTTGCTCCAACCTAAAAATCCTCCGATGTTTCTGTCATCTATATAAATGTCAGCATATATTTTTCGGCTTAATTTTTTTTCATTAAATGGTTCTTGGGGATAATTTGTATTTACGGCATAAAATTCAACCTCGTTTTGTTTGCAAAATTCTATAGCTTCATATAATTCCTTTCCTGAGCGGTATGTCCATAAAATTAGTGTGTGCCCTTCTTTTTGAAGTTGCTTTAATGTTTCGAAGGCAAATAAAATTGGTTTACCGATTTCAGGATATTTATGTTCAACGATTGTTCCGTCAAAATCAATTGCTATTATCATTTTTTGCATTTAAAGAAAAAAGCACTCAGAGAGTGCTTTTTTCAACCTTTTTATTAACCTAAACCTTAAAACTATGAAAACTTTAATTTTACACCTACAAATGTAAATTAAATTATTTATAAAAACAAATTTTAATTCTTAATAAAAGTTAAAATTTTAATAATTTATTTTATTGTTTGATTATTTTAAAGATAATGTTCTTAAAGCCGTGTTTAATTTCAACGATATATATTCCCGAAGTTTCGTTTGACAGTTTATAATTTATATTTTTTTCAGAAATATTTTCTTTTGAAAGGACTAATTTTCCTGTAATATCAGAAATTTTAACAGAATAATTGCCGTCAACATTTTTAATTATATAAAATTGGTCGTTTATCGGGTTCGGATAAATCGTGAAATTATTATCTGCATTAGTAATTCCGCTGTGGTCTATGAAGTAAGTTATTTTCACTTCGTCAAAATCAGTACAGTGCTCATTTGAAACTGTCCATCTTAGTATATTATCACCTTCTGAAAGGTTTGAAACATAAGTTTTAGGATTTGTAACATCAAAAAAATCGGCAGTTCCTGAAATAACTGACCATAATTCAGTGTTTGAGTTGGATGGGGCTGTTGCATCTAAGTATGTATCGGGTGTTGTAACTGTTTGGTCTTCACCGGCATCTGCTGTAACTTGATAATTATAAACACTTACAAAATCACTAATTAAACATTCCTGAGTTTGTATAGTCCATTCAAAAACATTATTCATAAAATCAATATTTTGAACTTCTGTTAAATAATTTGTTTCATTAATGATAGAACCGCTTCCGGCAATTATTGCCCAAAATCCGTTGCAACCGGGAACAGGGATATTTCCTTCTAATGTTACAGAGTTTGTACATGTTTGTTGGTCAATTCCGGCATCAGAATAAACTCGTGTAACATTTACGTCATCATAATTGCTTGCACCATCAATGGTAACAGACCATCGGTAGATGTTTGTCCCGAAACCGACATTATTTACTGTTGAATTAAATTCATCGGGATTTGAAAATGTTCCGCTGCCTTCAATAACTGTCCATAATTTAATTGCATTTGCAAAATCATCGGCTGCCATAACAACATTGTCATCGCAAATGAATCGGTCATTTCCGGCATTCGAAGAGAAGTTAATTACCGTAATGTTAACTATATCGTCAGAAAAACAATTATTATTAAACACTGTCCACATAAATTGATTGATTCCGGTAGGCATATTGCTCACTTGTGTGTTCGGGTCAGAATCATCAGAAATTGTACCGCCGCCACCTACTAATAACCAAGTTCCTACGGCATTTTCAGGTAAGTCGGCATTTAAGTAGCTTGTGGTTATAAACGGTTCAAGATTTTGGTCATCTCCGGCAAAGGCTTGAAATTCTTTGTTATTAACAATTATTTCATCCGGAGTACTTTCACATCCGTTTTTAAATACTGTCCATTTCAAAATATTAATGCCTGATGCAATATTTGTTATTTGAGTATTAAATAAGCTTTGATTTGCAAAAATTACATTTCCGGAAACGATTTCCCACAATCCGCTGCCTGTTACGGGAGGCTGATTTGCAGAGAGTTGTGTTGAATTTTCGCATAATTCCTGATCCTCGCCTGCAAATGCAGTTGTATAATTATTCGTTACCGTAACATCATCGTAATCATAACAAAGAACATTTTGTACAGTCCATCTGAATGTATTAAAATCTAATCCTACATTTGATACAAAAGTGCTGTTAGAAAATTTATCTGAGAATGTTCCGCTTCCTGATTGTACCGTCCATTTTCCGTAACCGGCAACGGGTTGAACAGCATTTAGTTGTGCAGAATGTTCGCAAACGGAAATATCAGTGCCGGCATCGGCAGAAACAAAATTATTTGTGATGGTAACATCATCGTATGCCGTACAATTGTTTTGTGAAACGTGCCATCGAAATATATTTGTTGAATTATCGGAAATATTATTTATTGTGGTATTAAAAAGAGTATAATCCGCTATGACGCCATTACTTGAAATAATTTCCCAATATGCAGTTCCCTCGGCAGGCATTGACGCATCCAGTATTGTGCTTGAATTGCATATAATTTGATTAACGCCTGCTGATGCTGAAAATGCATTGTTCGTAATTTCAACAAAATCTTGGTCGCTACAATTAAAGCCGCTGATTGTCCAAATATAAGAATTTAAACCTATTCCGATATTTTGAACTTCGGTGTTATATGCCGTAGGTGTAATGATTGTTCCGGTTCCGCCTCCGTTTGTCCATAAACCCGTAATTCCTGTATTTGGCTGATTTGCTGCTAATTGGGTGGTGCTTGTGCAAATTGCTTTGTTTTCACCGGCTTCGGCATATATTGTGTTTCTTGTGATTGAGAAATCGTCAAAATCAATACATGAGTTATAGTCAATAGTCCAACGAATAGTGTTAACACCTAAATCTAAATTTCTTACAAATGTTGAATGATCAATTGAATTATCAACTATTCCGTTTCCTGATTCGACTGTCCATTTACCTATTCCTCCGGCTGGCGGAATATTTCCTAATATTTCAGCATAATCTACACAAATTTCAGATAATCCGCTTACAGATGCCGAAGCATAGTATTGGTTGTTTGTAATTTCAATTTCGTCAAAATCTGAACAAATGCCTTTTGAAATTGTCCATCTGAACTTATTTATTCCGAATGATAATGCTGAAACGCTTGAATTGTAGTTATTGCTGTCGGAAATATAACTTGTACCTGTAAAAACCGTCCATTTTCCGACTGCACCGGTAATCGGTTCGTTTCCGTTAAGGAATGAGTTCGTTCCGCATAATGTTTGGTCTGTACCGGCATCGGCTGTTACATAATTGTTTGTTATGCTAAGGTCATCATAATTTGAGCATGTTAAATAATCAACTGTCCATCGGTAAATATTTTCGTTCAAACCGATTGAATTAACCGCTGTGTTGCTTTGTAATGAATTTGCAAAAATACCGCTTCCGGAAATAACCGACCAATATCCTGTACCGGTAATCGGTTCAGTTGCCGTTAATGTTGTTGAAAAACCGCAAATTTCTTGATTGGCTCCGGCTGCTGCCTGCGAGGGAGAATTTTTTGTAATGGTAACATAACCGGTTTGTGTACAATTACCTTTTGTTATAGTCCATTCAAATGTATTTTCGCCGATAACTAAATCATGAACGGTTGTGTTATATAAGCTGATGTTATCAAAATTTCCGCTGCCTCCTGTAACTCGCCATTTTCCGGTTGATGTTCCGGGGTCATTTGCATTTAGGGTATATAAATCAGTGCAAATTTCTTCATTACTCCCTGCGTCAGCTGTAAAATAGTCATAAAAAATATTAACTTGGTCAGAAGATGTACAAGCAAAATAATTTATCGTCCAATCATAAGTATTGTTTCCTATATTTACAGAGTTTACTTGTGTGTTGTAGTTATTTGAGTTTGTAAAATTGCCGTTTCCGGAGATTACAGACCATGAACCTGTTCCGTGAGTCGGGTTATTTGCAGAAAGGGTTGTATAATTATCACAAATAATTTTATCGGTACCGGCATTTGCATCAGTTGGTTTATGGCTTGTTATAATTACATTCTCATAGTCTGAACAAATATCATAATTAACGGTCCATTGCAAAGAATTTGTGTTTATACCTAAGCCCGAAATTGTTGAATTGTGGGCATGAATGTTGTCAAAAATAATATTTCCGGAAGAACTTACAACAGACCATGTTCCTGTGCCATGAATCGGCTCAACGGCTGATAAAGTTGTGTAGTCTTCGCAAGTGGTTTGATTAGAACCGGCATCTGCATGAATTTCATAATTTGTTAATGTAATTTCTGCCGATGAACTACAAATTCCTTTTTTGATTGACCATTTGAATACGTTATCGCCGAAAGCTAAACCGTTTACCATAGTTGAATTTGTTGACGGAGTTGATAGAATTCCGCTTCCGTATGTTTTTGTCCACAATCCTGTTTCACCTGCAGCTGCCGGATTTGCCGTAAGCGTATATGAATCTTCACAAATTGTTTTATCTGTTTCTGTTTGTGCCTGTGATGGTGTATTATTTGTAATTATAACAAGGTCTTCATCTGTTATTATTCCGTTTGAAATCGTCCATTTTAATTCATTGTAACCCGAAATTACATTTGTTATTTCAGTATTATAACTTGTGATGTTTTGAATGGTACATGAACCGCCTACAATTGACCATGTTCCTGTATATCCTGACGGTGCCGGATCGGCGTTTAATATCGTTTGATTTGTACAGATTTCTTGGTCATCACCGGCAACGGCAGTTTGTGAAAAAATTGTTTGATTTGTAAATGAAACAAACAGAATGAGAATTATATACTTAGATAAATTCATTTTTTTTTAGTTTAATATACAAAGATACGACAAAAAAGAAGATATGAAAGTTGCACTGTTGATGTTAAAATACTTCTTTAAATCTGCAAGTCAGGGTGTAAGGTTTCACAATATTAAAATGCTTTACGCCATAACTATTAGCTAATTTAAAGCAAACCGGCAGATTCAAGTTGTTTTACTTTTTAATTTGATAATTTTTGCTATAAAAATAATATTTTTTTTTAACTACCCATTTTTTTTATTTGTATTTTTACGAAAAATAATATTCTTATGAATTTAACAGAATTATCAGCAATATCACCGATAGACGGAAGATACAGAAACAAAGTTGAAGAACTTGCCGAATATTTTTCCGAATACGGACTGATAAAATACAGGTTAAAAGTAGAAATTGAATATTTTATTGCACTTTGCGAAATTCCGTTAAATCAATTAAATACGTTTGAACGTACAAATTTTAGAAAGCTCAGGCAAATTGCCGACGATTTTTCAGTAAAAGAAGCACAACAAATCAAAAATATTGAGAAAATTACAAATCATGACGTAAAAGCAGTTGAATATTTTTTAAAAGAACGTTTTGAGCAACTCGGTATTTCGAAATATAAAGAATTTATACATTTCGGATTAACTTCTCAAGACATTAATAATACAGCAACACCAATGCTTTTACAAGATGCCGTTCAAAGAGTTTTTTTACCGTTGTTGATGAAATTGACAGAAAAACTATTTGAAACAGCCGAACTTTGGGCAGAAATTCCTATGCTTGCCAGAACACACGGTCAAGCTGCTTCTCCGACAAAATTAGGTAAGGAAATTGAGGTTTTTATTGAACGACTGAGAAAACAAATATCTCAATTGCAATTAATTCCTTTTTCGGCAAAATTCGGCGGTGCAACCGGAAATTTTAATGCTCATCATGTAGCATATCCTGATATTGATTGGGTGCAATTTGCAAATTCTTTTGTAAATCATGTTCTGAATTTAGATCGTTCACAAACAACTACTCAAATTGAACACTATGATAATTTAGCTGCATTTTTTGATAATTTAAAACGCATTAATACAATTTTAATTGATATGTCTCGTGATTTTTGGACTTATATATCAATCAATTATTTTAAACAAAAAATTAATGAGAATGAAGTCGGTTCATCTGCTATGCCTCATAAAGTTAATCCTATTGATTTTGAAAATGCCGAAGGGAACTTAGGTATTTCAATTGCTTATTTTGAACACTTATCAGCGAAATTACCGATTTCACGACTACAACGAGATTTAACCGATTCAACGGTGTTAAGAAACATAGGTGTTCCGATTGCACATTCTATAATTGCTTATAAATCATTAATAAAAGGATTGGAAAAATTAGAACTTAATGAATCTGTACTTCAAAATGATTTGCAAAAAAATTATGTTGTTGTAGCTGAAGCTATTCAAACCATATTAAGAAGAGAAAATTACCCCGAACCCTATGAAGCTCTTAAATTGTTAACAAGAACGAATAAACCTGTTAATGCCGAATTAATTGAAGATTTTGTTGATAAACTTTCTGTAAGTGAGGCTGTTAAGCTTGAATTAAAAAATATACGACCTGAAAATTATTTAGGAATATAACTATTTATACCCTTTATATGCTTTAATTTTTGCATATGCTTCAGTAATTTTTTCAAATTGAAGCTCTTTTTGATTGATAATTTCTTCCGATTGCCCGAAAAATTTATCCGGGTGATTCTTTTTTACTAAATTTCTGTAAACTTTTTTTAATTCGGTTTCGTTAATTGTCGGCGGAACCCCTAATGCTTTGTATGCCTCAAAAGGGTATAGAGATACAATTTGATATTGTTTATTTAAAAGCTCTTTTTCATCAATCATTCCTTTATCTAAATACTGTTTTTTAACAGCTCTGTAAACAACGGTCGGTATTTTAAGTTTTCTGCTGATACCTTCAATAAAATTTTCATCATCTATCGAATATAAATCATCTAAAACAGCAATATCAATTAACGAGTATATTATAAATAATTGAGCATCAATAGGCTTTTCGGCAAGTGTAGAAGTTAAGCGATTTATATCCGTAGGAGTATTTAGTATTTTTTCAATTACTGTTATTAATTGCTTTGTCGTGTAGATTTTAAAACTATTTTTAATGATTTCTAAATGTTCTTTCTTAGCTATTTTAGCATGTAATAAAAAAATTATAAGTATATTAATGATTGTAATGTCTGTTTTTTTTACTTTTAATAATTTATCGGATTTATAATTGTAGTTAGCTGATATTAATGATATTATGATGAAAATAAAATAAAAAATCGGATGTAAACCACTATTTTTGTCTTTAATTTTAATCATTTCATCTGCTATAATAGCTATAATAAGTGCAATAAAAGTAAAAATCGCAATTTTAAAATATGCATTTTTAGTTTCTTCATTTCTTAATCTGTTTTTTAAATATTTTTTCATAAAAAAATCAGAATTTTAATTGTGAAATTTAAAAACAGCATTATATGCGTCAGAATCATTGATATTTAAAAGAATTCCGGTGTCATTGGTTTCAATTTTTATTTTTTTGAAATTTTCTAAAAATTTATTTAATTGATATTCAGAATTTTGGCAATTTATTATTGCCGAAGACACCTTTTTTGAAATTAAAATAGGATGACCGCCTTTTTGATTGACTGAAGGAATAATTACATCTCCCGCTAATCTGTTTTGAAATAATAAATTCAAAATTTCTTGTGAAACAAACGGATTATCACTGTTCTGAAGAAAAATAGATTCCATTTCGGCCTTGTTTTTTAATCCGATTTGAATCGAATAAAATCGTTCCTTTTCAGGAAATTTATTTATAATTAATTTTATATTTTCAGGAAAAGTTATTTCTGACAATTTTATCAATTCTATTCCTTTTTTATTTAATACTATGGTTATATCTTCTATTCCGAATTTTACATATTCTTCAACAATTTTTTCAATAAAACTTTGTTTTTCATTAAATTTTAATAAAAATTTAGCTTTTTGCATGCGTTCAGAAAATCCGGCGGCTAAAATAATTACCGAAATATTTTTTTTGAGACTCATTATACAAAAGTAAAAAATCATCTTGTTTATTTTCTTTTAAAATTTATAATTTCAACAGATGTTTTAAAAATATCAGAACTTTATTTAGGAAGTAGTTTTTTTTATATCTTTGTTCCCCTTTTTTATGAAAAATTACCTTATGACTGACAGATTTAGTCCTACTCCGTTAAAACAGTTACTGAAAATCATTTTAAAACAAATTGATACAGAAAATAATGTATTAGGAATTTCCAAAGATCTGTTTTTTTATCCGCAAACTGATGATTCTTTCCGAAGCCGTCGTTTCAATCAATTATTAGAATCTCCGATAGGAGTTGCGGCAGGACCTCACACTCAATTATCCCAAAATATTGTAGCGGCATGGTTAACAGGTGCACGATATATTGAATTAAAAACAATTCAAACTTTAGATGAGCCGGAAGTCTCAAAACCATGTATCGACATGCAGGATGAAGGGTATAATTGTGAATGGTCTCAGGAATTAAAATTACATCAATCCTTTGATGAATATTTGAATGCTTGGATTTTGATACATATTTTAAAAGATAAGTTGAATATCGGAAAATCTGATGAAGCCGGTTTTATCTTTAATATGAGTGCCGGATATGATTTAAAGGGAATCATGCAAGAAAATGTTCAATGGTTTTTTAATAAAATGTCTGATGCTACTGTTGAATTAAGTGCAAAAATTGAGGAAATCAGAGAAATTTATCCGAATGTTGTTAAATTAACTATCAGTCCGAAACTTACCGATAACATTGCGTTATCAACTATGCACGGATGCCCGCCGGATGAAATTGAACAAATCGGCGAATATTTAATTTGCGAAAGAAAAATACACACAACCATAAAATTGAATCCGACATTACTCGGAAAAGATGAATTAATATCAATTATTAAAAATTCCGGTTTTAATACCGCTGTCCCCGATGAGGCTTTTGAACACGATGTAAAATATTCTGATGCTGTTGATTTTATCAAAAATCTTACCGTTAAAGCCAAAGAAAACAATGTTTTTTTCGGTTTAAAGTTAACGAATACACTTGAAAGCATGAACAATAAAGATGTTTTCCCTGAGCATGAAAAAATGATGTATGCCAGCGGAAAAGTTTTACATCCGATTTCAATTAATGTTGCCCGAAAGCTTCAAAACGAATTTAAGGGAGAATTAGATTTATCTTTTTCAGGAGGTGCTGATGCTTTTAATATTTCTGAAATTTTAAATTGCGGTTTGTATCCCGTTACGGTCAGTTCTGATTTATTAAAACCGGGCGGATACGGCAGACTTAAGCAATACATTCAAAATATTAAAGGAATTAAAGTGGTTAACGGAAAATCAAGTATTTATAAACTGAATGCCTATGCTGACGAAGTAAAGATTTCAGAAAAATATAAAAAAGAAAGTCCGCATGACCCGAGTATAAAAACCAACCGATTACTCGGCAGTTTTGATTGTTCTTATGCCCCTTGTGAAGATACTTGCCCAACAAATCAAGGAATCCCGTCATATATGTATTACACTTCAAAGGGTGAATTTGAGAAAGCATATGAAGTAATTAAGGCAACGAATCCGTTTCCGAACGCAACCGGGATGGTTTGCGACCATACGTGTCAAACAAAATGCACACGAATAAACTATGACAATTCTTTGTTAATCAGAGATATAAAACGATTTGTGGTTGAAACACATAATCAATCGCTTAATCAAGAAGCCTGTGTTGCTGATGATTTTAAGAACCGAAAAAATAACGGAAAAAAGGTTTCAATTATCGGCGGAGGTCCTTCCGGTTTATCATGTGCCTATTTTTTAAAGAAAGCCGGATTTGATGTTGAAATTTTTGAAGCAAAAGCAAAAGCCGGAGGAATGGTCTCCGGTGCTATACCCAAATTCAGACTGACTGACGAAGCAATTGATATTGATATTAATACAATTATTGATTTAGGCGTTAAAATATTTTACAATCAAAGAATTTTAAAAGAATCTTTTCAAAAAATAAAAGAAAACAGTGATTTTGTTTATATAGCAGCAGGTGCTCAAGATGCCTATAAATTAACAATTCCCGGTTCAAATTCACACGGAGTTTTAAATCCGTTAAATTTTTTATTTAATGTGAAATCAGGGAAAAAAATTGAAATAGGAAATACTATCGTTATAATAGGAGGAGGAAACACTGCAATGGATGCAGCAAGAACGGCTTATCGTTTAACAGGAAAAGAAGGTAAAGTAACAATTGTTTATCGCAGAACAATTAAACAAATGCCGGCAGAATATAATGAAATTAAAGATGTTTTAGATGAAGGAATTGAAATTATTGAATTAGTTTCGCCTCTTGAAGTTATTTCAAAAAGCGGTTCTGTTTCTGCCTTGAAGTGTATTAAAATGAAATTAGGCGAAAAAGACGCAAGCGGAAGGGCAAGACCTGTTGAAATTGAAGGTTCTGAATTTGAAATACCTTGCGATACAATTATTCCGGCAATAGGGCAAAGTTTGGCAATTGATTTTATAGACAAAACAAAACTTCAAACCGAAAAAAACAGCTACGAAACTAAATTGCCGAATGTTTTTATAGGCGGTGATGCGCTCAGAGGTGCTTCAACTTTAATAAACGGAGTAGGGGACGGACGTAAAGCGGCACAAGAAATTATAAATAGAGTGCAAATTGAATTTGATACACTGAAAATTGAAACAGACAGAAAATTTCTTCCGCTAAATGAATTAATGCTTAAAAAAACGATTCGAATTGAAGGTGTGAAAGTTAAAGAAACTAATATAAACAACAGAAAAAACTTTAATTTGGTTACATCAGTTTTATCAAAAGAGGAAGCCATTGAAGAAGCTTCCAGATGTCTGCTTTGCGATGAAGTTTGTAATATCTGTACAAGCTTATGCCCGAATTTAGCTTTACAAAGCTATGATACAGAAAGTGTTAAATATGATTTGCAAAAAATAACTATGGGAATTATTGAACCCGATTCCGTTTTTGAAATATCACAAAATCAACAAATTATACATATTGCCGATTGGTGCAATCAATGCGGAAATTGCGAAACCTTTTGTCCGAGTTCGGGTGCACCCTATAAAGAAAAACCCCGTCTTTATTTGAATAAAACTTATTTTACAACTAATGATGACGGTTATTATTATGAAAACGAAAATCACACCTTATCGGGAAAAGAAGGAAATATAAATTTTAGTTTAACTGAAACCATCGATTTTTATATTTATCAAACAGAAAATTTGATTGCTAAATTAGATAAAAAAACATTTAAAATAATTGAATTTTCAGGAGCCGGAAACAAATCGTTTAATTTTAAAAAAGCAGCCGAAATGAGTATTATTTTAAACGGTGCAAAAAAAATGTAAATTTACTTAAATACTTAAATTATAATAAGATGATAAAACCGATTGACAAAGTAATAAATGAAAAAGCATTAGAAAATGCCGTAAAGGTTTATAAAGAAAGAGGCATTATTTTACCTACTTTTAAGCAACAAAAGAATCCGGAAATTATACCTGCAAAAATAAAAGATGAGCTGAAAAATATCGGATTATGGGATTTTAATCCTTTGAATTTATTTCGAATTACATGGAAAAATGAAGCCAAAGAACATGGCGGATTATACGGAACCCCGACTTATTTAGAGTTGCCTAAAGAATTAACCGGAGTTAATGCACGCATTGTTTTAATGATAGGAAAATATTTTCCTACCGGTGCCCATAAAGTAGGAGCAGCATACGGTTGTTTAGCACCCGGAATTATTACCGGACGTTTTGACCCTACCTTCCATAAGGCTGTTTGGCCCTCAACCGGAAATTATTGTCGAGGCGGTGCTTTTGACAGTCGTTTAATGGGAACAGAACCCATTGCTATTTTACCGGAAGAAATGAGCCAAGAACGCTTTAATTGGTTAAAAAATGAAGCTCAATCAACAGTTATTGCTACACCCGGAAGCGAATCTAACGTTAAAGAAATTTACGATAAATGCTGGGAATTAAGACGTACCCGAGATGATGTTGTTATTTTTAATCAATTCGATGAATTCGGAAATTCGGCATGGCATTACAACATAACCGGTGATGCTGTTGAAGAAGTTTTCAATATTATTAAAACAGAAAACAGTCAATTTGCAGCTTATATTTCGGCAACCGGTTCGGCCGGAACAATTGCAGCCGGTGATTATTTAAGAACTCTGTATCCTCACATTAAAGTTGTTGCATCAGAGGCATTGCAATGCCCTACAATTCTCAGAAACGGTTTTGGTGCACACCGAATTGAAGGTATCGGCGATAAACATATTCCTTGGATTCATAATGTTAAAAATACCGATGTCGTTACAGCTGTTGATGACGAAGACCCCATGCGTATATTAAGGTTATTTAATGAACCCGAAGGTCAAAAGTATTTAAAATCAATAGGAATTTCGGAAACGATTGTAAATCAATTACATTTGTTAGGAATATCAGGTATAGGAAATTTGTTGTCGGCAATTAAAACGGCAAAATATTTCGATATGACTTCGGATGATATCATTATAACAATCGCAACCGACAGTGCCGATATGTATATTTCAAGAGTTGACGAATTACGAGCAGAAAGAGGACAATATACACAAACACAAGCCATTAAAGACCTTGAGCGTTGTTTGTTCGGTCAATTAACCGATAATATGCGTGAATTAGGGTATCATGACAGAAAAGCGGTTCATAATTTAAAATACTTTACTTGGGTTGAGCAACAAGCCAAAGAAGTAGAAGAATTAAATCAACTTTGGAACGACAGAACAATTTGGGATAAAATGTTCAATCAAGTTAATCGATGGGATGAACTGATTAATGAATTTAACGAGCGAACCGGTGTTTTAAAAAAATACCTCTGATAAACAGATAAAGCCGATTTTTACTATCGGCTTTTTTATTCTCATATTTTGCCGGAAATAATATTCGTTGTACTATCTGCGTAAAAAAATCTGAGCATAATGAATGATTTTGTCGTCAAACATTTCGCTCAATATATTTAATAATTTCTTTTGCAATATCTTTTTCTGTTGCTTTTTCAATGCCTTCCAAACCGGGAGAAGAATTGACTTCCAAAACCATAGGTCCGCTGTCAGACTGTATTATATCAACTCCGGCAACACCAAGTCCGATGGCTTTGGCTGCTTTTAGTGCAGTAAGTTCTTCTTGGTCAGATAGTTTAATAATTGAAGCCGTTCCGCCTCTATGTAAATTTGAGCGAAATTCACCTTTTTTTCCTTGTCGTTTCATAGCACCGACAATACTTCCGTCAACTACAAATACCCTAATATCAGTACCATCTGATTCCTGTATAAATTGTTGAGCAATAACTCTCGCTTTTAGTCCGTTAAACGCTTCAATCACAGAAGTTGCCGCATTTTTTGTTTCTGCCAAAACAACTCCTAATCCCTGTGTTCCTTCTAAAAGTTTTAATATTAAAGGTGCTCCTCCGACTGAGTCCACAACATGTTCAACGTCTTTCGTAAAATTTGTGAATACTGTTTTAGGTAAACCTACTCCGGCTTTAGCTAAAATTTGCAAACTTCGGAGTTTATCTCTTGAACGGATTAATGCTTGTGACTCAATTACCGAAAAGGCTTTCATCATTTCAAATTGTCGAACAACGGCTGTGCCGTAATAGGTGTCTGAAGCCCCGATTCTCGGAATTATGGCATCAATATCTTCTACATAGTACCCGTTATAAAATATTCGCGGATTTTTTTTCTCAAGTTCAATTACGCATTTCAAAGGGTTTATTACAACTACATCATGATTTTTTTCCTTTGCCGCTTCAACCAATCTGCTTGTTGAATATAATTTTGGGTTTTTTGATAAAATTGCAATTTTCATTGTTTTTTATAAAAATGGTTATAATTTTTTCTGTTTTAATTTGAATGAGATGTTTTTTTGTGATGTATCAACTAAAAAACCTTTGTTCAAAAATTTTCTGCCCAGTAATACCGGATATTTCATTTTGTACCTCTTACTGAGCGACAAATCAATAGTATATTCTTCTCCAAAAATAATAATTGTTGTTTCAATAATAAATCTTTGTTCTGTATCGCCGAAAGAATTTTTTATAGTTTTAATTTTATATTTTTTGGTTCGGAACGTTTTAGCTTTACTGTTATTTGACGGCGACAAAATTTTAAATTCCAGATAGCATTCATTATTAATTTTTGTTTCTTTCACGTCGTGGCTGTTTATGCTTGATGTGTAAGCTCCGGTATCTATTTTAATTTTAATGTTTTGTATTTTTAATTCAGGAAAATCTGCTTTATCAATTCTGCCAATCAGTTTCATTTTTCTATCACCTTGAAATTAATTACGCAAATTTAATTTTTGTTATTTAAAGAATGATTTTTTCAATTTTTTTTTTCAAATTTTAATTAATTAAAAGTCCGGCATTATATTTTTACTTTGCATCCGCAAGTCTCTTTTTTAATTCATTCGCACACTGCTTTGCGAATTTAATGTTTTAATAAATTCTGTACCCGTCAGGTTTATTGGTCTGATTATAAAATGATATGTGCTTGCAATTCTTACAAAAAGTTTATTAAAAGAGTTCAGTTTTTTTGTAGGCATCTGCAAAATATTATCTGTAAATCAATTAATTTATATAATTGGTGTTGTCAGGTATTTTAATATTACATTTACAGCTATTAAAGTAATTGTAAATTTAACAGATTGAAGTTAAGAGATTTATATAATTAAATTTAGAATTTGGTCTGTTTTTTTTTTAATAATTTGGGAAAATTGCAGCATAAAAAAAGCTGCCTTTTTTGGACAGCTTTTTTTATTAAAATCGTTTTTCTTTAATCCGTGCTTTTTTACCGGTTAATTTTCTTAAATAGAAAATTCTTGCTCTTCTGACTTTACCTTTTTTATTTACAACAATTTTCTCGATTGAAGGAGAATATAAAGGAAATATTCTTTCAATACCTATTCCTCCGGTTACTTTTCTTACAGTAAATGTTTTTGTAGTACCCTCACCTTTTCTTTGAATTACAATACCTCTGTAATCTTGAATTCTTTCTTTTTCACCTTCACTTATTTTGTAACTTACCGTTATTGTATCACCTGCACCAAAATCAGGAAAATCAATTTCTTTTGTAAATGTATTTTCCACTGCTTTTATTAAATCCATCATTATATATTTATATATTTTTCGTACTCTGAGGCTGCAAAATTATAAATATTTTTTTTACTGCCAATAGTTTATAAGGAAATATTCATTTTTATTTAGTAAAAACATATTGAATTATATTTGCACCCATTTTTAATGCTTTTAATCGAGTTTCTTCCGAATCGTTATGTACATCTTTGTCTTCCCAACCGTCACCTAAGTCACACTCATAGGTGTACAAACAGACTAAACGGTTTTCAATAAAAATTCCGAAAGCTTGGGGCTGTTTGTTATCATGTTCGTGAATTTTTGGTAAACCCGTTTCAAAACGATAGGTTTGATGAAAAATTTCATGATTAAAAGGAATTTCAATTAATTTATGTTGGGGGAACAATTTCTTAAGTTCTCTTCTTATAAATTGATCCATTCCGTAATTATCATCAATATGCAAAAAACCACCTCCGATTAAATAATTTCGCAAATTTTTCATATCGCTCTCTGAAAATATTACATTCCCGTGTCCGGTCATATGTACAAACGGATAATTAAAAATTTCCGGACTATCGGCTTCAATTGTAACGGGTTCTTTTGAAATATTTGTTTTTAGGTTTTTATTGCAAAAACTTATTAAATTTGGCAAAGATGTAGGATTGGCATACCAATCGCCTCCTCCGTTATATTTTAATAAGGCTATTTTATAGCTTTGACTGAAACCGGAAATGTGTAATAGTATTATGCTTAAAATCAAATAGATATATTTCATTGAGTTTTATTGTTAAAATAACTTAGGTATTCATAAAGTCAATAATTTGAGCTGCTGCAATCCCTGCTGTTTCAGTTCTTAAGCGTGAGTCTGAAAGGCTTATTTCAATAAAACCTTTTTGAACGGCTAATTTAATTTCATCTTTTGAAAAATCTCCTTCGGGACCTATAAGAATTAAAATATCTTTTCCTTTCGGATAAATATCTTTTATGTGTTTTTTTAAAACGGAATCATAACAGTGTGCAATATATTTTTCACCTGAAAATTCAGAATTAATAAGGTCTTTAAATGCAATAGTATTCTGTAATTCAGGCTTAAATAATGCTTTCGATTGCTTTACGGCAGAAATTATTACTTTTTCAAGACGTTCGAAATTAATAATTTTACGTTCAGAATATTTGCTTACAAAAGGAATTATTGTATCAATTCCTATTTCTGTTGCTTTTTCAAGAAATGTTTCATATCTATTGATGTTTTTTGTAGGAGAAACAGCGATACAAACTCTAAAATTTTTACGATTTTGTTTTTCAATGACCGAAATAATTTTTACGGAACATTTTTTAGGATGATTATCAATTATTTCGGCAGTATATAGCTTTCCGCTTCCGTTTATAATTTGTACAAAATCGCCCTTATTTAATCGTAATACTTTAACACAATGTTTTGATTCTTCTTGCGGCAGGGTATAAATATCACTAATATTATCAGAGGTATAAAAGATATGCATAATAATTATAATTTAGAGCAAAATTACTTTATTTTCGGAATTTTAAATACAGTTTATGACAAAAATAGGCTTAGTTTCTGATACACACGGTTATATTGACGAACAATTGATGAAATTTTTTAAAGATGTTGATGAAATTTGGCATGCGGGAGATATAGGTACTGTTGATGTAATAAACGAATTAAGGAAACAAAAACCTGTCAGAGCTGTTTACGGAAATATTGACGGGCAGGATATTCGATTTCTGTATCCGGAAGATAATCGGTTTAAAATTGAAGAGGCAAATATTTGGTTAACCCATATCGGAGGTTATCCGGGAAAATATGACAGAAGAATAAAACAAAATATCATTAAAAAACCTCCGCACTTGTTTATTTCCGGACATTCACATATTTTAAAAGTTATGTTTGATGAGCATCTTAATTGTTTGCATATGAATCCGGGAGCATACGGAAAATATGGTATGCATACAGTAAGAACTGCCGTTCGTTTTGCAATATCCGGAAATCGTTTTTCAAATTTAGAAATTCTGGAAATAAAGAAATAGATTTTTTTATAAAAGACAGTTTAAACCAATCAGAAATCTTATTTTTGTAATTAATTTATATTAAAAACCTATGAAAATTGCTTTTGCAACAAACGACAGAAAAACATTAGCTCAGAGAACCGGACAGGCTAAAGAATTTGTTATTTATGAAATTTCAAATGATGCTGTTATCCATACCGAATATATTGAAAATTTGCATGAACATCACCATCATCACGGCGAGGATGAAGAGCACGAACATGAACACGGGCATAAAGATATTACGGATAAACTTAAAACCGTTGATTATTTATACGTTAAAATAATAGGCAAGCATTTAAAGGCTGATGTTGAACAAGCCGGAATAAAATATGTGCTTACAGATGAGAATTTAATAGAAAATGTGTTAGCTGATTTTTTTGATGAAGGAAAATAAGAAAAAAGGGCTTTTCAATTGCCCTTTATTTTTTTAACTCAAGAATTATTGCCGATTTAGATTGAATTTCAATTGATTTTTTTATGTCTGTTATTTCCTTTGTCAAAATATTAATTCCGGTTGAATAATTGTTTAGAATTTCTGAAAAACGATTCGTATTAATTAGTCTTTTTTCAGAAGGATGATTATTAAGAATAAACATAACTGCTTCATTATTAGTATATCTGAAATATACATAAACATTGTTTTCGGGAACGAAATGCATGAATTTCCCCTCTGTAACAGGTTTTGAAGTTTTACGCCATGTTGCAATAGTTTTAATATAATTATAACTGTCGTTTTGCTCAAAAGTTCTTTCTTCTTCATTAAATGCATTTATTTTGTCCTCTTTCCATCCGCCCGGGAAATCGGTTCGTATGTATCCGTGCCCCTTATGTTCTTCTCCTTCGGTTAATAGTTCTGTTCCGTAATAAAGCATCGGAATTCCTCGCATAGTGAGCAAAACTGCTAAGCCCATTTTCATTTTTTTGATATCTTTTCCTACGGATGTGTAATATCTGTCTAAATCATGATTGTCTAAAAAGATAAGATTATTATAAGGGTTGCCGTATAAAAAATCTTGTGCTAAAATGTAGTATATTGAGGCTAATCCTTCTGACCAACCGTCTTGTTGATTAAACGCATCACGAGTTGCATAATATAAGGGAAAATCAGTTACAGAATTTAAACCTGAGTTATAATTGCCTGAAATTGAGTTATTTTCGCTAAAATAAGCAGTAAAAGCCGGTTTTTGCAACCAAGTTTCTCCTAATAAAGTAATATCCGGATATTCTTTATGAACACGTTCCGTCCATTTTGTCATAAATTCTTTAAAAGGGTAGGGGTAGGTATCCATTCTGATTCCGTCTAAACCTGCAAATTCAATCCACCAAATACTGTTTTGAATTAAATATTCGGCTAAAAACGGGTTATTTTGATTTAAATCGGGCATATGTTTATCAAACCATCCTTCGGTCATTCGTTTAATATCATCATTTGAAGCATGGATGTCAGGCACCGTACTTCCTCGAAAATTTGAACGGAATTCACTGTTTGTATTCGTCCAGTCATTCATTGGTATATCATTCATCCACCAATGATTGATGCTGCAATGATTAAAAATCATATCCATAATTAATTTCATATTTTTTTTATGAAGTTCATCGGATAATTTTTTGTATTCACTATCGTTTCCTGAACGAGGGTCGGTTTTGTAAAAATCTGTTATCGCATATCCGTGATAGGAATAGTTAGGATTGTTGTTTTCAACTGTAGGATTTAACCACAATGCGGTAATTCCGAGTTGTTGAATGTAATCTAAATGATTGATAATACCTTGAATATCACCCCCGTGTCTGCCGTCAGGATTATTTCTGTCAGCTTTTTCTGATATTTTTTCGGGGCTGTCATTTTTAGGATTTCCGTTTGAAAATCTGTCGGGCATTATTAAATAAATGAAGTCAGCACTTGAAAACCCCCTTTTTTGTTCGGTTTTTTGTTTCAACTCATATTGAAATGTAAGGTCTGTTTCGTTTTTAGAAAATATAATTTCAAAATTTCCCGGTTGTGTATTTTCAGCAATTTCAATATCTAAAAACAGGTAATTTTTGTTTTCGACATGATGAACTTTTTTCAGTTTTATTGTTTCTGAATGTATTGCGACTTCTGATTGAGAAATATTTTTTCCGTAAACAAGTAATTGAAGTTCAGAATTGTGCATACCTACCCACCAAAACGGAGGTTCAATACGTTCAAGGATTATCTTTTGTGCAAATAGTGTTGTTGATGCAAGTAATAAGGTAAAAATGATTAGTTTTTTCATGTTTGCTTGTTTGTTTGTAGACCTTCCAAGTCTTTTAGACTTGGAAGGTCTGTTAGTTATTCAACAATATATTTTTCAATTATATTAAATGAATGGTTCTCAGAATGAAACTGTAAATAATTTGCTTTTCCGTTAAAATTTTCAAGGATTTTTTGTTTTGGTAATTTTGATGGTTTTGGTTTCATAATTCGTTCGTAGGAACTGTAGGGATAATCTTTATAGTCATCTGTAAAATTATGATGAACCGGATTTAAGTGTATGTATTGTATTACATTGTTTAAATATTTCAAATTGTCGATAATTAATCGTACGAAGTTCTTTTGAAATAGGCTGCCTGTTCTGTTTTCTTGCTTGTTGATTGCTTTTGCATAGGACATAAAGAATTTTCGAAATTGATTGCTGACAATTAAGCCTGCAGTTTCATTATCAGACTTTTCAGGTCTTTGAGACTTGGAAAGTTTTTTTGGGATATCATCAAGCTCTTCAGCTCTTTTGAGAATGCTGTTTGCCGTATTTACTTTAACCAAAAGATGAAAATGATTGCCGAGTAAGCAAAAGGCATACGTGGTTAAATAGTCTGAAAGATATGCATCATATTTCTTTAAAAAGTAATCATAATTATCTTTTTTGAAAAAGATTTTTGTTTTATCATTCCCTCTGTTTAAAATATGATAAAAATTATCCGGTATTAAGGGTTTGAAATAATGTGTTGACATGTTTTTTTTTAAGACTTTCAAAGTTTATTAA
>DYOF01000013.1:0-5733 GCA_020720665.1 Acetofilamentum sp. | reverse complement strand
AAGTTTATTAAACTTGGAAAGTCAGTTAATTTTTATTTTTCAAACAATACTTTATAATCCCAAGGCTTTAATATAATGTATTTCAATGGATTTACAATTATATCTTCTCCTGTAAAATAATCAGTATATCTTCTTTCGATATCTTTTTCCATAAAACGGACTTTTACGTCATTCTTTGATAAGTTCATTATTACTAAAACTTTATTATCGTCTTTTATTCGTTTGAAAGCGAGGATATTTTTATTGTCGGATGTATTAATAAAATAGACATCGCTGCCGGCTTCTCCGTTCCATAGAGCTTTATTATCATTTTTCAGTGAAATTAATTTTGTATAAAGTTCATTCATCTCATTTTCTTTCCATTCTATGGTATCTTTTTCAAAAAATTTCAGTCGTTTTGATAATCCGGCTTCTTGCCCGCTGTATATTAAAGGCATTCCGGGAACAACAAAAGTAAAAACAGCCCATGTTTTATAGCTGTCGGGCATTCGTTCGTATTCGGTTCCGTTCCAAGAGTTTTCATCATGATTTGAAGTAAAGGTCATTCGATATATTTCCTGAGGATAATCTTCTTTTGCCTTTTCAAAATATGCTCGTATATCTTTTGCGGTTTTGTTTCCTTTTGAAACTTCATTCATTAAGTGATGTAAATGCCATGCATAGCCCATATCAAATGCTTTTTCATGTAAATCAATTTGTTCTGCTTCAGCCAGCATAAACATCGGTTTAATTTTATCTAAGGTTTCGCGGGCAGTATTCCAAAAATCAACGGGAACCATTCCGGCAACATCACAACGATAACCATCTATATCATAATTAATTACCCAGTAACTTAAAGCCTCAATCATAGCCTTTCGCATATTCGGATTATCATAATTCAAATCAGCTACATCTGTCCAATCCGTTCCTACGGTGCATACTATATTACCTAAACTGTCTTGAGTGTACCAATCCGGATGTTCAAAAATCCAAGGATTATCCCATCCGGTGTGGTTTGCAACCCAATCTAAAATTACTAACATATTATTTTCATGAGCAGTTTTAATAATACTTCTTAAATCCTCCTCCGTACCGAATTCGTGATTAACTTTTTTATAATTGGCAACAGCATAATAACTTCCCATACTTCCTTTTCTGTTTTTCTCTGAAATCGGAAAAACGGGCATCAGCCAAAGAATGTCAACGCCCATTTTTTTTAATCTCGGTATATGTGTTTCAAATGCTTTAAAAGTACCTTCGGGTGTATATTGCCTGATGTTTACTTCGTAAATATTTGATTTTTCGGTTCTTTCAGGGTATTTATAGTTGCTTAATTCAATTTTTTCATTGTTTGAATTTTTGCTTGAATTATCCTGACTTTTACAGGATGCAATCATTAAGGAAAATGACAGTAAACTGATTAATAATTTGTTCATGAGTTTATTTTTTTAGTTAAATAAAATTTCAAAAGATCTTGGTTTTAATGTTATACCTATTTGTTTGGCACCGTAAGAAAAACCTTTTGTAAATAATGATTTGAATGATTTATTTTCGGCATTAAAATTAAACGTTTTAATTGAATCCGAATTGTTAATAATGACATAAACCGTTTTATCAAAATACGTTCGCGAAAAAATAAATTCATCATTATTAGATTTTATAAAATCTAATTTACCGTACATCAGAGGGAGCGATTGTTTTCTGAATTTCAGCAAAGTTTTAGTAATTTCTTTTAATTCTTGTTCTTTTTGGATTAAATTTTCAAATCGCATCATTTTTCTGTTATCAGGGTCATTCCCACCCGGAATACCAATTTCATCTCCGTAAAAAATAACAGGAATGCCCGGAATTGTGCTGATAATTGCATTTAAAACGGCGCATTTGTCGTATGCAGAAGAATCTAAAACACCGACTTCTCTGGTCCATCCTGCAAGTTTTGCGTCTTCATCAAAACGTAAACTGCCCGATGCATATGAAATAAAGCGAGCCCTGTCTTGATTTCCGGTAATGTTTCCCATCAGGTGATTATACCCGTAATATTTTTGTGCGGTTCGGATAACTCGTGTTAAATTTTCAAAAGAGCTGTTACCTGTAACTGCTGCAACAACAGCGTCATAAGTGTTAAAATCAAATTGGGCATCTAATTGTCCGGTATTTACATAACTGCTGATAAGCTGAGGAGAGCCGTAAGTTTCTCCGATTTGGAAAATTGTTCTGTTTTGCGGTATGATAATTTTATTTTTTATTTTTTGGGTTAAAGTTTGCCAAAAAATTTCCGGAATATGTTTGGTGGCATCATGCCTGAAACCGTCTAAATTATATTTTTCAATCCAATATACAGCACTGTCTGACAGCATATTATATACTTCGGGCTTGGATAAATCTAAGGTCGGTAAAAAAACATCAAACCATGTAGTTAATCTGTAATCATCCCAACGTTCGGTATTCAATGTGCCGTCAGGGAGGTACAAGTTTGTAGCCCAATTTTTATGAGATTTGTAAACGGGATGTTCTTGATGGACATGATTGGCAACAAAATCTAAAAGAACATTCAAATTATGCTTGTGTGCGGTTTCAACCAATTCTTTAAACTCATTTTCGGTACCGAAACGTTCATCGATTAAAGTAAATGAAACGGGCCAATAGCCGTGATAAGCCGAAAATTTTGTACGCGGATTCGGATACATACCCCAAGCATCGTTCGGGTTTTTTACAATCGGAGAAATCCAAATGGTATTAATTCCTAAATCATCAAAATAACCGGCATTAATTTTTTTTGTGATACCTATAATGTCTCCTCCGTGATAATTTGCTTTCGGATGTATGGCAGGGTCTTTGGTCGGTCGATTGTTTTCGGGTTTTCCGTCATAAAAACGGTCGATAAATGTATTGTAAATCGTTGCCGAATGAAAATCTGCACGTGTTAAATCTTTCGGGTTTGTTAAAATTTGTCCGTTTTCGACAGGAATCAATAAATCGTTTGAAATTCCGTATTGATTGTAAGCCCAAATTCTAAAATGAGAGCGTTTTGTTTGGTTTTCAATTTTTATTATCGGAATTTGGAAGGTATTTTCATTAATTGTAATATGTTCTTTATCAATTTCAAAGTTATTATATAAGACTTTTATTTCAGATATTTGGTTTTTAAAACTGATTATTACGGAATTTTCTGTATAATTTTCTGTAAAAATTTCCGGTATTTTATCTTCTTCAATTTGTCCGGCTTTCAAAATTGAGTTAAAACCACCCATTCCGTTTGATATTTTTTCCGGATTTGAAGGGTCAAGCATCTCGATACCGTCAATTACGTATAAATATTGGTAAGTGCCCGGTTCAATTTCTATGCTTGCTTCCCAAATTCCGTTATTTAATTTTAGATTGGTGTTATTGGGGTTCCAAGCATTCATTTCACCTTTAATTTGTACTTTATGACAAGTTTTCCCTATCGGATTGTATGTAAATTTCTGCGAAATTTTTTCAGATTTTTTTAATAAAATTGAATGTTCAATTCCTGCAAGATTTAATTTTAAAAAACTTAATTTTGGTAAATCATCGGAGATTACAATTAATTTAATTTTTAAACTGTCATCGGAAAGTTCATGTTTAACGGCTTCATGAGTTCTAATATCAATTATTTTAACATCTTGCGGAACAAAATCTTTTAAAAAAATAATTGTTGTATCCGGCTCAAGCTGAACAGGGCTCGCTAAACCGATTATAAAATCATTACCGGGAAAACTGAATTCTTGAATAGTTTCATTTGAATTTTTATTGCACGAAATAAAAATAAGAGAAATAAAAACTGCGGAATAAATAATTTGCTTCATGGATATGAGTTAAAATATAGTTTTATTTATTGTTTTGAATTTTACATTGGTGCATTGAACGTTTTTTCTGCTTTTATTAAAATTAATGTTTCTTTAAATTGGATTTCGATATCTGTATTTGATTGGTTCTCAATATTAAATTTGTCTTTAGAAATTGAAATTTTTAATAAAGTATTTCTGAATTTGATTTTAAACGAATAATTTTTCCATTCATCAGGAACGAAAGGAGAAAAAAACAATTTGTCATTTTTAATTCGCATCCCGGCGAAACCTTTAACAATTGACATCCAAGTTCCTCCCATACTTGTAATATGAAGACCGTCATCAGTATCATTATTATAATTATCAAGATCCAATCGTGCGGCATTCAAATAAAATTGATGTGCTTTTTTCTTATCGCCGATTTTTGCAGCTAAAATTGAATGTACACACGATGATAAAGATGATTCATGCACGGTTAACGGTTCATAAAATTCAAAGTTACGTCGAATTGTTTCAATATCATAATCCTCTTCAAAAAAATAGATACCCTGTAAAACATCAGCTTGTTTTATATAACATGAACGTAAAATTCTGTCCCACGACCAGTATTGGTGAATAGGTCTTTCAGATAAAGGGAGTGTGCTGACAGGTTTTAATTCTTTATCTAAGAATCCGTCTTGTTGTAAAAATATACGATTATTTTTTTCATACGGAAAATACATATTATCAATGATATCTTTCCACTTTGCGAGTTCTGTTTCAGAATTAAAGTTTGTTTTGTTTGTAATTTTCTTTAAATCATCAGGGAAATGTTCTTTTACATAACGAAATGATTCTATTGTGTATTGCATTGTTTTACATGCAATTGTGTTTGTGTACCAATTGTTATTCACATTATTTTCGTATTCATTGGGACCTGTTACGCCCAACATAAGGTATTTTTGTTTATCCTCAGAAAAGTTTATTCTTTGAGCCCAAAAGCGTGAAATTGCAATTAAAACTTCCAAACCATACTCAGCCAAATAAGTTTTTTTCCCGGTATATCTGATATAATCTTTAATTGCATAAGCGATTGCACCGTTTCGATGAATTTCTTCAAAGGTTATTTCCCATTCGTTATGGCATTCTTCACCGTTCATTGTTACCATAGGGTAGAGTGCCGCTCCGTTTTTAAATCCTAATTTTTCAGCATTTTCTATTGCCTTTTGAAGATGATTGTATCGATAAATAAGTAATTGTTCTGCAACATTTTCATCTGCTGTACTTAAATAGAAAGGAAGTAGGTATGCTTCTGTATCCCAGTAAGTTGATCCTCCGTATTTTTCTCCGGTAAATCCTTTAGGACCGATATTTAATCGAGCATCTTTACCTGTGTAGGTTTGGTTTAATTGAAAAATATTAAATCTGATACCTTGTTGAGCAGATACATCTCCTTCAATAACAATATCACTTTCTTCCCATTTATTTGTCCATGCAAGCACTTGATCTTTTAACAGTTCATTATATCCTTTATTTAATGCTTGTTTTGTAATTTCTGATGCTTTAATAAACAATTCATTATTAGGGTAGTACATTGAAGATGTTATGGCTGCATATTTATAAATAGTGGTTTTTTTATTTTTTTTAACCGGGATTTTAAATTTTAATCCGATGTATTTTTCTTTTTGAATGCATTCGATATCAGTTAATTTAATATCTGCTTTATCAATTTCAATTTTCATTTGCATTGCCGTACAAACTCTGAATGAAGTTTTTTTAGTTTCGGAAATAACATAAGGAATACTTGAGCATGCCTTTTCAATTTCAATCCAAAATTTTTCATCGTAATTTGAATCTTGATTAGCTATATCAGCATTAATATCAGATATTACTTGAATATCTCCGTCAAAATTAATCGGTTGAACAGAATATTTTATTACTCCTAATTCATCATCAACAATACTTA
>DYOF01000217.1 GCA_020720665.1 Acetofilamentum sp. | reverse complement strand
ACCGGTTTATATACAGATGTTAGCGGTTACAAAATAGAAACGATATATAAACAAACGATATGGAATTAAAAATTTTAGTGCAAGAAATAAATTCATTGAAAAATGAAATTGATAAATTGCGACCAATTAGTCCTGAAATTGAAAGACGAATAATGCAAAAATTTCGACTTGATTGGAACTATCATTCAAATAATATTGAAGGAAATAAATTAACCTACGGTGAAACAAAAACATTTCTATTACATGGAATAACTGCAAATGGAAAACCTTTAAAAGACCATTTAGATATTAAAGGACACAATGAAGCACTTTTATTACTTGAAGACATTATAAAAGAAGATAGAAATATAACTGAAAATTTTATTAGAGAATTACATGTTCTAATACTGAAAGAAGGTTACTACAATAAATCCATAACAACAAGTGGACAAATTGTTGAACGAAAAATTGAAGTGGGAAAATATAAAACACAACCTAACCATGTATTAACTCAAACAGGTGAAATTCATTATTTTGCCAATCCGGAAGAAACATCAGCAAAAATGTTTGACTTAATTGAATGGTATAAAAAAATAAATAAAGATATAAAATTTCATCCGTTGAACACTGCATCTCTTTTTCATTATAAATTTATTTCAATTCATCCATTTGATGACGGAAATGGACGACTTGCAAGAATTTTAATGAATTTAATTTTAATGCAAAATGGTTATCCACCAGTAATTATAAAAACTGAAAAAAAGGAAGATTATTACCGAGCATTACAAGCAGCTGACGGCGGAGATGAAAATTTATTCACAGAATACATTGGTGAACAATTAATAAATTCTTTGGAATTATATCTAAAAGGGGCAAAAGGCGAAAATATTGACGAAATTACAGATGTTGATAAACAAATTGATTTATTAAAAGCACAACTTAATGGACAAAAGGAGAAAAAAATAATTGATAAAACTCAATTTGTTAAGATTTACCAAGATTTAGCAAAACCATTATTATTAAAAGCTTTAAGAAAACTTGAAAAATTTGATGAATTATTTTTTTCAAAAGAAATACTATGTTGGCGTTTTGGCGGCGGAAATCCTGTTAAATCAGTAGATGAGTTTTTTAAAAAATTAGATACAAATATTCAAGACAATAACTCAACGATTGGCGAGATAGGTTTCGATTATAAACTAATGGAATTCAAAAAAACAGAAAATGTTAATTTTGAAACTACAATATCATTGAAAATTTGTTTTAATCGTTATGATTATTTATCTATTTATTCTATGCCTGAAACATTTAGTAAAATAAATATTTCATTTGAAAATCCGACTATTAAACAAGAAGATGAATTGCTAATAATCAACAATGTAGCAAAATACATTCTTGACAAGATAACATTGAAAATGAATGAAATAAACCGCTAACATA
>DYOF01000012.1 GCA_020720665.1 Acetofilamentum sp. | reverse complement strand
GTTCCTATGTGCAGGAAAGAACAAGCATTATAAATAAGTATAAGCATTCAATTTGTAGATTATTAATTATTTACAAATTTTTAGACACATGAAAAAAATTCGTTTAAAAATTGCCGGATTATCATACAGCCAAACTCGTCACGGAGCTTATGCATTGATTTTGGAAGAAGAAAGCGGGAACAGACGTTTACCGGTTATTATAGGAACTTCTGAAGCTCAATCCATAGCAATACAATTGGAAGGTTTAAAACCATTCAGACCTTTAACTCACGATTTATTTGTCAGTATGGCAAACTCATTTCATATAACAGTTACAGAAGTTAATATTGTAAAATTAGAAGAGGGAATTTTCTACTCTGAAATAATTTGCAAACGAGAATTAGCAAAAATAAAAATTGACTCAAGAACTTCTGATGCAATTTCTATTGCCTTACGTTTTAATGCGCCAATTTTTGTAACGGAAGAAATAATAGAAAAAGCAGGAATATTATTTAATGAAGATATAGGAGAATCTGATACCGAAAATTCTGAAAAAAAACAAAAAAGCGATAATTTTGAAGATTATTCTGTAAAAGAGCTACAAAAAATTATGGATGAAGCAGTTGAAAAAGAAGATTATGAAACCGCTTCAAAAATAAGAGACGAAATAAAAAAACGAAAAGAAAAATAAGTTATGGGATTAAAATTAAGATTGACAATAATGAACTTCCTTCAATTTTTTATTTGGGGTTCTTGGCTGATAACAATCGGCGGGTATTGGTTTCAAAATAAAGGCTGGTCAGGCACGGATTTCGGAGCCATATTTTCAACAATGGGTATTGCCTCCTTATTTATGCCGGCTATTGCAGGTATTATAGCCGACAGATGGATAAACGCCGAAAAACTGTTAGGAATGTTCCATATTTCAGGTGCAATAATTTTATTTATGCTGCCTCAAGTTAATTCTCCTGCCGCTATGTTTTGGGTAATGCTGGCAAATATGGTTTTTTATATGCCTACCATTGCTTTATCAATTACCGTTTCATATTCTTCTATGAAACAAGTAGGCATGGATGTAGTAAAAAAATACCCCCCTATTCGAGTGTTCGGTACTGTCGGATTCATTATAGCCATGTGGACAATCAGCTTATCAAAATTAGAAACTTCGGCAATGCAATTTTATGTTGCATCTGCTGCATCATTAATTTTAGGTTTATACTCGTTTACACTTCCTAAATGTGCCGTTAACAAGGATTTTGAAAAGAAATCAATGGTTGAATCCTTAGGACTAAAAGCATTTACATTATTTAAACATAAAAAAATGGCATTATTTTTCATTTTTTCTATGTTATTAGGTGCTTCATTACAATTAACTAATGCATACGGAGACACTTTTATACATGACTTTGCAAAAATACCCGAATTTAAAGACTTATTAGCGGTTAAATATCCCGCAATTATTATGTCTGTTTCACAAATATCCGAAACCGTTTTTATATTAGCAATACCCTTCTTTTTAAAACGATTCGGCATAAAAAAAGTTATGCTGTTTAGTATGATTGCATGGGTTTTACGATTTGGTTTATTCGGTTTTGGTGATCCGGCAGGAGGTTTATGGATGTTAGTTTTATCATGTATTGTTTACGGCTTGGCTTTCGATTTCTTTAATATTTCAGGTTCCTTATTTGTCGAAACACAAAGTGATCCTAAAATCAGAGCCAGTGCACAAGGAGTATTCATGATGATGACAAACGGTTTTGGTGCAGTTTTCGGAAGTTGGACCAGCGGAATAATAATTGACAAATTTTTCTTAACCGAAACAGGCAAAGATTGGAACGGAATATGGCTTACTTTTGCAGGCTACTCTGTAGTTGTTGCTGTTTTATTTGCAATTTTATTTAAACATAAACACAATCCGAAAGAAACAGAAAATTTTCAACATTAATACTTAAAGAGCTTTAAATCAATTGAGTATAAAGCTCTTTTTTAAAAAATAAATAATATTATGGTTAAAATTCTTGGCGAACAAAATTCGATTTTAAATAAATTTATTTCAGAAATAAGAGATGCAAAAATTCAAACTGACCGACTCCGATTCAGAAGAAATTTGGAAAGAATAGGTGAAATTTTTGCATACGAAATAAGCAAAGACTTAGAGTTTAAAACTCAGGAAGTTATAACTCCGCTGGGAACTGCCGAAATTAATATTATGCAAGATAATATTGTTTTAGCAACAGTATTACGTGCCGGTTTACCGCTTCACCAAGGTTTATTAAATTATTTTGATTATGCTCAAAATGCATTTGTCGGTTCATTCAGAAAATATCATAAAGACAATACATTTGAAATCAAATCAGGCTATCTCTCGTCTCCTGATATAGAAGATAAATTTTTAATTCTCTCTGACCCGATGCTTGCAAGCGGATCTTCGCTTGCTCTTGCTTATAAAGATTTAACACGAGAATCAAATCCTAAACACATTCATATTGTTACTATTATTGCAGCAAAAGAAGGCGTAGAATACATGCAAGATCACTTACCAAAAGATAAATATACGATTTGGATAGGGGCTTTAGACAACGAATTGACTGCAAAATCATACATAGTACCCGGCTTAGGAGATGCCGGTGATTTGGCATTCGGCGATAAAATATAAAAAAGAGGCTGCCTAAATGACAGCCTCTTTTTTCGTGGCGAGAACGAGAATTGAACTCGTGACCTCCGGGTTATGAATCCGACGCTCTGACCGACTGAGCTACCTCGCCGTTTTTGAGGTCGCAAATATATAAATTTTGTCTAAATCTAAAAGTAAATTATATTTTTTATTTAATTTTTTTTCATTAAATTGCAATGAAATTATACATATTAAGATTATGAGTAAAATAGAACGAATTGAATTGGAATATACAATAAATACAATACCTAAAATTTTATATTACCGTTTAAGCAATCCTTCCGGTTTAGAGGAATGGTTTGCAACAAAAGTTGTATTTGAAAACGGAATATATACCTTTAAATGGTCTAATTCTGAACAAAAAGCTATACTTCTTGAAAAAAAAACAGATTCTTTTGTCAGATACAAATGGCTTGATTCTGACGATAATACCTTTTTTCAATTTTCAATTACAATGCAAGAACTAACCGGTGAAGTTGCACTTCAAATTATTGACTTTGTTGAACCGGAAGAGAAAGAAAACTCCATAGAAATGTGGAATGAACAAATTGAAGGATTAAAACACACTTTAGGCGTATAATTTTTAAAACAAAAAATCATGATAATCGTAACAACAGAAACTATTAAAAACAGAGAAATAACTGAAACTCTCGGATTAGTAAGAGGAAGTACCGTAAGAGCCAGAAATATCGGAAGAGATATACTTGCCGGTTTAAAAAACATTGCCGGCGGTGAAATCAGTGAATATACAAAACTACTTGCCGATTCCAGAGAACAAGCTCTTGAGCGAATGGTATCAGATGCTCAAACATTAGGTGCAGATGCTATTGTTAATGTCCGATTTTCAACGTCAGCCGTTTCACAGGGTGCTGCTGAAATTTTGGCTTTCGGAACAGCCGTAAAATTATCATAAATTAAATAAAATGTTAATTATTGGTATTATTCAATTGACTTTATTGCTGATAGTAATTATTGCCGTTATTTTTTTAATCTTAAAAAAACAAAAAGACAAAAAGGACGAGCATTTTGAAAACAGAAAGTTTTAAGTACATGTATAGTCTAAAAATTAAGCTAATTTAACTTTCCTTAATCTCTTTTTCATTTTTAATTTTTTACTTTTGTCATAAATATATGTCAGAGTGAAGAAAATTCATATTTTAATTATAAAATCATTCATCGGTCCTTTTATTATCACATTTACCATTTCAATTCTATTTTTTTTAATGCAATTTATTTGGTTATGGGTTGAAGATTTAGTAGGAAAAGGATTAGAAGCATTTATCATTTTAAAAATCATGTTTTATGCGGCAGCAATGCTGGTGCCGATGGCACTTCCGTTAGCTGTGTTATTAGCTTCGGTTATGACATTCGGAAATTTGGGAGAACATTTTGAATTAACTGCAATGAAAACATCCGGAATTTCTTTGTGGAGAATTATGAGCCCTCTTATTTTTTTCATAATAGCTTTAAGCATAGGAGCTTTTTATTTCTCAAATATTGTTTTGCCTTATACAAATATTAAATATGCCGGGTTATTATATGACATTTCCCGAAAAAGACCTGAATTAAACATTAAAACAGGGGTTTTCAATAATGACATTGACGGTTACAGTATTAAAGTTGATGATAAAAATTCAAGCACCGGTATGATGTACGGTTTTATGATATATGACCATACAAAACAAAGAGGAAACAGCGAAGTTATTGTTGCCGATTCCGGTGAAATGAATATTACCGTTGACCAAAAAAATATGATTGTAAGCTTATATAACGGCAGCAACTATTCCGAAATGAAAGAAAAAAATAATTCGGGTCAAAAAGAATTTCCTTACCGACAAGATTTTTTCACTAAAGAAACTATCATATTTAAACTACCGGATATTTCCTTAAAAAAAAGCGATGAAAGTTTGTTTGAAAGGCACTATGAAATTCTGAACACAAAACAACTTTCAATTGCTATAGACTCTTTAAAAAATGATTATACTGAAAAGACAAACAGTTTTAACGATAAAATATTGAAATACAATTATTTCAAACATGAAAAAAAATATGAAAAAACAAAAGACAAAACAAAATTAATCAAAGATTCGCTAAGTAAATATAAAAAACCCGAAGAATTAAAAGTTTCAAAAAACTTAGACAGTATATTTCTAAACTTAAGTGAAAATAATAAATTACAGGCTTTAGAAACCGCATTATCTTCCGCTGAGCGAATGAAAATAAACATAGAAAATGATTATATGTCTACCTATAACAGATTTAAATGGCTAAAAAAACATCAATTAGCTTGGTATAAAAAATTTTCGATGTCATTTGCTTGCCTCATATTTTTCTTTATCGGTGCTCCCTTAGGTTCAATTATCAGAAAAGGAGGCTTCGGCTTACCTATTTTAATATCAATTGTTTTATTTATTTTTTATTACATACTCCACAGAGTAGGTGAAAAAGCAGCAACCGAAGGTGTTTTTCCGGTAATTATCGGTGCTTGGTTGGCTGCCGCCGTTTTATTTCCTTTAGGCGTTTATATCACCTATAAAGCAACTAAAGACTCTAAAATTATCAATACTCAGAAATTTGAACAAATTTTTAGTTCAATAGCCCGTTTTATTAAAATAGGTTCATAATAATGAAAATTCTGCAAATTCACAATAAAATTCCCTATCCCCCAAAAGACGGAGGTTCAATTGCTGTATTTAATTTAACCTCCGGTTTTGTAAATGCCGGAAATAAAGTTGATATTTTAGCTTTCAATACAAAAAAACACTTTGTAAAAACTGATAATTTTAAACACAATTTAAGTTCTGACATTAATATATTTGAAGTATTTTTAAATACAGATTTAAAACCCTTAAAGGCATTATTTAACCTTTTTTTTTCTAAATTACCATATAATGCTGCCCGTTTTATCAACAATAAGTTTAAGAAGAAACTTATAAACAAATTACAGCTAAATTCATACGATTTAATTCAAATTGAAGGTTTATACATGATGCCGTATATCGACGTAATAAAAAAATATACTGAATCAAAAATTGCATACAGAGCACATAATATTGAACACAAAATTTGGGAACAAACTGTTGAAAAAGAAAAAAGTATTCTTAAAAAATTATATTTAAAAATTATTTTAAAACGAATGAATAAATTTGAACTATCCTTCGTTAATAAATACGATTTTTTAGTCCCTATTTCAATACTTGATGCCGATTATTGGAAAAAAGCCGGAAATACCAAACCGGTTTTCGTTTCACAAACCGGATTAAATGCCGAAGAATATAAACCGGAACATATAGATTTTTCTGAAATTAAACTTTATTTCATCGGTTCACTCGATTGGTATCCGAATCAAGAAGGTTTAATTTGGTTTATCGAAAATATATGGAACTCTGTTTCAAAAATTTATCCCGAACAAGTATTTTCAATTGCCGGAAGAAATGCTCCCGAAAACTTCATCAAAAAACTTAAATCATACAAAAACCTTAACTATCTCGGAGAAATTGAAAATGCCAAAGCATTCATGCAAAAAAACAATGTTATGATTGTTCCGTTGCTTTCAGGAAGCGGAATGCGAATAAAAATAATTGAAGGAATGGCATCCGGAAATATCATTTTATCAACATCAAAAGGTGCCGAAGGAATAAACGGAAAACATCTTATAGATTTTATTATAGCCGATACTCCGGAAAACTTTAAAAACTCTCTGATTAATATCATTGAAAATAATTATCCTTGCAAGCAAATATCAAACAATGCTCAACACTTTATTCTAAATAATTTTGATAATTTTGCACTTTCAAATTCACTGCTTGATTTTTATCAAAGCGTATTAAAAACAGAAAAATCTTAAATTGAATATCATATTTCAAATATTATTTTGGGTTTCAGTAACAAGCATTTTTCATTCATATGTTTTATTTCCGATAATTCTAAAAGTATTATCCAAAAAAAAACAAGCCAATAGCCTGTTTTTTCAAAAAAACGAAGAAGAACTTCCTTATGTATCAATCTTAATGTCAGTATATAACGAAGAAAACGTGATTGAAAAAAAATTACAAAGTATAATCGCATCAAACTACCCCTCATCAAAATTTGAAATTTTAATCGGTTCTGATGCCTCAACTGATTTGACAAACAAAATTATCAGTTCAAAAGCAAAAACAATAACAAATATAAAATTTCACAAATTTGAACAGCGACAAGGTAAACCCAAAACAATTAATTTATTAGAAAATGAAGCAAAAGGTTCAATCCTTATTATAACTGACGCAAATGTTTTCTTTTCTGAAAATACCATTTTTGAAATGGTTAAACATTTTAAAAATAAATTTATAGGTTTAGTAGATTCTCAACTTATAATTCAAAAAGATTCTGTTGTGAAAAACGGTATTTCAATTCAAGAAAGCAGCTATATTTCAAGAGAAATTAAAATAAAACAACACGAAGGAAATATATGGGGAACAATGATGGGACCTTTCGGCGGTTGTTATTCAATCAGAAAAGAATTATATAAAAAAGTACCCGATAACTTTTTAGTTGACGATTTTTATATCAATCTAAATGTTCTAAAACAAGGTTTCCAATCCATAAGCAGCAAAGAATCATTTGTTTATGAAGATGCCTCAAGCGATATAAAGGAAGAGTTCAGAAGAAAAGTACGTATTTCAACCGGAAATTTTCAAAACCTGTTTTTATTTAAACACTTGATATTTTCACGTATAAAAGGTCTTTCTTTTAATTTTATATCTCACAAAATTATCAGGTGGTTAGGTCCTTTCTTAATTTTGACGGCTATTTTATCACTATTTTTTTTAGTTCATATTCTCTTCTATAAAATTATGCTGATTATATTTGCAGGAACAATAGCTGCATTATTATTTGACTTAATATTTTTATTAAATCACAAAAATTTTAAAATTATACGATTCATAAGTCATTTTTATTCAATGAATTTAGCTTTAATGTTCGGATTTTTTAAATATATAGCCGGTGTTAAGAGCGGCATTTGGAAACCGACAAATCGAAATCAATACCAAAAGTAATAACAAAATGAGCAAAGAGTTTAAAGATAAATTAAACACAATTGAAGAAGCAATTGATGCTATAAAAAAAGGAGAAATAATAATTGTTGTAGATGATGAAGATCGTGAAAATGAAGGAGATTTTATTACATCGGCAGAATTAATTACTGCCGAAAAAGTTAACTTTATGGCAAAATACGGCAGAGGGTTGATTTGTGCGGCAATTCCGGAAACTAAATGCGTTGAATTAGATTTAGATTTAATGGTAGGAAAACAACAAAATACATCACTACACGAAACTCCGTTTACCATATCTGTTGATTTAATCGGACAGGGTTGCACCACAGGAATTTCAGCATCTGACCGAGCTAAAACCATAAAAGCATTGGTTACAAAAACAACAAAACCGACAGATTTAGCCCGACCAGGACATATTTTCCCGCTTAAAGCAAAAAATATGGGCGTACTCAGAAGAGCCGGTCATACCGAAGCTACTGTTGATTTAACTGTTCTCGCAGGTTTAAAACCCGGCGGTGCATTAGTTGAAATTATGAACGACGACGGAACAATGGCAAGGCTGCCCGAATTAATTAAGGTTGCCGAATTACATCAGTTAAAAATTGTAACAATTAAAGACTTAATTTCTTACCGATTAAAAGAAGAAACATCAATAGAACGCGGTGAAAAAGTAAAAATGCCGACAGAATACGGTGATTTTGAGCTAATTCCATACAAACAACTCTCTAACGGATTTGAACATTCAGCTCTGATAAAAGGTTCTTGGAACAAAGAGGAACCGGTTTTAGTAAGAGTTCACTCTTCATGTGTTACCGGAGATATTTTTGGTTCAAAACGTTGCGATTGTGGTAATCAATTACATGAAGCAATGCGAATGGTTGAAAAAGAAGGAAAAGGTTTAGTTCTATATATGAGCCAGGAAGGAAGAGGAATAGGCTATTTTAATAAAATTAAAACCTATAAATTACAAGAAGAAGGATATGATACCGTTGAAGCCAATCATAAATTAGGCTTTGATGACGATGAAAGAGATTATGGCGTAGGAGCTCAAATTTTAAGAGATTTAGGGATTTGCAAAATACGATTAATGACCAATAACCCTGTTAAACGTGCCGGACTTGAAGGCTACGGTTTAGAAATTGTTGAAGTTGTACCGATTGAAACGCCTACAAATAAATACAACAGATTTTATATGGAAACAAAGAAAGTAAAAATGGGACACAACCTAAAAAAACTTTGATATTAAATCTCTATGAAATTAATTGCATAATTTTAGACACGTGAAATTATTTGATGTTGTTTTACTTACAAAAAAAGATTTTTACAAGCCAAAAAATCCTGATTGGTATGCAAAACAAGTTTTACAAGAAGATAATTTATTGTCAGAAGCACTGAAAAGAAAAGGTTTAAAAGCCGGCAGAACATGGTGGGATAATCCCGATTTTGATTTTTCTGAAACTAAAATAGTTGTTTTCAGAGCAATTTGGGATTATTTTCATCGATTTAACGAATTTTCGGAATGGTTAAAAAAAACAGAGAAAAAAACGCGTTTCATAAATTCACCGGAAATTGTCTATAAAAATATTGATAAACACTACTTGCTTGAATTAAAAAATTCGGGTATAAATATTCCTCCGACTCTCTTTATTTCAAAAAATTCAGCTTCAAGTTTAAAAACTATTTTTCAAAAAACAGAATGGAAAGAAGCTGTACTAAAGCCTGTAGTTTCAGGTGCAGGAAGGCATACGTATAAAATAAACGAAGCAAACATTTCTGATTATGAAGTAATTTTTAAGAAATTAATATATGACGAAGATTTAATGCTTCAAGAATTTCAATATCAAATTACAACTAAAGGTGAAATTGCATTTATTATAATTAACGGTAAATTTACACATGCTGTTTTAAAAAAAGCAAAAGAAGGTGATTTCAGAGTACAAGATGACTTTGGCGGTACAGTTCATAATTATACACCAACAAATGAAGAAATCAAATTTGCTGAACAAGTTGTAAAATCGTGCAATCCTCGCCCGATTTACGCACGAGTTGATGTATTTTTTGACAATTTAGACAAACCTGCTGTCAGCGAATTAGAATTAACAGAACCTGAACTATGGTTCAGATTTCATCCTCCTGCTGCTGATTTATTTGCAGAAACTTTAAAAAAACTGCTCTGATTTATGCTTTCGCCGTAGGCCCGCCAAAATTCATCGGAATTTTAGGTCCTTTATGTTCTTTAATTTCCCCGAAAGTTTGTTCATATTTTTTCACGTTTTCACTTAATGCCATCAGCAAACGTTTAGCATTATCCGGTGATAAAATAATTCGTGATTTTACGGGAGCTTTAGGGATACCCGGCATCATTCTGACAAAATCAACAATAAATTCAGATGCAGAATGAGAAATAACTGCTAAATTTGAGTATATTCCTTGTGCAACTTCTTCGGATAATTCAATATTTAATCCGCCTTTATTTTCGGTATTTTCCATCGTAAATATTTTAAAAGAAAAGCTCAAGTAATCACTTAAGCTTTTCAAAATTAATAATTTTTTATAATAAATTATTCGTCATCCTCATCAAATTGAAAATTTTCACTTTTAATTTTTTCATATTCTTGTTTTGAACCGACAATTATAGAATCATATTCTTTCATACCGGTTCCGGCAGGAATTTTAAGACCTACAATAACATTTTCTTTCAAACCCAATAAATAGTCAGTTTTACCGGCTATTGCAGCCATATTCAACACTTTTGTAGTTTCTTGGAATGAGGCAGCCGATAAGAAACTTTTTGTTGCTAAGGAGGCTTTGGTAATTCCTTGTAAAACCGGTATTGAAGTTGCCTGAATAGCATCTTCGGCTTGCATCTGAACTTTATCTTTTCGTTTCAATAATGAGTTTTCGTTTCTTAATTTTCGGTTAGAAATAATTTCTCCTTCGCTATAATTTTCAGATTCTCCGGCATCTTTAATAACTTTCATTCCGAAAATGTTATCGTTTTCATCAATGAAATCCCATTTATCAACAATTTGTTTTTCTCTGAAACGTGTATCGCCGGCATCTTCAATTTCAACTTTTTTCATCATTTGACGAACAATAACCTCAAAGTGCTTATCATTTATTTTAACGCCTTGTAAACGATATACATCTTGCACTTCGTTCACAATATGTTCTTGTACTTTGGTTGCTCCTTGAATTTCTAAAATGTCTTTCGGAGTAATCGCACCGTCAGAAAGAGCCATTCCGGCTTTAACAAAATCACCGGATTGAACTAAAATTTGTTTAGACAGTGAAATATAATATAATTTTTTTTCACCGGTTTTAGATGTAACAATAACGCCTTTTTTACCCCTTTTAACTTTCTCGAATGAAATTATTCCGTCAATTTCTGAAACGGTTGCCGGATTTGAAGGATTTCTTGCTTCAACTAACTCTGTAACTCTCGGCAAACCTCCGGTGATATCACCTGCTTTTCCTGCGCTTCTCGGAATTTTAGCTATTATATCGCCTTGGTTAATTTTATCACCGTGATCTACCGACAAGTGAGCACCTGCAGGTAAATTGTAATCTCTTAACGATTCACCGTTTTTATCTATAATTGCAATTTCAGGGTTCTTTCTTTTATCTTTTGATTCTATAATAACTTTCTCTGCATAATTGGTTTGTTCATCTCTTTCAATTTTGAATGTAATCCCTTCGGATAATTGTTTGAAATCAACGACACCTGTAAATTCTGAAATAATTAAAGCATTATAAGGATCCCATTCACAAATTAATTGTCCTCTTGAAACGGCACCGCCTTTATTGTATAATTTTGAACCGTAAGGAATTGAATAACTTGTTAACACGATATCGGTATTTTTATCATGAATTTTCAATTCAGTCATACGGCTGACTACGATATCGAATTTTTCGCCGTTTTTCTCAACTTCAACAGTTCTTAGTTCATCAAAATTAGCAATTCCGTCATATTTTGCAATAATACTGTTTTCAGAAGCTGCACCTCCGGCAACCCCTCCTACGTGGAACGTACGAAGAGTTAACTGTGTACCCGGCTCACCGATAGATTGTGCTGCTATAACACCCACAGCTTCACCTCTTTGAACCATTCTGCCGGTTGATAAGTTTCGTCCGTAACATTTTGCACAAACGCCTTGTCTTGATTCGCAAGTTAATACCGATCTGACTTCAACACGTTCAATAGGAGAATCTTCGATTTGTTTGGCTATACTTTCTGTAATTTCATTTCCGGCTTCAACAATTAAATAGTTTTCACTCGGATGGTAAATATCATGAACAGCTGTTCTTCCTAAAATTCGGTCGTGTAAGGTTTCTACAATTTCATCTTTGTTCATGATTGTTGTTGCTTCTAAACCTCTTAATGTACCACAATCTTCTTCAGTAATAACAACATCTTGAGCAACATCAACCAAACGTCTTGTTAAATATCCGGCATCGGCAGTTTTTAAAGCCGTATCAGCCAAACCTTTACGAGCACCGTGAGTTGACACAAAATATTCCAATACTGACAGCCCTTCTTTAAAGTTTGATAAAATCGGGTTTTCAATAATTTGACCGGTTGTTGCACCTGATTTTTGAGGTTTCGCCATTAAGCCCCTCATTCCGGATAACTGACGAATTTGTTCTCTTGAACCCCTCGCACCCGAATCCAACATCATATAGACTGAATTGAAACCGTCTTTATCAGAACTGATTTCATTCATAACTTGTTGTGTTAAACGAGCATTGGTATGTGTCCAAATATCGATAATTTGGTTGTATCTTTCGTTATTTGCAATAAAACCCATATTGAAGTTATTCATAACTTCTTCCACTTGCAAATAACCGTCATTAACCATCTCTTCTTTTAAATTCGGTACGATAACATCATCTAAATTAAATGATAAACCGCCTTCAAAAGCTGTTTTATAACCTAAATCTTTAATATCATCAAGGAATTTTGCAGTTTTGGAAACACCGCATATATTTAATACATTACCGATAATTGTTCGTAAAGATTTTTTTGTTAATACCTCATTAATATATCCGACTTCCTCAGGAACAGATTGATTAAAAATTACCCTACCCACTGTTGTTTCGACTAATTTTTCATTAATCATAACTTTCACAACGGCGTGTAATTCAACTGCTCTTTCATTATAAGCAATAATTACTTCCTCGGATGAATAAAAAATTAATCCTTCACCTTTAACTTTATAATTTGAATTCGATTTTCTGGCTTTGGTAATATAATAAAGACCTAAAACCATATCTTGCGAAGGTACGGTAATTGGGGCACCGTTTGCCGGGTTTAATATATTATGTGAAGCTAACATCAACATTTGAGCTTCTATAACGGCATCATTGCCTAAGGGCAAATGTACTGCCATTTGATCACCATCGAAGTCGGCATTAAACGCGGTACAAACCAAAGGGTGTAATTGTATGGCCTTTCCTTCTATTAATTTCGGTTGAAATGCCTGAATACCAAGCTTATGGAGGGTTGGTGCACGATTTAATAAAACAGGATGTCCTTTTAAAATATTTTCTAAAATATCCCAAACTACAGCATCCCTTCTGTCAACAATTTTCTTAGCAGATTTAACTGTTTTTACAATACCTCTTTCAATTAACTTTCTTATAATAAATGGTTTGTAAAGTTCAGCTGCCATTTCTTTTGGTAAACCGCATTCATGCAATTTCAACTCAGGACCTACAACAATTACAGAACGTGCTGAATAATCAACCCTTTTACCTAATAAGTTTTGACGAAAACGTCCTTGTTTACCTTTTAAACTGTCGCTTAATGATTTTAAAGGTCTGTTGGCATCAGTTGTAACGGCACTTGACTTTCTGGAATTATCAAATAATGAGTCAACCGCTTCTTGAAGCATGCGTTTTTCGTTTCGCAAAATTACTTCCGGTGCTTTTATTTCAATTAATCGTTTTAACCTATTGTTTCTTATTATTACTCTTCGATATAAATCATTCAAATCAGAAGTTGCAAATCTTCCGCCGTCCAAAGGAACTAAGGGTCTTAGTTCAGGAGGAATAACGGGTAAAACTTTAACTATCATCCATTCGGGTTTGTTAATTTTTTCGGATGCTATAAATGCATTCACAACATTTAAACGTTTTAAAGCTTGACTTTTGCGTTGTTGCGAAGTTTCATTATTTGCTTTTTCTTTTAAATCAACAGAAAGACTTTTTAAGTCTAAACGTCCTAAAAGTTTCTCAATAGCCTCGGCACCCATTTTTGCAATAAATTTATTGGGGTCGGAGTCATCAAGTAAATGATTATCATTCGGTAATGTATCGAGTACATCCATGTATTCTTCTTCTGTCAGGAAGTCTAAATCACTGATACCGTCTTCTTTTTTAACACCGGCTTGAACAACAACATATTTTTCGTAATATATAATTGCATTCAATTTTTTTGTCGGAATACCCAACAAATACCCCATCTTATTAGGTAATGATCTGAAATACCATAAATGTACAACAGGTACGACTAATGCAATGTGACCGACTCTGTCCCTTCTTACTTTTTTCTCTGTAACTTCAACACCGCATCGGTCGCAAACAATACCTTTATATCTGATTCTCTTATATTTGCCGCAATGACATTCATAATCTTTTACAGGTCCGAAAATACGTTCGCAAAATAATCCGTCTCTTTCGGGTTTATAAGTTCTGTAATTAATTGTTTCCGGTTTTAAAACTTCACCACTTGAACGTTCAAGGATTTCTTCCGGAGAAGATAAACTAATTACGACTTTGGAAAAATCATGTGTAGCTTTTGTTTTTTGTCTGAAAGCCATATTATTATATTAAAACTGTTATAAATAATAAATTATTTTTAAATCTCAATTTGCTATTCTAAATTAATTCTTAAACCAAGTCCTCTCAGTTCGTGTAAAATAACTTTAAATGATTCGGGGATTCCGGGTTTCGGAATAGGTCTTCCTTTTACAATAGCTTCATAAGCTTTGGCTCTTCCGATAACATCATCAGATTTAATTGTTAACATTTCTTGAAGGATATTTGATGCACCGAATGCTTCGAGTGCCCAAACTTCCATTTCTCCGAAACGTTGACCGCCGAATTGAGCTTTACCTCCTAAAGGTTGTTGTGTAATTAATGAATACGGACCTATAGAACGAGCATGCATTTTATCGTCAACCATATGTCCTAATTTTAACATATATATTACACCAACGGTTGCCGGCTGATGAAATCTTTCACCGGTACCGCCGTCATATAAATATGTTTTTCCGTATCTCGGGATTTCGGCTTGATCGGTATATTCATTAATATCGTCGAGTGTTGCACCGTCAAAAATAGGAGTAAAGAATTTTAATCCTAATTTTAAACCTGCCCAACCAAGTACGGTTTCGTAAATTTGACCTAAATTCATCCGAGAGGGAACACCTAATGGGTTTAAAACGATATCAACCGTGGTTCCGTCTTCTAAGAAAGGCATATCTTCATCTTTTACAATACGAGCCACAATACCTTTATTTCCGTGGCGACCTGCCATTTTATCACCAACTTTTATTTTTCGCTTTTTCGCAATATATACTTTTGCTAATTGAACAATACCTATCGGAAGCTCATCACCGACAGTAATACTATATTTTTTTCTTTTATAATGTCCTTGAATTTCTTTATATCGGATGATGAAATTATGTAATAATCGCTCAATTAATTTATTTGTTTTTTCATCGGTTGTCCAATTAGTCGGATTTACAGATAAATAATCAATTTCTTTTAATTTTTTTATTACGAACTTCTTACCTTTTGAAATAAGTTCAACATTAAGAAAATCATATACGCCTTGCGAGGTTTTTCCGTTAGCTAAAATAAATAATTTATCAATTAATTTTTCATTTAAAACTAAAATTTCTCTATCTTGCTCTGTCTCAATTTTTTCCAATAATGGTTTATCGGTATTTTTATTTTTCTTGTTTTTTAAGGAACGAGAAAATAATTTTTTATCTATAATTACGCCTTTAAGTGACGGGGAAGCTTTTAAAGAAGCATCTTTTACATCACCGGCTTTATCGCCGAAAATTGCACGTAATAATTTTTCTTCAGGAGACGGGTCAGATTCTCCTTTCGGAGTAATTTTTCCGATTAAAATATCTCCGGGATTTACATGTGCTCCGATTCGAATCATTCCGTTCTCATCTAATTGACGAGTGGCATCTTCGCTTACATTAGGAATGTCAGGTGTTAATTCTTCAGCACCTCTTTTAGTATCACGAACTTGAAGGATATGCTCTTCTACATGTATTGAAGTAAAAACATCTTCTCTAACTACGCGTTCTGAAATTACAATAGCATCCTCAAAATTATAACCTTTCCAAGGCATAAATGCAACTTTAAGATTTTTTCCTAAAGCTAACTCAGAATTATCGGTAGAATATCCGTCAGTTAAAATTTGTCCTTTGGAAACTTTATCGCCTTTTTTTACAACCGGAATTAAGTTTACAGTTGTATTTTGGTTCGTTTTTCTAAATTTAGGAATTGTATAACGAACGGTATCTTCATCGAAACTCACAAATTTGTCGTCATCAGAACGACTGTATCGGATAAGAATTTCATCAGCATCAACGTATTCAACTACGCCTTCACCTTCGGCAAAAATATGAATTCTTCCGTCTCGAATAACCGCAGGTTCTATTCCCGTTCCGACTATCGGAGAATCGCATGTAATTAGGGGAACTGCTTGTCTCATCATATTCGACCCCATTAATGCACGGTTCGCATCATTATGTTCTAAAAACGGTATTAATGAAGCAGCAATTGATGCAATTTGGTTAGGAGCAACGTCCATATAATCAAGTTTATCCTTTTCAATATCAGGAAAATCACCATGAGATCTGGATTTTACTCTTTCGGTCATAAGAAATCCTTCTTTATTGTAATGGGAATTTGCTTGGCCTATTATTTTATCATCCTCTTCTTCTGCACTTAAATATACAACTCCTTTGTCAGAAATATTTATTTTACCGGATACAACTTTCCTATATGGGGTTTCAATAAACCCTAATTCGTTAATTTTTGCATACACACATAAGGATGAAATCAAACCGATATTTGGTCCTTCAGGAGTTTCTATCGGACAAAGTCGTCCGTAATGTGTATAGTGGACGTCTCTTACCTCAAAACCGGCTCTTTCTCTTGACAGACCGCCCGGACCTAATGCTGACATCCTTCTTTTGTGAGTCATTTCTGCCAAAGGATTCGTTTGGTCTAAGAATTGAGAAAGTTGGTTTGTTCCGAAAAACGAATTAATTACCGATGATAAGGTTTTAGCATTAATTAAATCAACCGGAGTAAAGACTTCATTATCACGCACATTCATACGTTCTCTGATAGTTCTTGCCATTCTGGCTAAACCAACACTAAACTGATTGGCTAATTGTTCGCCAACAGTTCGAACTCTTCTGTTGCTTAAATGGTCTATATCATCAACATCAATTTTCGAATTGATTAATTTTATTAAATGCTTGATAATAGCAACAATATCTTCTTTAGTTAAAACCTTAGTTTCTTCAGGAATATTAAGGTTTAATTTTTTATTCATTTTGTATCTTCCTACATCGCCTAAATCATAGCGTTTATCAGAAAAGAACAAGTTTTCAATCACTTCTCTTGCCGTTGATTCATCCGGCGGTTCAGCGCTTCGTAATTGTCTGTAAATATATAAAACCGCTTCTTTTTCAGAATTGCAGGGGTCTTTTTGTAATGTGCTGTATATTAAAGCATAATCTATCTGACTTTTGGTTTCCCTATGCAATAATATGGTTTTTGCACCGGAATCTAATATTTGAGCTACGTGCTCTTCTTCAATTACGGTTTCTCTGTCAATTATGATTTCGTTTCTTTCAATTGAAACAACCTCTCCTGTATCTTCATCAACGAAATCTTCAACCCATGATTTAAGAACTCTTGCCGCTAATTTCTTTCCTACAGATTCTTTCAGGGATGTTTTGGTTACTTTTATTTCATCGGCTAAATCAAAAATTTCGAGTATTTCTTTATCGCTCTCAAAACCGATAGCTCTTAACAAGGTTGTAACCGGTAATTTCTTTTTTCTGTCAATATATGCATGCATGACATTATTTATGTCAGTAGCAAATTCAATCCATGAACCTTTAAAAGGAATAATTCGGGCAGAATATAATTTTGTGCCGTTTGCATGAATGCTTTGGCTGAAAAATACTCCCGGCGATCTGTGAAGTTGAGAAACTATAGCACGCTCGGCACCATTTATTATAAAAGTACCTTTTGGGGTCATGTAAGGAATTTGATCTAAATATACATCTTGTATAACCGTATCAAAATCTTCATGTTCGGGATCTGTGCAATATAATTTTAGTTTTGCTCTAAACGGCAAACTATATGAAAGTCCTCTTTCCAAACATTCTTCGATAGAATATCTTGGAGGATCCAAGCTATAATCCAAAAATTCGAGGACGAAATTATTTCGTGTATCAGTTATCGGAAAATTTTCTTGAAAGACTTTATAAAGTCCTTCACTTTTACGTTCTTCGTAAGTTGAATTCAGTTGATAAAATTCTTGAAATGTTTTAAGTTGAATTTCAAGAAAGTCCGGATAATCAAAAGTTGATCCGGTGGATGCGAAATTTATTCTTTGGGTTGGAGATGTCATCAGAAATATTGATTTTATAATAGTTTATAAATTACAACAAAAGGTTTAGAGTTAAATTGCTTTAACTCTAAACCTCGCTAAACTAATAATACATAGTTATTTCAGTTCAATTTCTGCTCCTTCTGCTTCTAATTCGCTTTTTAAAGTTTCAGCTTCTTCTTTAGAAACTCCTTCTTTAATAGTAGAAGGTGCACCATCAACGATGTCTTTAGCTTCTTTTAAACCAAGACTTGTTAATTCTTTAACTTTTTTAACAACTTTTAATTTAGCTTCGCCTGCAGATTTTAATATTACATCAAATTCTGTTTTTTCTTCAGCAACATTATCAGTGCCACCGGTTACGGCAGCTGCAACAGCTACAGGAGCAGCAGCAGGTTCAATTCCGTATTCATTTTTAAGAATATCAGCTAATTCTTTAACTTCTTTAACTGTTAAGTTAACCAATTGTTCTGCAAAATCTTTAATATTTGCCATTTTATTAAATTTTAAACTAGTTTAATTACTTAAATTATTATTATCTTTCTTCAAGAGTTTTCAAGATACCTGTAAGAGTATTCCCTCCTGTTTGTAATGCTGAGACAACATTCATAATCGGTGATTGTAACATACCGATAAGGTCTGCAATTAGCTCTTCTTTTGATTTTATTGAAACTAATGTTTCTAAATAATTGTCTCCGATATAGAAACCTTCTTCAACATAAGCGCCTTTTAAAATCGGTTTTTCAAGATTATTTTTCTTTCTGAAATCTTGAATAAGCTTTGCGGGCTTGTTACCTACTTCTGAAAACATTACAGAAGAGGAACCTGAAAGTGCCTCAAACAATTCTGATAAGTCTTTATCGGACTTTTCAATCGCTTTTTTTAATAAGGTATTTTTAGCGACAACTAACTCAATGTCATTATTATAACATTCTTTTCTCAATTTTACGGTTTGTCCGGCATTTAAGCCTAAGGAATTGGTAACGTAAATATGAGTTGCGTTATTAATTTTTTTTGTTAGTAAATCGATTACCTGATTTTTTTCTTCACGTGTCATAATCAGATTATTTGAAATAATTTGTACTATTCAGTATTCACTGATTTTTCATCAATACTGATTCCCGGACTCATTGTACTGGAAATGTAAATACTTTGTAAATAAGTACCTTTTGATGATGACGGACGAAGTTTATTAATAGTTTTAAGAAACTCTTTCGCATTATCAACAATTTTATCAGGCTCAAAGGAAACTTTACCGATTGAAGTATGTACGATACCGTATTTATCAACCTTAAAGTCAATTTTGCCCTGTTTTAACTCATTTACAGTTTTTTCGATGTCCATAGTTACTGTTCCTATTTTCGGATTAGGCATTAGACCTCTGGGTCCTAAAATACGACCTAAAGGACCTAATTTTCCCATTACCGATGGTGTCGCAACAATTACGTCAATATCCGTCCAACCACCTTTGATTTTTTCAATATATTCATCCAATCCTACATGATCGGCACCTGCTGCTTTAGCTTCGTCAACTTTATCAGGGGTACAAATCACAAGAATTCTGACATCTTTTCCGGTACCGTGAGGTAGGGAAACAGTGCCTCTGACCATTTGATCAGCTTTTCTTGGATCAACACCTAATTTAACGTCTATATCAACGGATGAATCAAATTTAGTGAATGAAATTTCTTTAACCAAAGATGCAGCATCAGCCAATGAATACTTTTTGCCTTTTTCTACTTTTGCTAAGGCTGTTTTTGCATTTTTACTTATTCTTGCCATTTTATTAGGAAGATTAATTAGTTCATCTTAAACGGGAAATTCGCCTTTCACGACAATTCCCATACTTCTTGCCGTGCCTGCAACCATTTTCATAGCTGATTCGATTTTAAAGGCATTTAAATCTGCCATTTTATCTTCAGCTATTGTTCTGATTTGTTCCCATGTTAAAGTGGCTACCTTGTCTCTGTTAGGTTCTTTTGAACCGGATTTCAACTTAGAGGCCAGTAATAACTGGACAGCAGCGGGAGAAGTTTTTGTTACAAAATCAAACGACTTATCTTTATAAACTGTAATCTGAACCGGAATAATTTGTCCTGCTTTATCTTGTGTACGGGCGTTAAATTGTTTACAGAATTCCATAATATTAACGCCGGCAGAGCCAAGAGCAGGTCCGACCGGTGGAGATGGGTTTGCAGCTCCGCCTTTTATTTGTAACTTTACAACTTTTGTTACTTCTTTAGCCATTTTCTTTCTATTTGAAAGTGTTTAAACGTGTGTGTTTGGAAGCATTTAATTAATAAACGTAACAGCTATTCTTTTTCTACTTGCATAAAACTTAATTCAAGAGGTGTTTTTCTACCGAAGATTTTTACCATTACTTTTAACTTTTTCTTATCTTCGTTAACCTCTTCTATAATTCCTGTGAAACCGTTAAACGGTCCGTCAGTAACTTTAACATTTTCACCTACATAATAAGGAATTGAAATAGATTCCTGACTTTCGGTTAATTCATCAACTTTTCCTAACATTCTGTTTACTTCGCTTTGCCTTAACGGAACGGGTTCACCGCCTTTATTTTCACTAAGAAAACTAATTACATTAGGCACATTTTTAAGAATGTGAGGAATTTCACCGATTAAAATTGCTTCAACAAAAACGTAACCCGGAAAATAGTTTCGTTCTCTGCTGATTTTTTTTCCGTTTCTGACTTGGAAAACTTTTTCTGTCGGAATGATAACTTGTAAAATAAAATCTTCGAGATTTAATCGGGTAACTTCTGTTTCAATGTATGATTTAACTTTCTTTTCTTTTCCTCCGATTGCTCTCAGTACATACCATTTCGCTTTATTATCAGTAAGTTCACTCATAGTTTATTTTGCGAGCTCGTAAATAAAATCCATAATGAAACTAAATGAAATATCCATCAGATACACGACTAAAGCAATTATAAATGATGCAATCATTACAACAATTGCACTATTTTGTAAATCTGACCATGCGGGCCAGGTGACTTTATTAACGAGTTCATTATATGACTCTTTTACATAGCTTTTAATCTTCATACTCAAAATTTAGCACGGGAGGAGAGACTCGAACTCCCGGCACTCGGTTTTGGAGACCGATGCTCTACCAACTGAGCTACTCCCGTTTGTTTAACAAATTAACTCGGCAGAAAATTCCGCCGAATTAATTTTAAAATATTATTATCTATAACAATTATTCAATAATTTCAACTACTTGACCTGCACCTACAGTTCTTCCGCCTTCTCTGATAGCAAAAGTTAAACCTTTATCTAATGCAACAGGGGTAATTAAATTAACTTGAATTGTAACATTATCGCCCGGCATAACCATTTCTGTACCTTCAGATAAAACGATTTCTCCGGTAACATCAAGAGTTCTTAAATAAAATTGAGGTCTGTAATTATTGTGAAAAGGAGTATGACGTCCGCCTTCTTCTTTTTTCAAGATATATACCTCAGCTTTAAATTTAGTATGAGGAGTAATTGAATTTGGTTTTGCAATTACCATACCTCTTGAAATTTCTTCTTTTTTAACACCTCTGAGTAATAAGCCTACATTGTCACCTGCTTGTCCGTCATCTAATATTTTTCTGAACATTTCAACTCCGGTTACAACTGATTTTAATTTATCGGCACCTAAACCAATGATTTGAACTTCGTCTCCGGTATGAACCAAACCTGTTTCAATTCTTCCTGTTGCAACTGTACCTCTACCTGTAATTGAGAAAACATCTTCAACGGGTAATAAGAACGGTTTATCAACATCTCTCGGAGGAATTGGAATCCATGTATCAACAGCATCCATTAAATCCATAACCTTTTCTTCCCATTCGGGTTCACCGTTTAAAGCACCTAGTGCAGATCCTAAAATTACAGGAGTATTATCACCGTCAAATTCATAGAATGCTAACAATTCTCTCATTTCCATTTCAACAAGTTCCAAAAGTTCTTTGTCGTCAACCATATCAACTTTATTGATGAAAACAACAAGTTTCGGAACGTTTACTTGGCGAGCTAATAAAATATGTTCTCTTGTTTGAGGCATAGGACCGTCTGTACCTGCGACAACGATAATGGCACCGTCCATTTGAGCAGCACCTGTAATCATATTTTTAACGTAGTCAGCGTGTCCGGGACAGTCAACGTGTGCGTAATGTCTTTTTTCTGTTTGATATTCAACGTGTGCTGTATTAATTGTAATACCTCTTTCTTTTTCTTCAGGAGCATTGTCAATTGAATCAAAGTCTTTTATCTCCGCTAAACCTTTCTTATTAAGCACCATTGTAATAGCAGCTGTTAAAGTTGTTTTTCCGTGATCAACGTGACCGATTGTACCAATATTAACATGAGGTTTTGACCTATCAAATTTTTCTTTAGCCATGATTATTTTAAATTAATATTAAAGTGATTGAAAAATTTATGATTATTAAAATCAGAGCCGATGATGAGAATTGAACTCATGACCTCTTCCTTACCAAGGAAACGCTCTACCCCTGAGCTACACCGGCTTATATAAAAGAGCGGAAGACGAGGCTCGAACCCGCGACCTGCAGCTTGGAAGGCTGCCGCTCTACCAACTGAGCTACTCCCGCTTAATCATTTCTTTTTTTTGATTTGTGGGGGGAGGAGGATTCGAACCTCCGAAGGTATAAACCAACAGATTTACAGTCTGCCCCATTTGGCCGCTCTGGAATCCCCCCCTTTATCAAAAAAAAGAGCCGATAGACGGATTCGAACCGCCGACCGGCTGATTACAAATCAGCTGCTCTGGCCAACTGAGCTATATCGGCAAACTCTTTTATTTATTTAGAGATAAACTATTTCCTTAAAGAACTATCACGACTTTTTATTCTCAAAAATCGGATTGCAAATTTAGATATTATTTTTTAATCAACAAAAATGTTTTATGTTTTTTTTTCTAAAGTTTGCTTTTATATTTTTTAACTTGTTTTTCTAAGGCTTCTATAGTTAAATCTACTGCTTCTTCAAAAGAGGTAGCTTCTTTTTCGGCATATAAATCATTTCCGGGTATTTCAATTCTTATTTTTGCTTCTTTGTTTTCGGTAAATTTTGCCTTTGATTTATCAAAATTTAATACAACTTCTGAACGAATAATTCCTTCAAAGTATTTATCCAATTTATTAACTTTATTTTTTACAAAGTCAATTAATTTTTTGTCAGCATCAAAATGCGTTGTTTTAATGTTTATATCCATAATTTTTCATTTTTTTGCTCTGGGATGAGCTTGTTTATAAATTTTATTTAGTTTTTCAAACGTATTGTGCGTATATATTTGTGTTGCCGAAAGATTGGCGTGACCCAATAATTCTTTTACTGCATTAATATCAGCTCCGTTATTTAACAAATGTGTTGCATATGAATGGCGTAAGGTATGCGGGCTTTTTTTTTGCATTGACGAAACAAGTGAAACATTATTTTTAACGATTCTATATATTAAATTCGGATAAACTTCTTTCCCTTTTATTGTTATAATTAAATTATCTGTTTCTGTTTCTGTTTTTACTCTAATTTTAATATATTCATTTAGTATTGGCAGTATTACTTTAGGGAACGGTATAATTCTTTGTTTATTTCCTTTTCCTGTTACTTTTATTTGGTTCTTATCTAAATCAATATCTGATAATTTTAAAAAAATTAATTCTGAACGTCTTATTCCTGTCGCATATAATAATTCTATAACCAAGCGATCTCTTATTCCTTCAAAATCATCATTAAATATACTGCTGTTTAAAAGATTGTTAATTTTTTCTTCGCTTAAAAATTCGGGTAATTTTTTTTCAATTTTAGGGCGAATAATTTTAGATACCGGATTGGTTTTGATATAATTTTCTTTCATCAAATATCGGTAATATGTTTTTAATGAAGAAAGTTTTCTGTTTATAGACTTAGGACTGATGCCCCCGGAGGATAATTCGGCAATCCATTTTCTGATTATTTTATAGTCTTCTATAATACCGTTTTGCGGAAGTTCTGAAAATAAACGGTAATAAAATGAGTTAAACTGGTCAATGTCTATTGCATAAGAATTAACGGTGTAGGGAGAATATTTTTTTCGAAATTCTAAATATTTTAAAAATTTCTCCTTATACATTGACTTAATTCTAATAAACAAAAAGAAAAAAATTGAAAAAAACTTTTCCGAAAATTATTACGGAAAAGTTTTAAAAGAATTAAACTACTCGTTTTCTTTTCTTCGCAATTGCTCTACATATATTGCTTTGATTAATTGCTGACGTTTAATTACAGATGGTTTATTAAATTGTTTTCTGATACGAACTTCTTTAATAACTCCGGTACTGTCAGTTTTACGTTTTAAACGTTTCAAAGCTCTTTCAATGCTTTCGCCTTCTTTAACGGGTATTTTAATCATAAAATTCTCCTTTTTTTTAATGAAGTAATAAAATTTTTGAACCACAAAAGTATTAATTCATATAAAATTACCAAATTTATTTTAAAAAAACAATAGTTTAATAAAATATTATTCTAACACTTTACGAGCAATTACAAGTTTTTGTATTTCAGAGGTTCCTTCGCCGATTTGCAACAATCGTTGATCTCTGTAAAATCGCTCTATATCATAATCTTTCATCAAACCGTATCCGCCGTGTATTTGAACGGCATCGTCTGCAACTTCTTTTGCTATTTCGGAACAATATAATTTAGACATTGCCGCTTCTTTTCCGAAAGTTTTGTTGTTGTCTTTCAGCCAACAGGCTTTGTAGAGCAGATTTCGTCCTAATTCAATTTTTGTTGCCATTTCAGCCAAACGGAATGAAATTGCTTGAAATTTACTGATTGGTTTTCCGAATTGAATTCTTTCTTTTGAATATTTAACTGCCTGCTCAAAAGCTCCTTGCGCCAAACCAAGTCCCATAGCAGCAATAGACAATCTGCCGTTATCAAGTGTACTTAACATAATGCTTGAACCTTTTCCGAATGTACCCAAAATATTTTCTTCGGGAACTCTGCAATTATCGAAATAGAGTTCTGCTGTATCTGAAGCTCTCCACATCATTTTCCCGTGCATCGGTATTTGACTAAACCCCGGAGTTCCTTTTTCAACCAGAATTGTTGTAAATTCTTTTGAACCTTCGGCTTTTACTTTGGCTACTGTTTGAACCGTTGTACCGGCAGCTATTTCGGATGCACCGTTTGTGATAAATATTTTTGAGCCGTTTATAATCCATTCTCCGTTTTCGAGAACAGCTGTTGTTTTTGTTCCTCTTGAATCGGAGCCGGCATCGGGCTCGGTTAAACCGAATGCCCATAAATTTTCTCCGGTACATAATTTGGGAAGAAATCTCATTTTTTGTTCTTCTGTCCCGTAATAATACAGCGGGCCTATTCCTAATGAATTATGTGCAGCTAATGTTGCTGCCTGCGAACTGTCAATACGTGCCAATTCTTCTACGGCTATAATGTAGGATAAAGTATCAAGTCCTTGACCTCCGTATTTTTCGGGTAAATACATACCGAATAAACCTAAATCTCCCATTTTCTTAGTCAAATTTACGGAGAATTGAGCTTTTTCATCCAATTCTTGTGCAATTGGTTTAATTTCTCGTTCGGCAAAATCACGAACCGTTTGCTTGATTAATTTTTGTTCATCAGATAAGTCAAAATTCATAAAATAATATTTACAGATTAATTAACAATTTATGTTTAAGCGATTGGTTAAATATTCTGTAAAATTAATAAAAAAAAGCTGAAAAATTTAATTATTTAAGGGTTAAATACGGTTTTATTTTGTTAAATATTTCTATAGAAAGAATACTTTTTTCTTTTAAATCGGAAATATTTTTGTAGGCTCCGTTTTTGTTTCTGTAATCAATAATTTTATCAATGTCGGTATAAGAAAGGTATGGGTGTTTTAGTTCTGTTTTTTCTGCAAAATTTATGTTTAAACGGACAATTTTTTCTGTATCTATGTAAATATCATTAATTTTAGCTGTATAATACTCGGCTTTTACGCCGTAAACTTCCGAAAGTTGCTCCATCGAACTGAAACCGCCGAGTAGTTTACGATATTTTACAATTCTGCCGGCATTATTTTTCCAAAACCCGCCTAATTTAATGAACTCTTCTTCCGAAAAATTGTTTAAATCTATTTTAATTACTTGATGGTTTTCCGGTTTATCAGGAATGTTAATGTAATCCTTAACTCGTTCGTATTGAAATTCGTTAATTCCGTATATTTTCTTTAAATCTTCTTTTTTATTAAAAACTCCGCCTTTTGATAAATAGTTTCTTATAACAGAAATTTGTTTAAGAGTAAATCCGAGTTCAAGCCATTCGTTATCTGAAATTAGATTTGGGTTAAAATCAAAAAATCGCTTAACTTCGGGTACATCATTTAAAGTTTCGGTTACTTGATTTTCAGAATATTGATTTTGAAAACTCTCTTTTTTTTCGGGAAGATTAATATAAGGTTCTAAAAATTCATAGAGTTCAAACGAAACACCGTAAATTCTTTGTAAGTCAGATTTATACTTAAATTTACCGCCTTTCCGCTGCCAATTTTTTATAGTATTAATTTGCCTGTCAGAAAATCCGAGCAGTTTCCAATCTGATTCAGTATTTGTATTTGGGTTAAATTTGAATGGTTTTATATTTGAAAAATCTTTAACAATAAACTTATTATTTTCGGTACTGTCATAGTGAGCCAATGATTTTTCGAAATGTTTAATATTATCTGAATACTTTTTTAATTGTACTTGATTTTCAGATGTAAATAAATGAGAGAATTGATTTATTAAAACGGTGATAAAAATTAATATTAAAAGAAATATAATACCTTTTTTCTCACCTTTTGTGAAAGAAAAATATTCTTTTATTTGAGATTTTCGGGACAATTTAAGGTATTATTTAAACCGTTTTATTACACCTGATTTCAAATCTCTGATATATTCTTTTAAATCTTGTTTAATTTCGGGGGCTAAAATAATAAGTCCCAAAATGTTAGGGAATGCCATACTAAGTATCATAAAGTCTGAAAAATCAACAACAGCTCCTAAACTGGAAGCTGAGCCGACAACAATAAATACTAAGAAAATAATATAATAAACAAGAGAACTTAAATATAAATTAGAACTTAGCTTTTTATATTTAAACAATTTTTCGAATAGAAATCGGAAACCGTTTAAACCATAATATGACCAGGAAATCATAGTTGAAAAAGCAAATAATAAAACAGCTAATAATAATATCCAAGAAAACCAAGGGAAAACACTGTCAAAAGCTTTAGATGTTAATTCAACACCGGCTAAGCCTCCGGCAACGGAAGGATCATAAAATCCTGTAAAGATAATAACTAAGGCAGTCATTGTACAAATCACAACCGTATCAATAAAGGGTTCTAAAAGTGCAACAAATCCTTCACTTACAGGTCTGTTTGTTTTAACTGCCGAATGTGCAATAGAAGCTGAACCGACTCCGGCTTCATTAGAAAAAGCTGCTCTTTGAAATCCTACAATCAGAACACCTATTAAACCTCCTTTCATTGCATCGGCTGCAAAAGCACCTTCAAAAATTAAACGAATAGCATGACCGGTTTCATGAAAATTTATTCCGATGATGATTAAAGCCGCTGCAACATATAGGATTGCCATAAACGGAACAATTTTTTCAGTAACATTTGCAATACTTTTAATACCGCCGATAACAACAATTCCTACAAAAATTGCAATTAATATTCCGAAATATGCACCGTATCCTTCAACACCTGAAATAAAAGGAGCTAATTTTAAAGATAACTGTGAGAAGGCTTGATTTGCCTGAAACATATTTCCGCCGCCTATAGAACCGCCTATAACTAATACGGCAAAAATTACTGCTAATATTTTTCCGAGTCCTCCTAAATTTTTCTTTTTCAAAGCCTTACTCAAGTAATACATCGGTCCGCCGGATACTTGGCCGTCTTCATCTATATTTCTATACTTAACGCCCAAAGTAACTTCTGTAAATTTGGAAGCCATACCGAGTAAACCGGCAATAATCATCCATAATGTGGCGCCGGGTCCGCCTATTGTAATAGCTATGGCAACTCCGGCAATATTACCTAAACCTACCGTTGCTGATAATGCAGTTGTTAAAGCTTGAAAATGAGTTACTTCACCTTTGTGTTCAGGATTATCATATCTACCTCTGATTAAATTTATAGCATGTTTAAATCCTCTGAAATTTATAAAATTCATTCGAATTGTAAAAAATACCGCACCAATAACTAACCATACAACAACAAAAGGTATTTTCATTTTTTGAGGGTCGCCGTTAGGATATTTTATAGTTTCGCCGGAATCATTTTTTAAAACAGGGTCATATAAATGCAGGGCATCAAATACATCAAACATTAAAACGGCTGCTATTGCATTTACAATCGGGGTAAAAAACGAATTTATTTTTTCATCTGTTGATTCTGCAGGAACTATAAATGAAGTTTTTGCACTTTTTCCGGTTATATCAGTAACTTCAACGGTATATTCGGTTCCTTCGGATAATTTATCGGCAACAAGTGATTTTAAATCAACTTTTTGGTCTGACCAATAATATTTATAAGGTTCTGTTCCGCCTGTAACAATTAAAACCGCTGTTCCGTCATTAATCTTTTTTGATTCGTTTGATAGTTTAACTTGTAATTGAATGTCTTGACTTTTAGCATATAAAAAACTAACTAAAAATAACAGGCTGAATAAAACTTTTTTCATGTGTTTATAATTTTGCAATTAATTAACAATCTGCAAATTGATTTCTAATACTTATTTATAATGCATATTTTTCTCTGCACATAGGAACACTTTCTTTGAACAAAAGTAATATATAAATACTTGAAACCATATTCCTTTGTGTGAAAAATAGTTTATCTTGTATGATATATCTTAGTCTGTTTTTAAATATAAAAACTGACAGTAAATTAATCATGACAGTTTTATTCGATTTTATACTCCGGTTAATCAGCAAACATTCTTAATTGCTGAGATAATTTTTCTTTTAATTGTCTTCTGTCAATAATGTAGTCTAAAAAACCGTGTTCTTTAACAAACTCGGCTCGTTGAAAACCGGGCGGCAAGTCATGGCCGACAGTATCTCTGATGACTCGCGGACCGGCAAAACCTATCAAAGCGCCCGGTTCGGCAATATTAATATCACCTAACATGGCAAATGAAGCCGTAACTCCTCCGGTTGTAGGATCAAGCAACAAAGAAATATAAGGAATTTTGGCATCTGATAATTGGGTTAATTTTGCTGATGTTTTTGCCATTTGCATTAAAGAAAACGCAGCTTCCATCATTCGAGCACCGCCGGATTTTGATATAATCATATAGGGTATTTTATGTTCTAATGAATAATCAATTGCTCTGGCAATTTTTTCTCCGACAACTGCACCCATTGAGCCGCCTATAAATTCAAAGTTCATTGCTGAAATCACTATATCATGACCGCCGACTTTCCCGACAACATTAGTAAGGGCATCGTTCATACCTGTTTTTTTCTCAACTTCAGTTAATCGTTCGGAATATTTTTTTCTGTCGAAAAAATTTAAGGGATCGGCTGATGTCAAATGTTCATCAAATTCTTTATATTCTTGATTATCAAATAATATTTCAAAATATCTTTGTGCCGAAATTCTGTCATGGTATCCGCAATCACATACATTTAATTTTTTTATGTGGTCTTCTGTTGTAATTATTACTTTACAACTCGGACATTTATACCACATTCCTTCCTTAATTTCTTTTTTGTCCTTAGTTTCAGTTACAATGCCCTGCTCTGTTCGGCTAAACCAACCGGTATTTTCTGCTTCAATCATTGCTGTTAATTTAAAAAATTAAAATATTTTTACAGTAGTTCATTACGGTTAATGCAATTCAAATCTTCAAAAGCAATTTTTAATCGTTCGACCAAGGCATTTTCACCTTCTCTTAACCATATTCTCGGGTCATAATATTTTTTATTCGGAGAATCTTCTCCTTCAGGGTTTCCGATTTGGGCTTGCAAATAATCATGTTTTGTTTTTTCATACTTTCTGACACCGTCCCAAAAAGCCCATTGGGTATCCGTATCAATATTCATTTTTATAACCCCGTATGAAAGAGCCTCTCTTATTTCATCTCGGCTTGAACCTGAACCTCCGTGAAAAACAAAATCAACCGGTTTTTCTTCGGTTTGATATTTTTCTTGAATATATTTTTGTGAATTTAACAAAATTTTAGGCGACAATTTTACATTTCCGGGCTTATACACTCCGTGAACGTTGCCAAATGATGCGGCTATTGTAAATTGATTACTTATTTTTCGCAATTTTTCAAAAGCAAAAGCTACATGTTCCGGTTGTGTGTATAACTTTGTTTCATCAGCGTCTTCATTATTTACACCGTCTTCTTCACCGCCGGTTATACCTAATTCTATTTCCAAAGTCATACCTATTTTCGACATTCGTTTTAGATATTTTTCTGATATTTCAATATTTTCTTCTATATTTTCTTCTGATAAATCCAACATATGCGAACTGAATAAGGGTTTACCGTATTTCATAAAATGCTTTTCTCCTTCATCTAAAAGACCGTCAATCCACGGAAGAAGTTTTTTTGCCGCATGGTCGGTATGCATAATTACGGGGATTCCGTAGGCTTCGGCTATTGTGTGTACGTATTTGGCTCCGACTATTCCGCCGATAATTTGTGCAGCATTGTTATCATTATTTAAACTTTTTCCTCCGAAAAATTGAGCTCCTCCGGTTGAGAGTTGAATAATAACCGGTGAATTCACTTTCGAAGCAGCTTCTAAAACAGCATTAACCGTATTAGAACCGACTACGTTAACCGCCGGGATGGCAAAATTATTTTGTTTAGCAATATTAAATAGCTCTTGAACAGCCTTACCTGATAAAATTCCGGGTTTAATTTTTTTAAATGCCATGATTTATTGATTTTAGTTAAATTGAAAATTCAAAGATAGTAATTTGAACAACTTAAGAAAAGATTTCTTTATTTTTAAACTATTTTTCAATTTATTTTACATATTTCTTCTATACTGACCGCCGACACTGAAAAGTGCTCCGGTTATTTGTCCGATTGAACAGAATTTTGCGGTTTCCATTAATTGATTAAAAATATTTTTATTTTTAGTTGCGCTTTCTTTCAAATTTTCCAATGCTTCTTTGGTTCTGTCTTCACGGGTTTTGTGTAATTGTTCGAGCATAAATATTTGATATTCTTTTTCTTGTTCCGTAGCACGAATTACTTCTCCGGGAGTAACTGTAGGCGAACCTTTTGACGATAAAAATGTGTTCACTCCCATTATCGGTAATTCGCCGGAATGTTTCAAGTTTTCATAATACAATGATTCTTCCTGAATTTTACTTCGCTGATACATTGTTTCCATTGCTCCGAGAACTCCGCCGCGTTCGGTTATTCTGTCAAATTCGGCAAGAACTGCTTCTTCAACTAAATCGGTTAATTCTTCAATAATAAAAGAGCCTTGAAGCGGATTTTGATTTTTTGCTAATCCGAGTTCATGATTTATAATTAATTGAATTGCCATTGCACGCCGAACGCTTTCTTCAGTAGGGGTTGTAATAGCTTCGTCGTATGCGTTGGTATGAAGCGAATTACAATTGTCGTAAATTGCATAAAGCGCTTGAAGTGAGGTTCTGATATCATTAAAATCAATTTCTTGAGCATGTAGCGAACGACCTGAAGTTTGTATGTGATATTTTAACATTTGAGAACGAGAATCTGCTCCGTATTTCAATTTCATTGCTTTCGCCCAAATAAGACGAGCAACTCGCCCCATTACTGAATATTCGGGGTCGAGACCGTTTGAGAAGAAGAATGACAAGTTTGGGGCAAATTTGTTAATGTCCATTCCTCGTGAAACGTAATATTCAACGTAAGTAAAGCCGTTTGCCAGTGTAAATGCCAATTGTGAAATCGGATTTGCACCTGCTTCGGCTATATGATAACCGGAAATAGAAACCGAATAAAAATTTCTTACATTATTTTCGATAAAATATTCCTGCATATCGCCCATCAATTTTAAAGAAAAATCAGTTGAATAAATGCAAGTGTTTTGTGCTTGGTCTTCTTTCAAAATATCGGCTTGAACAGTTCCGCGAACTTTAGTAATTGTATCGGCTTTTATTTTTTTGTAAATATCTTCGGGTAAAACTTCATCGCCGGTAACCCCCAAAAGCATTAGTCCCAAACCGTTGTTTCCTTTTGGTAATTCACCTTGATATTCGGGTCGTTGTGTTCCTTTCTTCTTATAAAAATCTCTAATTTTAGCTTCAACTTCTTTTTGCAGATTATTTTCAATAATATATTTTTCACATTCTTGGTCGATTGCGGCATTCATAAAATACGCAGTCATAATCGGCGCCGGACCGTTAATTGTCATTGAAACCGAAGTTGCCGGATTTGTAAGGTCAAAGCCCGAATAAAGTTTTTTGGCATCGTCAAGACAAGCAATTGAAACTCCTGAGTTGCCGATTTTGCCGTAAATATCGGGTCTGACATCGGGGTTTTCGCCGTAAAGAGTAACACTGTCAAACGCAGTTGAAAGCCGTTTTGCTTGCATTCCGAATGAAACATAATGGAATCGTTTATTTGTTCTTTCAGGACCGCCTTCTCCGGCAAACATACGCGTGGGGTCCTCTCCTTCCCTCTTAAACGGGAATACTCCGGCTGCATAAGGAAATTCTCCGGGAAGATTTTCTTTTAAATTCCATTTCAAAATTTCGCCCCAATCTTTATATTTTGGTAATGATATTTTCGGGATTTTTAAATGAGCTAAACTTTCAGTTTTCGTACTCACACAAATATCTTTTCCTCTAACTTGGTAAACAAATTCGTCTCCCGAATAATTTTTAACTTTAGAATCCCATGTTTCAAGGATTTTTTTGTTTTTGGGGTCGAGTTCAAGTTCTTTATTATCATAAATTTCCTGAATAGATTTAGCAGTTTCAGTATTCTTTATATTTTCTTTTGTTTTCTTAAATGCAAATAAATCGCTTGCAATTTCGGCTTGTTTTTCCGACCAATTATTGTATTTTCTGACTGTTTCTGAAATTTCGGATAAATATCTTACTCTTGATGGCGGAATTATTTGTAATTTTTCGTGTTCGTGAGAAAATAAATCGGAAGTTGACTCAAAAAGAATATTTGTTTTTTCTGAAATCAATTTAATTAAATCTTTATACAAAAGATTAACGCCGGTATCGTTAAATTGTGAAGCGATAGTTCCGTAAACGGGCATTTTTTCAATATCCGTTTCAAATAATTCATGATTTCTTTGAAATTGTTTTTTCACATCACGCAAAGCATCAAGTGCACCGCGTTTATCAAATTTATTTATAGCGATAACATCTGCAAAGTCAAGCATATCAATCTTTTCGAGCTGAGTTGCAGCTCCGTATTCGGGAGTCATTACGTACATAGAAACATCGCTGTGTTCAACAATTTCTGTGTCGGATTGCCCGATTCCTGAAGTTTCAAGAATTACCAAATCAAAACCTGCAGCTTTCACAATATTAACAGCATCTTTAACGAACGGTGACATGGCAAGATTTGCCTGTCGTGTTGCTAATGAACGCATATATACTCGCGGATGATTTATTGAGTTCATTCTGATTCTATCGCCCAATAACGCACCGCCGGTTTTTCTTTTTGAAGGGTCAACGGAAATTATTGCAATAGTTTTATCTTTAAAATCATCGATAAATCTTCTTACAAGTTCATCAACTAAAGAAGATTTACCGGAACCGCCGGTTCCCGTTATTCCCAAAACGGGAATTTTTTTTGAATCTGCAATTTTAGAAATTTCAGTCAAAAAATCGGCATAAATATCCGAACAGCATTCGGCAGAGCTAATGAGTCGGGCAATTGAATTTATATCTTTGGATTTAATTTTTTCTATTTCGGACATTTTGCCGGTTGAAACGGGGAAATCGGATTTTTCCGTTAAATCGTTAATCATACCTTGCAAACCCATTTCGCGGCCGTCATCAGGAGAATAGATACGAGTAATTCCGTATTGGTGCAATTCTTCAATTTCTGAGGGGAGAATAACACCGCCTCCGCCTCCGAAAAGTTTAATATCGTCTCGTCCTTTTTCTTTTAAAAGGTCTTTCATGTATTTAAAAAACTCGATATGTCCGCCTTGATAACTCGTAATTGCTATAGCCTGAACATCTTCTTGTACGGCACAATCAACAATTTCCTGAACCGAACGATTGTGTCCGAGATGAATAACTTCGGCACCTGTCGCCTGAATAAGTCTTCTCATAACATTAATTGCCGCATCGTGTCCGTCAAATAAAGAAGCTGCTGTAACAATTCTGATATGATTTTTTGGTTTATATTTATTTATTGTCAACATCGAACTTTTATTTTAAATATAAAATATAATTTACAAAAATATAAAAAATAGCCTCAATTTAAGAATATACACAAAAGCAATTGTATCAAAACATAAAATTTATATATTTACAGTTTATAATAAAAATTAAATTAAACTTATTATGCTTAATAAATATAAAGAAACAGCTGATTTTATAAATTTGAAAATAAAACATCAACCTGAAATCGGGATTATTTTAGGGAGCGGTTTAGGCGGTTTAGGAAACAAAATAAAAAATCCGATATTTATAAAATATTCAGACATTCCAAATTTTCCGGTTTCTACAGTCGAAGGGCATTCAGGACAGCTTATTTTCGGAGAATTAGGCGGGAAACAAGTTGTTGCAATGCAAGGACGATTTCATTATTATGAAGGATATGATATGAAATTTGTAACTTTTCCGGTTCGAGTTATGAAATTTTTGGGAGCAGATAAATTAATAGTTTCAAATGCTGCCGGAGGAATGAATCCTAAATTCCGACAAGGAGATTTAATGATTATTAATGACCATATTAATAATTTTCCGGAGCATCCGTTAAGAGGCAAGAATATTGATGAATTAGGTGTTCGTTTTCCGGATATGAGTAAAGTATATCATGCTGAATACATCAGAATAGCCGAAGAAATTGCCAAAGCAAACAACATTAGTATTCATCAAGGTATTTACATCGGAAGTTCCGGACCGACCTTAGAAACGCCGGCAGAATATCGTTTATTCAGAACATTCGGAGCAGATGCAACGGGAATGTCAACAGTTCCTGAAGTTATTGTTGCACACCATCAAGGAATGAAAATTTTCGGTATGTCAGTAATTACAAATGAAAGCGTAAGAGAAAATCCTGATGAAATAACTACTCATGAAGAAGTTCAAGATGTTGCCGGTTTAGTTGAACCTAAAATGACCAAAATAATTGTAGGTTTAATTGAACGAATGTAATTTTTGAAAAATGAAAAAAGCTGTTTAAAACAGCTTTTTTCATTACATGCAATGGATATATTTATCAACTAAGTCTTTGATTTTATCATTTTTTCCGAATAATTCTTCGCTTAATCGTTCATCGTTGTATGATTTTAATTTTTTTATAAATGTGTTAATTGTTCCGGACGGAAAAATACCGTCTGATTCATAAAACTTTCTTTCTATTTCAAGATAATCGGCTGATTTTGAGCATGAAGCCGGTAAAGCAACTAATTTTTCAAGAATATGTTTTTGCTTATCGTTAAAAATATTCACATTAACATAGAGTTCTTCGGCTTTTTTTATAGCATCAGGATTCAATATTCCTTCCATAGCCGCAAGAATTAGTCCTGCAAGAAGATGATATAAATCTGCTGAGCCGTCGGGCACACGAAATTCCGCCGTTTGTTTGCCGGTTACATACGGAACAACACCTCGTTCTTGCGGATTTGCATCCTTTATCATTTCTGTTTTCTTCAGCCATCCTAAGGGAACCCTTACCAGAGCCGAACGATTACTGTCGCCCCAACAAACCATCGTCGGTGCTTCTTGGTGCGGAACTAAACGTAAATAGGAAGTAGGAATTGTGTTTCCGAAAGCGGTTAAGGATTGAGCACGTCCTAAAATTCCGGAAATTACTTTCTTGGCAACTTCCGTTAATCCGTTTTCATTTGCCATAATATTCACATCGTCTTTATCAACTTGAAAATGTATGTGCATTCCGCTGCCGGCTTTTCCGACAGTAATTTTGGGAGCAAAGCTGATAACTACACCGTATTTTTTTCCGAGCATTCGTAGAATCCATTTTGCAATAATAAGTTGTTCAACTGCATTTTCCGGGTCAACCGGCATGAATTCGATTTCATGTTGTTCATATATAAAACTGCCGTCTTTAAAATTTCCTACTTCCGAGTGTCCGTATTTTATTTTTCCTCCGCATTGCGCAATTAAATGCATTGCTTCTAATCTTAACTGTTCATAGTTTGTGAAAGGGAGTGATGAATGATAGCCTTTTTGGTCTTCGCCCGGATATAAATCGTCATCTTTACCTATTACATAATATTCCAGCTCGCCCATTGCTTTAAAAGTATAGCCGGTTTTTTCTAAAAATAATTTATGGGCTTTTTTTAAAATATATTCAGGAGCACTTTCTAATGCTTGCCCGTCTTTTGTATAGAATGAGCACAAAATATCTAAGGTAGGTTTTTCGGCAAACGGATTTACAAATGCCGTACTGAATCGCGGAATAACATATAAATCGCTCGAACCGGCTTCAATATAAGAAAACAAACTTGAACCGTCAACGCGTTCTCCGGTTGCTAATATTGATTCTAAGTAATTTTTTCCTGTTATTACGAAATTTAGTGTTTTTAATTTCCCGTCTTCTCCGACATATCTGAAATTGAGCATTTCAATTTTTTTGTCATCAATAAATTTAATAATATCATATCTTGTAAATTCATCAGCGGGTTTTTTTAAATGCTGAACCAACTGATTCGGATTCATTAAAATTTCAAGTTCTCTCATTATATTTGAATATTATTTAA
>DYOF01000104.1 GCA_020720665.1 Acetofilamentum sp. | reverse complement strand
TTTTATTGAATAAAAAACCAAAATATCAGTCCAAAAAGCAAATACAGATACATAAGCAACGGAATGAAATTATTTTTAACATAAAAAAATTGCAAGCAGACAATTAGAGCATATTTTAAGAATAAAAATACATATCTTTGATATTATATTACGATTATCAGCATGATAAATAATTCTGAAAGAGACATCTATTTATTTGAGGAAATAAAAAACAGCAGCCAAAAAGCTTTTGAGGAATTGTTTAATTTGTATTATCAAGATTTGTGCAGGTTTTCAAAATGTATAATAAATAATACAGCATGTGCAGAAGAAGTGGTTGCCGATGTGTTTGCAAATATTTGGATTAAACGAAAAAAAATTACGATAAATAAAAGCGTAAAATCTTATTTATTTCAAAGTACAAAAAACACAACGATTTCATATTTAAGGAAGCATAAGAATTTTTATGAGCCGTTTGATGAAGAATTGTTAAATATATCTGAGAGAGACGCATTACCTGATAAAGATTTAATAAAAACAGAAACCGATATAAAGTTAAATAAGTTACTAAACTTAATACCTCAAAAAAGTAGGGAAGTATTTATTCTTCACAGGCTTACGGGACTAAAATACAATGATATTGCCGAAACGCTTGATATTTCAGTTAAAACAGTTGAAAAACACATGACAAAATCATTAAAACTTCTGAAAGAAAATTATAAAAAAATAATAAATAATTAAATTTTTGGTAGGGTATTCGAAAATTTTTCTCGTCTGTTAATTTACTAATAATTATTTGTTAATTCTTAAATTATATTCTTATGAAAAAAATTTTATCTTTTTTAATGATTTTTGTTTTTGCCGCAACCGTTCTTAATGCGCAATACAACGTATTGTTAGTTGATGATGATGATAACACTCCGGAAGCCGACCCCATTGTAACCGCTCTTACAAACTGGGGTGGAACTTATGCAACGCATACCACTTCAGCAAGCGGAGTTCCCGATTCAATCACCATGTCAACTTACGACATGGTTATTTGGTACACCGGAAATGACGCAACTACTAAGTTATGGAATGTTTCTGATACAACCGGCGTAGGAGCCGGAGCGGCTAAATTCAATAACGCTGTACAAGGATTTGTTGAAAACGGAGGCGTGCTTTGGATTGACGGTTTAGATTTTATCTATGATCTTTACGGAAGTGCTCCGGATGATTTTGCAGCCGGCGATTTTGTATATGATAAATTAGGCATTACACAATATTTATCTCAATCGCATGTTGATGACGGAACATTTTCTGATGGTGTTCAACAATTAGATAAATCAATAAGTAACACGATTACTACACTCGACCCAATCACATGGTCATATTTAACATTATGGTATTGTGACGGATATGCAATTAATGCAAATGCTACGGCATTATACGAAATGGGACCAACCGGCTATGACCTTGCCGACCAAATTTCCGCTTTCTATTATAACAATATTATTGCTTCATCCATCAGAATTGCTAAATTAGGCGACGGAACTAATATTGTTCAAGCTAAGATTGATTTATTGGTATCTGAAATGATTGCTGCGGCACAATCCGGAAATTTCTCGGCTGCCGTCAACGAAATCTCAAAATTAAACATTAATATCTATCCAAATCCTGCAAAAGAATCTGCAAGTATTAATATTTCTGAAATTAATAATGCCTCAAATATTGCAGTTTATGATATTACCGGAAGAATTGTATATTCAAAAGCCATAAGCGGCCAAAAACACATTACAATTAATACATCTGATTATGCATCGGGTATATATAATGTAATTATTAATTCCGGAAACGAAACTTATACAACTAAATTATCAGTTGTTAAGTAGTCCTCTTTTTTTAATTGAAACCTTCGCATCAGCGGGGGTTTCTTTTTATGCTTTTGGGGTTTAACCTGCTATAACACTCTTTGGTTATGATTATTTTAAGTAAAACTTTTTATACCGTGTTTCAGAAATACCTTTTACTGTTTTTTATTCTTATTACGAATATATCTTATGCCCAAAAAGTTTCTCGGGATGAAATTTTAACCCTTGCCCGTAATTTTCTGAAACCTTACGATAAACCCGATATTATATCCCAAACACCGAATATTCTTGAAATATTTTCCGAAAAAACAAACGATTTATTGTTTTACGTATTAAATTATCCGGAAGCATATCTTGTTATAAGTGCAGATAAATCATTTACCCCTCTGAAAGCATTTTCGTTCAACTCTAAGCTAAATACAGTTAAAAATACAAATGAACTGCAAATGATTGATATTCTTAAATCGGACTACGAAGATTTTAAAAAATATCTTTCAAAAAATCCGGAAATTGCATTTGAAAATCAACAAAAATGGAATTCATTGCTCGCAAATAATACAAGTTTTAAAACAACAAAAGACCAAACTTACGGACCTTATCTTGAATCAATTTACGGACAAACTTGGTATTATGAAAACGGAAATCCCGTTTATACCACAAATTACTTTACCCCAAACCATAACCCTGTTGGCTGTGTAGCACTCACCTTCACCGAAATTATGCAGTATTACAAATGGCCCCGAATAGGTATCGGTTCTCATTCATATACCGATAATTACGGAAGTACAACAGGAACATTTCAAGCAAATTTTGAAGAAGCCTATTACAATTGGAGCTTGGTGCTTGATAAATACAAAGGCATTGCAACAACCGACAATCAAAGAAGTCAATTAGGAAAAATTTCTTTTCATGCCGCCGTTTCTGTTAATATGGAATTTGAATCTTCCGGTTCAACTTCAAATATTAACAAAATACCGAATGCTGCAAACAGTCATTTCAGATATGTTGCAGATTACAAAGAAAAGGAAGCAAGCGATTTTTGGCAAGTATTGGATTCTAATCTGCATAAAGGTATTCCGGCTCAATTTTCAATTTATACTTCCGGTGGAGCAGGGCATGCCATTGTGGGTGACGGAATACAATACATCGGTTCAGAAAAATACTACCACCTGAACATGGGTTGGTGGGGCGATGATAACGGCTGGTATCAAATTCATCAAAGTTTTAATGCCGGCGGATACACAATTATAGATGCCGCAGTTTTAAACATGGTTCCCGTTCCGGAATTAGACGATACACCTGTTTTTAATTATGAAGATAAAACCGTGGAAATGAAATGGTATTACACCGAAAAAATTGTACCGGAAAACTACGAAATGCAAGTTAAAACAGGTACCGCCGACTGGCAGTCATACACGGATACCATCACTTTGAAAAGTTTTCTGTTTCAAGCCGATGATGAAAATGAGTATTCAATACGAATCAGGGCAAAGGTGAATAATGAATGGAAAGACAATTCATGGTCAAACACTATTTCGTTCGGTCCGGATGATTTTGTAAAAAAAGGGGATGAAGAACTAACTTTATATCCGACAGTCGCAAGCGACAATTTAAAAGTAAGTTATGCCGGCTTGCCGGGTTCAAAAATTCAAATCTTCGATTTACTCGGAAAATTAATTTATGAAACCCATGAAGAAATTCTTTCAGAAGAATACAACATAAATGTTTCAACTTTTGAAACAGGCATTTATATTTTACAAACAGTTAATGAAACAGAAAAAAAAGCAAGTCGGTTTTTAAAATTATAGAACATTCAATTTTATGATAAATTATAAAAATTATATCTTAATTTCTGTATTTTTGTTCTTTACGGAATTCATTGATGCACAAATCAGCAAAAGAGACATTGCCCTTGCTGCCGATAATTTCATTTCAGAAAATCGTAGTTTTAAAGATTACACTCAAAAACCATCAATTATTGATTTATATTCCGAAAATAAACGAATTGCCCACCTTGTAAACCTCAATCCGCAAGGTTTTATCATTTTTACTTCTTCCGAAAAAATGTATCCCGTATTTTCTTATTCCGAAACAGGCAATTTTAATTTTGAAGAAGCTGATAAAAACCCCGTGTTTCAATCATTATTTAACTTATTGAGGAAAAAGACGGAAGCCATAGAGAATAATCCTGCAAAATTCTCGGATATAATTAAAAAAAATAAAGCAAGTTGGGAAGCCTTAATCAACGGAGCTAAGCACACAAAAGAAGATTATCTTTACGGATATTATCTGACAGATTCTTGGGGCGGCGTAAATTGTTGGGATAACGAAGGGAACGCTGTTTATCCATCAAACTATTACACCCCGAATCATTATTCACCCGGTTGCGTAGCAATTTCTTCTGCACAAATCTTGAATTATTATGAATGGCCCCCCATAGGTGTAGGCGACCACACCGATAACGATAATACCGGAAGTTCACAAGGTACATATTATGCCGCTTTCGGAATGACCGAATACGATTGGGCAAACATGCTCAACGACTATCAGGGCGAATATTCTACCGACGAAGAGCAGAGAGCAATTGGCAGATTAATGTACCACACGGCGGTTTCCGTTGATATGGATTTTGAAAATGCAGGCTCAACTTCAAATGTAAACAAAATTCCGAACGCATTCAGCAGTTATTTTCGCTCAACCGGCTACTATCAAACATTTTCATGGTCGGAATTTCAAAGCCGCTTACAACAAAACCTCATAAACGGAATGCCCGTTCAGTTCGGCATTGAAGCCGATAACGGCGAGCAACATGCCTGCGTTTGCGACGGTTATAAATACAACGAAGGCGACCCCGAAAACCAAAAGTTCTATCACCTCAACATGGGCTGGTGGAATTTGTACGGCGGAAATGCTTGGTACAGAATATTCGATGATTTTAATGCAATCGGTTATACAATCATCACAGGCGGTGTATTTGATATTATCCCCGAACCGTTGATGAATGAAGCAGTAAGAACTTCCGATTATCACACGTTTATTGTGAATTGGAATATAAGCAAAAATTTGAATTGGGAAGCATTTGAATTACAAGAAAGCTACAATAACGGAGCTTGGACAACCCTCAGTAATTCTGTTACAGATACTCTTTTTCAAAGAACAGTAAGTGCAGACGGCATCTATAAATACAGAGTAATGCCGAAAGTTGCCGGAAATTTTTATGCCGACAGTTGGTCAAACATGAGCGTTGTTCAAGTAGGGGAAATTATTTACCTTGATTTTGACGGTGATGATTCTTTCTTCGTAAATGACAATGAATATAATAATCTTGATATTTCTAACGAATGGACAATTGAAGCATGGGTAAAAGTTGATTCCTATACCGACGGCACTTGGTCGGTGATAGCCGACAGACGCGGCGTGTTTTCGCTCTACCTGTTAGATGATGCCGATGCCGATTTTGCAGTTCGTTTTGCCGTGAGAGACGGCAGTGATAATATTACAGCTTCGCTGCGTTCCGATAATTCCGCATACAATCTTCAATTCAATAAGTGGTTTCATACAGCGATTTCTTTCGACGGAACAACGGCAAGGCTTTTCCTGAACGGCAATCTTATTGAAGAAATCACCGATACAAATTTTAACCTCACAAGTTCAACAAACGCCTTAAACATAGGTGCACGTTATTGGGGCAGCTATTCACGAAACCTTGACGGAAAAATAGACCAAATCAGAATCTCTCAAAAAGCATATTACACCGAAGAATTTTGCCCCGACAGGTTCGAACTCTTCACCAAAAACCCCGAAGATATTTTATTACTTAATTTACAATACGGTGAAGGAACGACACTTTATGATGCCTCACATCACTTCCTTTACCCCTCATTACGTTCTTCGCCGAATACGGCAACATGGCAAACCGAGCCGGTTCCGATAGTGAATATTCAAGCTGAAAATGCAGCCTTATGCAACGGCAACACTTCTTTCAGCATTAACGCAACAAATACCGATACCTATCAATGGCAATACAACAGCGGAAGCGGATTTATAAATTTTGTTGATAATTCAAATATTTCAGGAGCAAATACAAATACTTTAAACATTAATGAAGTTTCCGGTTTTGCCCAAAATAATATAATAAGATGTGTATTATCAAACACAAATGTTCCGCATACATGTTCCGATAATGTTCGTTTAGATGTTTACGGAAACTGCACCGTTTGGAACGGAACAACTTGGAGTAACAGCCTTCCGGACGAAAATAAATCCGCAATAGTAAATGCAAACTACACCGCCAATGATTTCCTGACATGTGATAATTTGTCAATCAATGAGAATGATACATTATTTATTAATGAAAATTTCACACTTGATGTGAGAGGCGATTTTTTGAATAAAGGAACACTGTTTTTAATGTCGGAAAATGTCGAGCAAATTCCCGGAACATTTATTCACGGCGGTACGGTTACAAATTACGGCAATATGATTGCTGCTAAAATGTTTGCGGCGGAAAACAAAACCTATTTTTCCAACCCCACTAACTCCCTCAATTCAATAAGCAATACCTTTAACAATAACCCTGATATTTACGAAAATACCGGAAATATTACCGAGTGGAATTTATTAAATCAAGATGATAAACTTACAAAAGCCAAAGCCTATTTGTATAGTAATTCATTCTCCGACAAAGCCGAATTTTCAGGGCTTTTTAATACCGGGTATGAATATTATTCGATGAAAGTTATCGATGATGATGATTTCTTTGCATTTACGACAAACCCATACCCTTCATATATTTGGTGGAACGCACCCACAGGTTGGATAAAAGAGAATGTTGATGCTTCAATTTATACTTACAACGGTTTCAACAACGGCAACAGTTTCAATTATTCCGTTTGGGACGGTACCGTGGGAATTCATTCCGGAAACGGGTATATCAAGCCCTTGGAATCATATTTTGTGCAAATGGCAGATTTCAGAAGTAAATTAGAATTTGATAATTCCGTGAGGGTTCTAAACAGCGAAGTGCAACCGACAATAAGCAACCCCGATAATCTTATTCGTTTTCAATTTGAAACCCAAGATGCAAGCATAATTGATGAAGCCGTATTATATTTTTCAGATTCTTACAGTGAATCATTAAAAATTTTGCCGTTTTCAGAATCAAAACATTACACGTTCTTCCCGTCTGGCTTTAATAAATATGCCATTCTAAGAATAAATATGACTGAAATTGACACTTTAATTTCAGTTGGGTTTAAAACATCGGCAGGCGGTGAAATCAAATTCAAAGTTACCGATTTTACGTTTGACGGAAACACCCCCGTTCAATTAAAAGATTTATGGACAGGAGAAACAATGATGCTTACAAATGGCTCAGAATACACCTTCACGGCAGGAACATCAGAACCCGATAACCGCTTTAAACTCTATTTCGGCGACTATGTAAGCTCTGTTACTGATTTTCAAGACTTTGAAGATATAAAAGTTTGGTCTTACGAAAAAACCATACATATTGAAAACAATACCGATGAAACTTTTTTTACAAGGATTTATGATATTTCCGGAAAATTGATTTTTGAAAATTCATATTCAAATAAACATGTGAATATCAACAATATTAATCAAGGAATCAAATTTATTCAAATAAGAACAAAAGAAAAGTCTTTTACAAAAAAAATAATCATTTATTAATTATTCTAAAATTCTGTTAAAATGAAAAACAAACTTCTGGTTCTAATTGCTTTGATGTTTACATTCTTTGTAAACCAAGCACAAAACTTTAAAGTTCTCCTTGTTGATGACGACAA
>DYOF01000103.1 GCA_020720665.1 Acetofilamentum sp. | reverse complement strand
TCTCTTTGCATTATTTTATTAAATTTGTGCGGAACAGGTTTATTTATATTTAATTCATTAGTTTTAATCGGATGGATAAAATTTAATTCGCAGGCAGAAAGAAATAGTCCTTTTTGTTTGTAGTATCGGAAAAATATTTACGGCATAATCTGAAATCCGTTCATGTTTTAAATAATTTTTTGAAACTGTATGAGTAAAATTATTTATCAAAATATTATGTTTCCTAAATATTTATAAACACCAAAAATTTCTAAAGAAGCTCCGAATAATACAATTAATAATATAATTCGAATAAATTTCGGACCCCAATTTACAGCAAAACGAGTAGCAATAAATGCCCCTATCATATTTCCGATTGCTAAAATTAATCCGTATTTATAGTTAACAAGGTCTTCCAAAATAAAAACCCCGAGTGCAAATATTGTGTATATTAATATTATAAAAACTTTTACAGCGTTTGCTTTAACTAAATCCAGCCCTACACCTAATACTAATGCTGCTAATAAGAAAAAACCGACACCGGCTTGAATAAATCCTCCGTAGAAACCAACCGGAAACAGAATAATAATTTGAATAAATGTAGGTTTATCCTTAATATTCACTGATTTAGATTTTAGCCAAATTTCAGGTTTAAATAACATAAACACAAACATAAATATTAATAATCCTCCGATTATATATTCCATAATTTGTTGATTAATATCAACAGCTATTTTTGAACCGATAATTGAGCCGACTGTCGCCGGTACAGCTAACCATATACCTTCTTTAAACGTAAAAACTTTTTGATGTCTAAAGTCAGAAACACCTACTAAACTTTGTAAAAAAATTCCTATTCTGAGTGTTCCGTTTGCAATATTTGCCGGTAATCCTAAGAAAATTAAAAACGGTAATGCAATTAATGAACCGCCTCCGGCTAAAGTATTTATGAAGCCGGCAATAATACCGATTACGACTAAAATAATCAAATTATAATCCATCGGTTTTTTGATTTAAGTAATAAATTACAATTTTTAATATAACTCAGGATTAATAAATGGGATTAACGCTAAAATAACTGCATCTGCATAATATTGTGTGCGGGTAATATTGTTTGAAGTCAGAATACCGACTGCACCGTTTTGTTTTTTAGAATCTTTCAAACCAAAAATTATATCATCTGCTTCTCCTAATTCAATCCCTTTGTCAAGTAGTTTTCTGATTTTATCAGGTAAGAAAAATGTAGCTGTTTTAGATTTTCCGTAATTATTTTTCGACATTATATATACCCAAGCAAAAGCCTCTGTTTCTGTATCTGATTTTTGTATTCCGCCTTCTATACCGATCCAAAAATCGGAGTTTTTTTCCATGTTAAATGCGTTAAAACATCTATTTTCAGCACCTTTTAAAGTTTCTTCATCGGAATTCGGTTGATCGGATACGTTTGACGGAACCGAAACCGTTTTAAAACTGAAATCGATTCCCTGAAATGTTTTTTTAAATCCGATTGAAACCGCTTCAATTTTAACAGGGCTTTCGGATGCAATAATAACGGTTTTTTTCAATGGGATTGGGTTTGAAATTTATATTTAAAAACTGCCGATTAAATGTTAAGATAATTCATAAATTCATCATATCGTTCTTCTAATAATTCGTTTATTTTATCAATTTCGGTATATGCTGCTTTTATATGATAACCGTAACGTTCAAAGGTTTGTCTTATAGGAGAAAAATCGCCGGTATTAATTTTAATTGTTGCCTCTAATTTTGTTGAATTTTTGTCAGAGTATAAATAAAAGCTCAAAATTTTTGCATCATTGCTTTCAATAATTTGAGCTATTTGCGACATTGAATAGTCATGAATATTGAATTCTATAATAAAAACAGCACCTGAATTTTCAGTTGCGGTTAATTTTCCTAAATATTTCACAATATCATTTAAACAAACAGCACCTATATACTTCTTTTTCTTACTTAAAACCGGAACAACCGATATATTTAATTTGGAAAATATATTTATCGTATCGTAAATATGTTGGTCTTCAAACACAAAAGGTCTTCCGATAACATTTTTATATGAAGCTATAGGTTTGTTCAGCAAATCAAAATCATAAATTTCGTTTTCTGAAATTAAACCTAAATAATTTTCGTTGTCATCAGTTAACGGAATATGCGAAATTTTGAAAAAATCCATTCGTACTAATGCCCGTTCGCCAATTTCGTTAATATTTATTGCAGGAAAAATATCAGAAATTAATTCTTTTGATTGCATTTAAAAATATTTAAAATAGATTAAAACTGAAAAGATTAAATCAAAATTTATACTTTTGTTGTCAGAATAAAAAACCAAAAATATTATTAAATTATTTCAGTGCCAAACAAAATGACCAGATTAAGTGTAAATATTAATAAAATTGCAACAATTCGAAATGCAAGAGGCGGAAATGTACCTGATGTTATAAAAGCGGCTGTTGATGCAGAGAATTTCGGAGCACAGGGAATAACCGTTCATCCTCGCCCGGATGAACGACACATCAGATATGATGATGTCTGTCAATTAAAAAAAGTGGTTTCAACAGAATTTAATATTGAAGGCTATCCGAATAAGCGATTTATTGATTTGGTGTGTGAAATTAAACCGCAACAAGTTACTTTAGTACCTGATTCGCCTGATGTTTTGACTTCAAACGCCGGTTGGGATACTGTTAAACATAAGAGTTTTCTGAGTGAAATTATAGCAGAATTTAAGTCTAAAAATATCAGAACTTCAATTTTTACAGATACAAACTTTAAAATTATTGAAACAGCAAAATTAACAGGAACAGATCGTATTGAATTATATACCGAACCGTATGCCGCTAATTTTAAAATGAATAAAGAAAAGGCAGTAAGACCTTTCGTTCTTGCTGCTGAAAAAGCCATTGAAATAGGTTTGGGAATTAATGCCGGTCATGACTTAGATTTAGAAAATTTAAAATATTTTAATGATTGCGTTAAAGGCTTAAATGAAGTTTCAATCGGTCATGCGTTAATATCAGATGCTTTATATTTTGGCTTACACAATACAATACAAATGTATTTAAAACAGTTATATAAACCGGAATAAATCTTTAATATAAATAAAATTACATAAACACAAAACAATGAACTCAACTTCAAAATTATTAATTATTATTATTATACTTGAAACAACTGCTCTTGCTTGGCTGATTTGGGATAAGTTTCAGCAAAAAGAAGATTTTACATCCGTGAGTAAAGAATTAACAGAAGTAAAAAGTGAAAAAGCAGTTATCGAAGAAGAACTTCAAAGTATGTATAAACAATACGACGGTTTAAAAACAAACAATGAAGAAATAAATAAACAACTGGATGCTGAAAAAGAAAAAATTGCCCAAACTTTAGAGCAACTAAAACACGTTAAAAGTTCTGATTTATATAAAATTAAGCAATTACAAGAAGAAACCGAAACGCTGAAAACGATTATGAAAGACTATATTCGTCAGATTGATCAATTGAATTCAGAAAATATAAAATTACATTCAGAAAATACAGAAATTAAGAAAAATTATAGCGAAGTTCTTGCAAAAACCGAAAATTTAAACACTATTAAGGATAGCCTTTCGCAGCAAGTTAAAATTGCAAAAGTATTAAAAGCAGAAAATATTCTTATTCAACCGTTAAATAAACGAGATAATGAAACAAATCGAGCCGGTAAATTGAATAAAATTAAAGTATGCTTTACAATTGATGATAATGTTATCGCAAAAAAAGGAAATCGATTTGTATATATCAGAATAGCCGGTCCCGATGGGATAATATTAATGAGTGAAGAATCCGGAATGTTTGATTATCATGGGAAAGAAATTGCCTATTCTTCAAAGCGAGATTTAGTTTATAATGGTCAAAAAACAGATGTTTGTATCTATTGGACAGCAAATTCGGAACAAGCTACAGGCAAATATGATATTGATATTTTTATGGACGGCAGTCAAATCGGTCAGCAATATTTTGTGTTAAAATAAGTTCATTTAATATTGCTGTTTTGAAACAGAATTAAGTCGGTCAGAAATAATCGGTTGTAAATTTTTTTATGATGTTTAGCTTAATGCAGATGAGCTATATCTTTGAAACGAACTTAATACATGATAAGTATGAACTCTAAATTAAACCTTTATATCAGAATTTTATTCTACTTTTTATGGTTAATCGGTTTGTCGGTTCGGGCATATTATACAGAATTAACATCTGATGAAGCCTATTATTGGATGTATTCCCAAAAACCTGCATGGGGGTATTTTGACCATCCGCCGATAATAGCTTTAATTATAAAATTAGGGTATATAATTAAGCAAAATGAAGTAGGTGTAAGGTTTTTCTCGATAATTTTTAGTGTTCTTACTATATTTATCATAGAAAAAATTATAAAACCAAAAGATATAAAGTCATTTTACTTATTGGTAAGCTCTGTCGGGATACTTCATTTTATCGGGTTTTATGCTATTCCTGATTCGCCCTTCCTATTAACATTTGTTGTGTATTTGCTTCTTTATAAGGAATTTACAATATCGCCAAGTTTAAAGAATGCATTTCTTTTGGGGCTTATTACTGCACTGATGTGTTTGTCTAAGTATCACGGGTTTATTATTATTGGTTTAACGGTTCTTTCCAATATTAAATTAATTTTCAATCGTTACTTTTGGCTCACTGCTGTTATCTCTTTATCATTATTAATTCCGCATTTTTTATGGCAACTGAACAGCAATTTCCCTTCTTTTAAATATCATTTTTTTGAAAGAAGTGTTGAAGCATATAATATCAATTTTTCTTTTGAATATCTTATCAGTCAACTGTTTGTTACCGGACCGATTACCGGCATTATCTTTTTTATAGCAGCAATAAAGGAGCAAGTTAAAAATCAATTTGAGAAAACACTTAAATTTCTGTTTTGGGGCGGCTATATGTTTTTCTTTTTAATGACATTTAAAGGAAGGGTTGAGGCACATTGGACTATTTTTATAGTGATGCCCGCACTCTATTTCGCTTATAATTACTTAACGAGCTTAAAAAATTCAAAGCAAATATTAAGGCTTACATTTATAATTTCATTAATAATGATTGTTTCTGCCGGATTATTTATCGTTATTGATTCTAAACTAGATAATGCTTTGATGTTTACAAAATTAAAAAGCAATTTCAGAAACAAAAATGATATGCTTGCCATAAAAAAAGTAGCCGACAATCGCCCGGTAGCTTTTATAAATTCATATCAAAAGGCATCATTATATTCATTTTACACACAATCGGAAGCTTTTTCGCTGAATAATATAATGGGACGAAAAAATCAATTTGATACATGGAACTGCGAAGAACAATTTAGAGGGAAGAATATTATTATTATTCCCAATTATTACGAAAATAAATTTGACAATATCCCTAATACTTCAAAGAAATATTGTTATACGTTTATTAACAATTTTCAATCTTTTTCAAAGATTAGAATTCGTCCGACAGCTTTAGAAAAGGAAGCTCGGGTTTCAGATACTGTTCAAGTAACATTAATTTTGTCAAATACCTCAAATACTCCCTTAAATATTAATGCAAATCCGGATTATCCTTCATATTTATACTATTGTTTTTTTAAAGAGAAAACGATAATAAAACAAGGTAAAAGCATAAGAATATCTGATGATATGCTAAATAAAGAACTTTCGGTTGATATTGCTGTGCCGGATGCACAAGGATTATACGGCTTGTGCTTTTCAATTGAAACCGGTTGGTTGCCGCCGACAATTAACAGCAAACGATATAAAATAAAAGTAATAGATTAGCCAAACAAAATTCAACAACGAGCGAGCCGAATTTTGTCAGTAGATTAGGATTTTGAGAATGTTTCTTTGTTAATTGTATTTTTCAAAACAGGAATAAATATTACCTTAAATCCGCAAGCTGTATTCTATTTTATTGATTTTCACCTTCAAGCTTTTATCAAAAGATTAAAGGATTTAAAGTATTATAAAAAAAGCGAGAAATTACTCGCTTTTTTTAGTTTCAATTATAATTAAAAATTAACGATATTAATTTCAACTCTTCGGTTAAATCCTTCTTCTTCTTCTGTTTCAGGAATCGGGTAAATTTCTTTATTACTTGCCATTCCTTCAGTTTTAATTCTTGAAGCATCAATTTCGTTTTCAACTAAATATTTTTTAATAACCTCGGAGCGTTCGGTTGAAAGCTCATAATCAATATCAGTACTCGGATATAAACCGTTTGTATGTCCTTCTAAAATAACTTCTGCTTTTTCATTTAATTGCATAAAAATCAATAATCTACGTTTAACGTATTCTGAGACGGGAACAATTGAAGCTTCATTCGGTTCAAAATAAATAACCCCCAATCCTTCGTTATTTATACCTTTAACAACTTTGTTTAATTTGAAATTTATTTCATTATTATTAAGTTCATTTGCTTTTGCCGTAGAGAAGATTTGATATTCAGGAAAAAACCCCTCGGAGTACACACAAAGCTCATATTTTGGAAATGTATTTTGTTGGTTATTTAATAAAATATCAATTTCATAGGAACCTTTTTTTTCTGTTTGAGAACTTACAAATAAATCATTATTCCTAAGGTTTAACCAACGAATATCTGCTTTCAGCGGTTTGTCATTACTATTGTTCAGCACTTTTCCGGTAAGTGTTATCGTTTTTAATTGTTTGAAAATTATGGTATGTCCTTTTCCGTTTTTGAAAACATTATTTAATGCCAAATAGTAAACTTCTCCTTCTTCAACCATTAACCCTTTTTCAAAATCGGGTTCTTCTCCGTTGTATGATAAACCGGTAATTCCTTTAAGATTATCTTGCGGGTTAAAATTTGAGCGTATAGGCTTCAATTCATTTTTTTTATATTTTTCACAAAAATTATCGGTTGCGGAATATAATATAAAGTCGTAATTATCTTTTGGGTTTTGAGGAATAATGTCAAATAATAATATTCCGCTTTTTTGTATCGTAAATTTATACCAAGTAGGATGCTTAACAAGTTCAAATGATTGATTATTATCAGAACCCACTGCTTCGGGTGCGGTTGTAGGACCGAAAATCGTAAATCTTGAAATGTCATATGCTTGTTCACATGTTCCTGTTTTAGAAATGTCAACATAAGTTTGGGAACTGCCTGTATTGAGGGTTAAAAAAATTACCGCCAATAAAAGAAAAATAATTTTTCTCATAAGTTTTTATAATTTATACATTATTAATACTGTTTTATTAGTCAAATATTAAAGATTGAACGCAAAAATTCACCGCACAGTATATTAATTTTAGAAAATTTGTATTTTATTTTACTTAAAACCGGCAAATTCTTGATTTTTATTTTTTCCTGTCAGCCAAAGATACGATATTTCAACAAATATCTTTTAAAATTCTTAATAAATTATTTTAATTTTTAAACAAAGTCATTTACTGTGTAAAATAAACGTCTAAATTTACCGTTATTAAGCAATAATAACTAACAACCTTGTGAGCGGCGAAGCCCTCACCGAAAGTAAACTTGACACAAAATGATTTCAGAAAATACACTACGAAAATGAAAATAAATACAAAAAAAATTGTCGGAATAATTTCATTTTTACTTCCGCACACAGCACAAGCCCAATACACAACCGATTATCCTTTCGATTCGGCTTGGGTTGCTACGTTT
>DYOF01000216.1 GCA_020720665.1 Acetofilamentum sp. | reverse complement strand
ATTAATGATGACCGAATTTATCATAAAAAAATCAAAAATAAAATCGGAATAATTATTCCGGCTATGATATAAATGCCGCCTCTTCCCCAAGCTCCTTTTTTCCCTTTTATCATAAATAATGATGTTATGGCTAATAAAATTAAGGCAAAAGCGAATATGTCCGAAAACCACATCCACCAACGATCCGGGTTATAGTGTAAATAATTAACCTGATAAAACAAGGCTCTTTTTTTAACAAATTCAGCCATAACTTCTCCTGTTGAAGGTTTGACGGTAACGGATGAACGCCCGCTTAAATATATTCTTAAAATATCACCGTTTTCTACAAAATTATATGATTTATAATTTTCGGAAACATCAAATTCATTTAATAAACTCAATATTTTATCTTTGGAAATATTTTTTTGAGAAAAATCAATAGCGGTTGTAGTTCTTTTAATATCAACAACATAATTCGGATCCCAATCTTTCATATGGTTAAGTGCAATTCCTGAAATTCCGTATATTAATGTTGCACCGATGAAAAAAAATCCGATATCACGATGTAATATTCTACTCCATTTTCTTAGTTGTTTCATAAATAATGTAAAATTAAAAAGACTTTTTGAGTTTTATAATTTACAAAAAGTCTTTAATTAATTGAAATTTGTATCTTTTATTTTTTAGTCTCTTTGTGAGATTTGTATTTTAAAGAATAATTAGAAAAGTGATCAACTCCTGATTTTTTCAATGAATCCCTGAGTTGTTGAATTTTAGATTCAACTTTTTTAAGTTCAGATTTGTCTGCTTCGGATCCGGAACTATGACTGCCTTTCTCATGATTTGACCATTCGGTTAAATAAGCTTCGTCAATTTTTTCTTCTTCCACAATTCCTGTAACTGAAATTTTTTGACCGGCTATATCTTCGCTAAATCGTTCATCATTAAACACATGTATTTTGTTGTCGCCATCAACTAATAGTATTTTTTTCCCGCTGTGCTTACACACATGATCAACAATTCCGGATACCGAAACTTCTTTTCCTACGAAATCACCGGCTTTAATATTAAATTCTGAAATTAGTATTTCAGGAGCCTTTGTTTCAATTAATGCTAATGAATCTGATTGCTTTTGCTCTTCATCAGAGTTGTTACAAGCCATAAATAATAAAACTGTAATAGTTACAAAAAAAATGTTCTTTTTCATCTGTTTGAAAGTTTAAAATTAATATTCTGCTGATTGAGTGTTTATAATTATGTATAATACTTTTTATTTAAAGCACAACGGAACATCCTATTTTGAACAAAACGTAATTAAAAAATTCTTATAGCCACGCTCTTTAAAGTATTAAAAACTGTTTGGTTTCGTTTTGCCTCTCAGGATTAACATCAGTGTTTTTGATATGTATTTAAACGCAAAATTAAAGATAATTTCCGGTAGTTCCAATTATTATTTATTGTTATAT
>DYOF01000011.1:20252-37875 GCA_020720665.1 Acetofilamentum sp. | reverse complement strand
TAACCCTGATTACCTGTTGATTATATTATAAAATGTGCGAAGTCGGGAAAACTATAAATTTGTAAGGAAATGATAAAAAAAACGGAAAAAAAGTTAAAAAATCAGTTTTTTAAATATTAATGCTGAAAATCCGAATAATCATTAAAAACGTTTGTTGAAAGACCGAAGTAAATAAATAAATTTTTTGGTTTTTCGGATGTATCAGATATGCTTCGGTAAAATACGCCGGTATTTACCGCAAGGTGATAGTTTGGGTTTATTATATATGAGAATTTTAAGTCGAATGATTTATGTATTGATACGTTCCCTTGTAAAAATTTGATTCCGTAATCAGCGGGCCTCAAATTATATGCTTTATAAATATCACCGCCGTAACTGACAGAATCTGTGTCAATTCCTTTTTCGGAAAAAGTGAATTTTAAAGCAGCAGAAAACCGCCCTTTGTAATACAGGAGCTGACTGATTGCTTCTGCAATATTTGCCCCGGAAGGATGTGCCAAATTTTGGTGATAGTGTCCGTAATTTAAGTTCGATACAGAATTTTCCGAAACACTGTATCCGTGTGAATAGGTATATGGTCGGATAAGATTAAATTCTTGCCTGAAAAATAAATCTTTGATATTTAATGTATTATACGTTTTTATCCCCAGCTGTAATCCGAATTTATTACCCCACCACCCGGAACCGTCTTTTAATGAAGATATTACAAGGTCGTCTAACAAAAATTGAGAATAGATAAAAGCAGATTTGAATATTCGTAAGTTTATACCTACACCCATTAATGAATTGTCAGACGTTCCTGAATAAAATTCAACGGGACGGTAAAAAATTACCGGATTGAAATAAGCGGCTTCATAAGCGTTTTTATTTCCGGTTTCATCATACGGATTAGAAATAATTGCTTCAAAAAAATTAAAATTAAATCGCTTTGTTAAATTGACACTCAGATAATGTAAAAATACGGCTTTATTATATAATGTGTCCGATAGTTCATTGGTCAGCAGTTCAAAGTCTTTTAATTTGGCAATTAACCATATATATTTTATTTTCCAAACATCGGCAGTTGTTTTAAAATAGGGGTAAGAGCTGCTGTTATCAGACAAAAATAACGAACGGTATCCGTTCCCAAAAAAATGTTTTCCGTTTCCGATATGAAAGCTGATAAAGTCAGACGGATGATAGCTTAATTCTCCGGTAAAAGAAACAAAAGAAAAATTATTACTTGTAATCGGATTCAGATAGCCGTAATGATATAAAATTTGAAATGAATCTGTTGAGTATATTTGAAATTCCGGTAAATTTGCATGCACATAAAATAAATTACCCGAAAAATTTAATTTATTTTTTATAGCTGTACTTAAACGAAAACCGATACGCTTATCAGAATAAAATTCAGATGAATTTAATGAAACTGTATTTGTATATTGTATTATGGGGTTAATTACAATATTTGCCTTCTTACGGTGAACAATAAATAAATTATTGTTGAAGAGATGTTTTAAAAAAGAATTTTTAAATTTTAAACTGTCATAGTTATTTAAAACGGCTTCATTTTTAGAAAACGGTTTTATTGTTAAATGAAAACTGCTGTCATTGATATATTGAAATTCAGCAAATATAAGTCTGTCATAATTAAAAGAATAATCCTGACTATAAGATATTTCAGAAATAAAAATTAATAAGAATGCAAATGGTATATAAATTCTTCTTCTCATTTGACAAACTGAAATTATTTTTTCTTTTTTAATAAAACGGGAATGTAAAAAATTATCATTGCCGATAATAAAAATAAAAGGATTAATCGTCTTATTCCCATTTTGTTATGTAAATACATTGCGGCAATAATAAATAAAAAATTTATAAAAACAATGATAACAACAGCCTGTTTATGTGAAAGTCCTAATTGAATAAACATGTGATGAATATGTTGTTTGTCGGGTTTAAATAATGGTTTTTTCTGAAAAAAACGAATAAACATAACTCTTAAAGTGTCAAACAACGGAACGGTTAAGATTGCAATAGATATTGCAGGAGCACCATATTTTGCATAGTCAAAATTATGATTTATATTCATTTCGTTAAATCGGATAATAAGAACAGAAATTATCAAACCCAGAATTAATGAGCCTGTATCTCCCATAAATATTTTATTTTTATCACTAAATAAATTGAATCGAAGGAAACCGATTAAAGCCCCGATAATTGAACCGGCGATAATTGTATATTGATATTCGCCTGTTAAATAAAACCAAACGCCTAAAGAACCGGCCGAAACTATTCCTATACCGGCCGAAAGTCCGTCTATTCCGTCAATTAAATTAAAACCGTTTATTATAACCAGAAAGGTGAAAATTGTTAAAGGAATACCTATATATGGCGGAATATCGTATATACCGAAAAACCCGTGTAAATTAGTTAATTGTAAATCTGAAAATAATATAATAATCAAACCGGCAAAAACCTGTCCGGCTAATTTGGTAATCGGGGCAATTACTAAAATATCATCTTTAATACCGATAAAAAATAAAACAATAATCCCCGCAATAACATATTTTAACTCAGGTATTATAAAAATATCACAGAAAAAAAGTGTACTTATTGAAAATCCTGAAAAAACAGCTAATCCGCCTAAAGTCGGAGTTTTATGTACATGAACGGTTCGTTCGTCCGGTTCGTCAAATAAATTTTTTAGTCGAGATACCTTTATAATTGAAGGTATGGATACCAAAGTAATAACTAATGAAACAATAAAAGCCGATGAAATAAGTATATAAATCGGAATCGTATTCAACATTTAAATATATTTAAAATATATCTGCAAATTTCACTAAAATTTATGAAATAAAATAAATAAATTTCTGTTTTTTTATTTAAATCAAAATATAGAGGTTTAAAAATTTTTTGCCTGCTTGTGTTTTTTATATTTTATTAGAAGATTATTTCGAAAGAGTTACTCGAAGATACTCCCTTTTGATATTTTTTTCACAAAGGAGCATGATTAACAGAATACCTTAATTTCTTTATGTTTGAAGAAGGTGTTCCTAAGTACGGAGAAAACCGGTATTATCTATGATAATAATAATTTTTGCAGAATTTTAATCAATAGTTTATTTTTAGACACATGAAAATTTTTGTTACAGGCGGCACCGGAATGACGGGTTCATATTTGTTATATCATTTAATAAAAAAAAACTACACAGTTTTTGCTTCATTAAGGAAAAGTAGTAATTTAGAACATGTTAAAAAAATATTTAAAGCACTCGACAATAATAATCTTGAAACATATAATAAAATTAATTGGATTGAAGTTGAATTATCAGATTATTTATTAGTTTCTGAAGCAACCATCGGAATTGATTATGTATATCATGTTGCCGCAATGGTTTCTTTTAAACCATCGGAAAGGAATTTAATGATATATAATAATGTTCAAAGCACTGCGAATATTGTTAATGCTTGTATTGAAAACGGCATTAAAAAATTATGTCATGTAAGCTCAGTGGCTGCCTTGGGTGATGCAAATAACGGAGAATCTTTAACCGAAGAAACAGAAAAAACCAATTTTAAAACTATTTCCGGTTATGCCCTAAGCAAATATCAATCAGAAAAAGAAGTTTGGAGAGGTGCAGAAGAAGGATTAAATATGGTTATTGTAAATCCGTCAATAATTTTAGGTGCAGGGAATTGGTTACATGGAAGTCCGAGAATGTTTAAAACCGTATGGGACGGATTAAAATATTATACAAAAGGTGAAAATGGCTTTGTAGATGTAAATGATCTTGTTAATGTAATGATTTTATTAACGGAAAGTAATATCAGCAACGAAAGATACATTGTAAACGGAGAAAATCTTTCGTTTAGAGATGTATTTAATTATATTGCAGATAATTTTAATAAAAAACGAGCTAACATATATGCTGCTGATTATATGTTACATACACTAAAAACATGGGACAATATACGGTTTTATTTTACCGGCAAAGAACCGAGGTTAACGAAACATACAATTCATTCGGCACAAATTAAACATACATGTTCAAATGAAAAAATTACAAAAACATTAAACTATAATTTTAAACCGATTAAGCAATCTGTTAAAGAAATTAGTAATATTTTTTTAACAGAATTTCAATCATTCAAAACATAAAAATTTAAATGAAAATACATTTTTCTAAAATTATTTTTCTTCTTTTTGTATTCAATGCGGTTCATACAACGGCTCAAAACCCGTTTTGGACTGACGGAACTGCTTTTACTGTTTCCGAAAAGCAATTGGAAGTCAGTTTGTTTCGCCCATCAAAATTCGGATTAACAAAACGTGATGAAATTTCTGCAAATCCTGTCGGAATATTTGTTTTACCGCATGTATTTTATAAAAGACGCTGGGTAAAATTTGCATTATTTGAAAGGAAATTTTTAGTTTCCTCAAAACACGGGTTATATTATCCTCGTCCGGCTTTAAAATTAAATGATAAGCTCAATTTCCGGTTCTCCGAATACACTCCTTCGGATTCGCCTATTCCGGTTACCATAGCGATACAAAATGAAATAATTGTAAGCCATTTTTTAAACGAGCCGTCACATTGCAGTCCCGGAGATTATTTATTAACCTTAAGATTGGGCTTCAAATATGCCTTTAAGTTTAGTTCGTATGAGCATCCTTTAATCAATCAATCCATATTATTCAGAGAAACACTTGTTTTGTTGCCCGGCTTTGTTTGGTACACAGGTATTGATATTGACGGACATATGAATCGAATGTTTAATTATTTCGGAGGGCTTGATTATTATGCGCATGGGTTTATTAAACATTGGTCTGTAGAAGCTAAAGGAGGAATTATGGGGTATTCCGGAAGAAAATTAAGCGGTTTTGCAGGACTAAAAATAGGCTTTTCAGTAATTCCTGATAAAAACAGATTTTTAATAATGCCTATTGCCGGTTTATCTTACGTATTAGATATGCGTACAAAAACGAAGCACGGAAAAGAATTGTTTAGAAATGGTGTCTTTAAACATGATAATTCATTAGAAAGAGATGACAAATATTACGAAGATGCAGAAAAAAGAGAAGCTTTAAAAGACTCCATTCAGTAAAAACTCTGCAAATTTAATGTCAAAAGCCGTTGTAATTTTAATATTTTCTTTATTTCCTTCACATAAAAAGATTTTTTCTCCCGTTTTTTCTACCACCGTAGCATCGTCTGTAAACGAGTTGTCATAATTTAATTCGTATGCTTTTTTTAAAATGTTTACAGAAAATGTTTGAGGTGTTTGAATTTGTTTAAACTGTTCTCTGTTTTCGGAAATATTGGAATTTTCAATAGTTTTTCGTAATGAAAAATCTATCGGTAATGCCGCAATTCCGTTACCGTAGGTTTGAGCAGAAACAAAGGTATTCATAATTGTTTGAGCAGAAACCAATGGTCTTACCCCGTCATGAACAGCAACATACCCGTCGCCCGTAACCCTGTTTAGGGCATTTTTAACGGAATGAAATCGGGTTTGACCGCCTGCAACAATGCTGTGTTTTATTTTAAATTGTTCTTTTTCGCACAGATTATTCCAATAGGAAATATAGTTTTCCGGAAGACTTAACAGGATATTCAAATCATAATCATAATCATAAAACTTACGAATAGTCATCATTAATATAACTTCGTCAGCAATTTTTAAAAATTGTTTCGGTATTTCAGAATTCATTCGGTTACCGATTCCGCCGGCAGTAATTATTACAAAATTCTTATTGTTCATTAAAGTATCTTATTTTCACAAAGTTAAAAAATATATGAAATAAAATTTACAGCAAGATTAAAAAGATTTATTTAGAAGGATACTTGTACAATCATTTTTTTATCAAATTTATTTATTTATTACAAAATAAATATTTAAGTTAGTCGATAATTATGGACTCATTTTTTATTCGATACCGGTTTTGTATTTTACTGATAATTATTGTGTTATCGGCAAAAGGTGTTTCCGGTCAAAACAATGTAGCCGAAGCAAGTTGTAAGATTTCATCATTCCGAATTGATGAAGAAAACATTGCTTTAAGCGGTAAATGGGAATTTTATCAAAATCAACTTCTTACATATGAAAACTTTAAAGCAAATACGCAAATTAAGTTTGAATACATTCAGGTTCCGGGTTTGTGGAACAAACAATTAAAAAGCGGTTCAAAAGGCTACGGAACATATCGACTTAAAATGTCAGGCTTAACACCCGGCGAATTATATGCCTTTCAAATCATTCGCTTACAATCATCATACAAATTATTTGTTGACAGTACATTATTATATTCTAACGGAATTGTAGGCACTTCAAAATCCGAATCCAAACCGAAGTGGTCGTCAGATGTTATTTTGTATAAACCGGAAAAGAAATCGGCTGATATAATTTTGCAAGTAAGTAATTTTTACCACAAAAAAGGAGGTATTGAAAACCCAATTTTGTTTGGGAAATCTCAAAACATAATAAAAGAGTCAGATGTTGTTTCTTATCTGAATTTCTTTTTATTGGGTGCATTGTTAATTATGGCGGCATATCATTTAGGGCTTTTTATGTTCAGAAAAAACGATAAACTAAATTTATATTTTGCATTTACTTTAATTTTTTCGGCAGTTTTTTCCTTAACTGACGGTAATATATTACTGACTCAAATCTTCCCTGAATTTAATTGGGAGTTTCTTTTAAAAATACACCATGGTTCAAATTACCTGCGTGCATTATTTTTTATTTTATTTATCTATCTCTCATTTAAAGATTATTTCAAAAAAACGATTGTTAAAATTTATGCAATTATTGTAATTCTTATTCAGTTAGTGATAATTCTTACAACAGCAGATATTTATAGTCATTTACTTATTGTTTTTTTTATTATAACCGGTTTTGGTTTAATTTATCTGTTCATAGTGCAGTTCAGAGCATTAAAAGATAAAAAGGTCGGCACAATATATTCATTGTTAGGTATTGCCGTTTTGATATTAACGGTTACAAATGATATTTTAAAAGAATACGGAGTTATTAATACGATTTCCTTAACTGTATTCGGGATTTTCATTTTTATTATTTTTCATTCCTATTTAATATCAATTCAAAATTCTAAAGCCTACTCGCTGATTAAAAAAATTACCGAGAATTTATTGATACAAGGGCAAATAAAAGATGCTTTGTTTGCTGCCGAATCATTCAAATTTGAATCTCCCTTAAAAACAATATCTGAAGTGTTGGAAGTTGACAGGTCTTTGATTTTTACATCAGAAAACAATGAATGGATTACAAACAATGAATATTTAAAGGCAGAAAATGAAGTTAAAAGCTTGAAAGTGAAAATGTTTTCGTCAAAAGAAGATGTGTTTTTTTCGGCATTTAATGTTAAAAAAGCAATTGCATCAAAAACGTCGGTTTACACACTTTCAACAGATAATCTAACCGCCAAAGACATTGTGTATTTCATGGAAAGAGGAATAAAATCAATCTTTACTTTTCCCTTTGTAAAAGATAATAATTTACAAGCATTACTGTATTTTGAAAACTTTGAAATTAAACCGAATTTCAACCAAAAAAGCAAAGAGCTTTTAGAAGCAATTCTTCCTCAGATTTTCATTTTTATTGGAAATTACGACTCATATAAACAATTAAAACAGTTTAATGAAGAATTGGAAGCGAAAGTTCAGGAGGTTTCCGATGAAATCAGAAACAGAAACAATGAACTAAAAATCATTCGAAATCAAATTGAACAACAAAATATTCAAACAGATAAATTAAATCATGATTTAGAAAAACAAAATCAGGAAATAAATGACGGAATAAAATATGCCGAAACAATACAACAGGCATTTTTACCTTCTGAAAGGGAAATTAGTTCTGTTTTCTCCGATAATTTTATTTTCATGAAATCAAAATCTAATTTAAGCGGCGATTTTAATTGGTTTAGCCGAATAAGCAATACCGAAAGTATTTATATTGTTGCCGATTCTACCGGGCACGGTGTTTCGGGAGCATTAATGTCAATCATAGGACATCGCTTATTAAACGAAATTATATTATTCAAAGGAATTATATCGCCAAAATTAATTTTAAATACCTTACAAAAAGAATTTACCGCAAAATTTTCAGAGCAGAATGATGTAATGGGAATTGATTTATCAGTTGTATATTACAATTCAAAAAATAAAGAAATAGTGTATTCGGGTGCACAAAATCCGGTTTTCATTATTTCGAATAATAATTTAATTGAATTTAAAGCAAGTCCGATTTCAATCGGATTTACAGACCAAGAAAGTATTAAGGAAGAGAATAAATATTTTACTAACAAGCACATACCTATAAATGACGGTGATGTTTTATATTTATTTTCTGACGGTTTTTATAATCAAACAGGTGAAGAAACAGGCAGAAAATTTATGAAAAACAAATTTAAAGATTTATTACTATCGGTTTATAAAGAGCCGTTTACGGTTCAAAAACAACATCTTGAAAAAACTTTTGTCGAATGGAAAGGCAAGGAATCACAAACCGATGATATTTTAATAGCAGGAATAAGATTTTAATCTATTGAAAACAAATACATACATATCAATTTTATTAACGATTATCATTCTGATTTTCGGACAAAGAAGTTTTTCCCAAAAAAGCTCTGAAAAAGCCTTATTTGATTTAAGAAATTACAATTTTAATACATCGGGAGAGATTGAATTAAACGGTAAATGGAAGTTTTATCCCGAAAAATTGTATAAACCTGAGCAAGTAATTAAAAAAAATGATACAGAATATGTGTTAGTTGATGTTCCGGGACTTTGGAATAATACATATTTTAAGAATAAAGAAAAATTTAATATCGGATACGGTACATATAGTTTAAGGGTTATACTCCCTAAGCAAACAGAATTAATCGCACTTCGGTTAAAACGTATTGAATCGTCCTATGTATTATGGATAAACGGCGATTCCATATTATCTTGCGGAATCCCGGCAACTATTAAAGAAAAAACGATACCGGCTCAAAAAACACTTTATACCATATATCCGGTTGCAAATGATACACTTGATATTGTACTGCAAGTCAGCAACTTCCATCACAGAAAAGGGGGAATAGACAATCCTGTAATTATCGGAACTCCTTTACAAATAATGAATAAAACAAATTCAGCACGAGGATTTGAATTTTTCTTAATCGGTGTTTTATTAATAATGGCTTTATTTCACTTCGGTTTATTTGCGTTTAAAAGAAAAGATTTTTCCTTACTATTTTTCGGCAGTTTATTAGTTTTTGAAATTTTGAGTATGATAACTAACGGAGAAGTTCTTATTACATATTATTTCCCGGATTTATCATGGATAATTTTAAAAAAGATTGATTATATAAGCAATTTCTTAAGGCTCATATTTTTTGGTTTGTTTTTTTATAAATTATATCCAAAGTATTTATCTCTTGTTTATTTTAAAGTTATTACAGGGATAAATATTTTAATGATTTTAATCGTTCTTTTTACAAGTTTATTAAACTATGCGTTTACTTTGCCGGTTTTTATGATTCTTGGTGCGGTAACCATCATATATGTTTTATTCGCTCAAATTAAAAGTATCTTTAAAAAAGACAGGGGAGCCGTTATACCGTTTATCGGCGTATTAATTGTATTATTTACGGCAGTTAATGATATTTTATATATCTCAGACATTATTAATACGATTTTTTTGGTTCCTGTAGGTATATTTATATTCATTTTTTCACAATCGTATATATTATCTTTCAATTTTTCGAGCTTATACAAACAAACAGAAGAATTAAATAAATTAACTTCAGACATTGATGAAATAAAAAACAGGCTCTTACAAAAGAATTCATTTTACTTGTCGGACAGTTTACAAACAATAGCTGAATTTGCAAACGGAACACGTGCAATTTTAATATCAATTTCAGAGCAAAAATCAGAGTTGAAGTCGGTTTTTCCATTTTCTGAAATAAATAAGCAAAATGATATTTACCCGGAAGCACTTATAAATGAAACCATTGAAAAACAAAAACCGTTTACTATTAACAACCCTGCAAATAATCCATTATTTACTAAAGAATACTTAAAAACATTTCCTGTTAAAAACGCCTTATGCTTACCCCTAAAAGCAGGCGATAATGTCAGAGCCGTTTTATACATAGAAAATTCAGAAAGAAGATTTGTTTTTGATTCTCATATGGTTGAGGTTTTAACAAATATTTCAGACCAAATCATCGGAACAATCGATAATATTGATAAATACAATGAACTGAAAGATTTAAGAGCAAATTTGGAAAGTATTATTGAAAACAGAACAAAAGATCTACGAAATCAAAATTTGATGTCGGAAGAGCAAAAAACTGAAATTGAATCTATTAATTATCAGTTAAATGAAACATTAAAAACCGTAAGTAACAAAAATAAAATTATTACTGAAAGTATAGCATTTGCTAAACAATTGCAAAATTTTATATTGCCTGATGAAAAATTATTTAACAAAATATTTACTGACAGCTTTGTTTTAAACAGACCGAAAGAAACCATCAGCGGAGATTTTTATTGGGTAAATAATACCGATAAAGACTTCTCGGAAAATCCTGTTTGTGCAATCGGAGATTGCACCGGACACGGTGTACCCGGAACCTTACTTTCTATTATCGGTTCAGACTTGCTAAATGAAGTTATTTTAAATAAAAAAATTAAAAAACCATCCGAAATTTTAGATAATATTCAAATTGAAATCGGAAAAGAATTATCCGGTGATAGTCTGACCGAAATAAGAGACGGAATGGAATTAGCCGTTATATCTTACCACAAAAAAGAAAATTTGATAGAATATGCAGGAGCAGGTATTAATTTCGTAATTTTCAGAAACGGAAAAATGTCAGAAGTAAATGCAGATAATATAACTATAAGCCCATTTATACATGAAAGATTAAAAGACCAAAAGTTTACAAATTATAAAATTCAAGTCAAACCTAACGATGTTATTTATTTATTTTCTGACGGCTATCAAGATCAATTCGGAGGTGCTGCCGATACTAAATTTATGAAACGTAATTTCAGAAACTTATTGGAAGAAATTAACTTAAGTCCGTTCAATATTCAACGCAGTCGTTTATTAAAAACCTTAAACGCATGGCAAGGTAAAAACATACAAAACGATGATATTTTAGTGCTCGGGTTTAAAATTTAAATCCATTAATTACTGACAGACAGTTTTTTATTTATTATATTTGCATCCGGAATAATTAAAATACTTATTGTAATATAATTTAACGTACACATTATTAATTACCTACACATTTTATACACATGAAACACCCGGGTAAAACGATTTTTTACACACAAGAGTATGATTAACGGAAGATATTAATTACATGCTGATTTATAAAGGTGTTCCTATCTGCAGGGATGAACAAGCATTATAAATAAGTATTCGCATTCAATTTACAGATTATTAATTAATTATAAATTTTAAGACACATGAAAAAATTAACACTATTAACGGTATTTGCAATGATTTTAAGCCTCGGGAACCTGAATGCTCAAAAAGTAAAATTCGGTCATATAAACGGAAATGAGGTTTACAGAAAAATGTCTGAAGTAAAAAAAGCCGATACAATTTATTCGGCATATGTAGCACAATTAGAAAATCAGATTAAAAGTATGCAAGAGGAATATAATAAAAAAGTTGCGGATTATCAAGCAAATGAAACAACATTGTCTGCTTTAATGAAAGAAACTAAATTAGAAGAGATTAAATCTCTTGGTGAAAGGATTCAAAAATTTCAAGTTTCGGCACAAGAAGATGCAATAAAAAAACAAAATGAAATTTATGAGCCGATTAGAAAAAAGTTTAATGAAGCATTGAAAAATATAGCTGTTAAAAACGGTTATCGATTTATTATGGACAGAAGTGTTTTATTATATTACGATGATGCTGATGATGTAACCGCAATTGTTGAAAAAGAATTAGGTATAAAATAAAAAAAGCCGATTCGAAAATCGACTTTATACATTTATAGTCTATTGTAAAAAAAGGTCAATTGACCTTTTTTTATTTTTCCCAAACCCAAGCCTCGATAGTTCCGTGCTCTGATTGTATTTTTGAATAATATTCTTGTGCTGCTTTTATCGAATTAAATTCTCCGAGAGAAATTCTATATCTGTTTATTGTAGGAACATGAATAATTTCTGTTGAAATTCCTTTTGACGAAAAACGTTTTTGTTCATTTTTAGCTTCTTTTTCAGATACAACACTTCCTACAATTATATAATATTTTCCGTTTACTCCGGTTGTAACTTTTGAATTATCCTCAATAACCTGATTTTCAACGGTTTCTTTTTTTGTATTATTTACAGGAGTATTATTTACGGTAGTTTCATTTTTAATCGCAGTTTCATTAACATCCTCACTTTTATTCTCATCATTATTGTCTTCAACTATTTGAGTTGTATTTCCGTCAGTTTTATTTGTGTCGGGAGCTATTTCGTCAATAATTTCATATTTATCTCCTTCTTTATTAAAAAGTTGTGAGATTTTGTGTTTTACTACAGTTAATTTTTGAGCTGAAAAATCATAGCCTTTTGCCCATAAATCCGGTTTAATAAAATAAACGGCAGTTAAGAATACTGCAACAAGAGCCAAAAAGATTAAAAAAACTTTCAATCCGATACGTTTTTTCTTCGACTTATCAACGGAAACAGGTTTATTTTCTTTTTTTATCGGTTTTTGCGTAAGCGGTTTTATTATTTTTTCAGGTTCTTTTTTTGGGGCTTGTGTTTTGGGTTTTGTTTCAGGTTCTATTTTCTGTTTTAGATTATCGGATGAAATTTCCTGTCCTGTTTTTCCCACTATTGAAACCGTAGGCAAACCAAATGAATCTAATAATAAATTGTCATCTGATAAAAACGAGAAATTTATTGTTCCGTCGGCTTCTTGTGAAAAACTTCCTAAATCAATAAATTCAATAACTTGTCCTTCGGATAATTTTGTCTTTATGGTTTTAACATATTCGTTAATTTGTTCGCGTGCATTATCTGATGAAATATGTTCTTGTTCTGCCATATACTTTACCAAAAGTCCGGTGTCTTCCTGAACAGTTTGATTAAATGTAACAATTTTTATCGGAGGAGAAATTGTCTTTGTTTCCGGATCAAATTTTGCTGATAGTTGGTTCGTTTCAAATGCTCCGAAACCGCTCAAAATAACTATGTCATTTGATTTGAGCAGATTTTTGATGTGTTGGCTTATTTCCATAATGTTGTAGATTTTTAACAAACTTAAACATATTTTTTAATATATACAAAACTCACGCTTTGCATAAAACTGATTTAATTTTTATATTTTTGAAAAATTTTTAAACAATGGCAAAAATATTAATAACCGGTGGAACCGGATATATCGGGTCGCATACTGCGGTTGAGATTTTTAATGCCGGACATCAATATATTATTGTAGATAATTTATCAAATTCCTCAATTGATGTTATTTCCGGAATTGAAAAAATAACAGGTGTTAAACCGATATTTTTTAATATTGATTTAAAAGACAAAACGCTGACAGAACAGTTTTTTAATTCACACTCTGATATTGATTCTGTAATACATTTTGCTGCGTATAAAGCCGTAGGAGAATCGGTGCAGGAGCCTTTAAAATATTATGAAAACAATTTGTTGTCATTAATTAATGTTTTAGAAAATATAAAATTACATAAAATTAAATCAATTGTTTTTTCTTCATCTTGTACCGTTTACGGTCAACCGAATAAACTGCCGGTTACAGAGCAATCGCCGATTTTGAAAGCCGATTCTCCCTACGGAAATACAAAGCAGATTTCCGAAGAAATAATACAAGATTTTATTAAATCAAACAACGGAAATTGTAAGGCTGTCAGCTTGCGTTATTTTAATCCTGTCGGTGCGCATGAAAGTGCAGAAATAGGAGAGCTGCCTCTCGGAACACCAAATAATTTAGTTCCGTTTATTACCCAAACAGCAGCCGGAATACGAGCAGAGTTAAAAATTTTCGGAAATGATTATAACACTCCGGACGGTACGGCAGTTCGTGATTACATTCATGTGGTTGACATAGCCAAAGCACATGTTGCGGCAATCAATCGATTATTAAATCATCACAATAAATCTGATTTTGAAGTTTTTAATTTGGGTACAGGCAAAGGAAATTCTGTTTTAGAAATAGTTAAAACTTTTGAAGCCGTTACAGGTATAAAATTAAATTATAGAATTACAGAACGAAGACCGGGAGACGTTGAGCAGATATGGGCAAATACAGATAAAGCAAATATCGAATTAAATTGGAAAACTCAAACCTCAATAGGAGAGTCACTTCTGACGGCTTGGATTCGGGAAAAAAAATACAGGAGAATTTAATGATTATGAAGAACAAAATGAGATTTTTATTAAACATTATACTTTTATTGCTGATATCAATTAATTTATCATCACAAGAGAAAATTTCTTCAGAAATGAGAGCTGTTTGGATTGCAACAGTTAAAAATGTTGATTATCCGAGCAACAAAAATTTAAGTGTCGAAGAACAAAAAAAAGAATTCATTGATATGTTGGATGTTTTTTCGAAAATCGGAATAAACGCTGTTTTTTTTCAAGTACGCCCGGCTGCAGACGCATTTTTTCAGTCGGATTATGAACCTTGGTCAGAATGGTTAACCGGAAAACAAGGGAAAGCCCCCGAACCATATTACGATCCTCTGAAATTTATGATTAAAGAAGCACACAAAAGAAATATACAATTTCATGCTTGGATAAATCCGTTTAGAGCCGTTGCTACTATTGAATATGCAGATATTTGTGAAAATCATATATCTAAACGAAAACCGGAATGGATTTTTACATATGATATTAATAAATATTTTAATCCCGGAATTCCTGAAGTCAGAAATTATATAACAAACATTATTATTGATATTGTAAAAAGATATGATATTGACGGTGTGCATTTTGATGATTATTTTTACCCTTATCCGAAACGGAATGAATTTAACCGTTTAATCCGAATACCTGATGATGAGACGTTTTTGGCATATAATTCAGGTTTTAATACTATTGAAGATTGGAGAAGAAATAATATGAATCTTTTCATTCAGCAAGTTAATAACGGTATAAAATCGGTTAAACCAAATATGCCGTTTGGTGTAGCACCATCCGGAGTTTGGAGAAATAAATCAAATGACCCTAATGGTTCAAATACAAGAGCTTTATCTCATTATGATGCTTTGTATGCCGATGTTTTGAAATGGCTTAAAAACGGTTGGATTGATTATGTTGTTCCTCAATTATACTGGACCATCGGGAATACATATGCAGATTATAACACTTTAGTTAATTGGTGGAGTGAACATACTTACGGAAAACATTTATATATCGGTCATGCCGTTTATTTAGCAAAAGCTGATGCGAGTTCAGAATCATGGAAAAATCCCAAAGAAATCCCAAAGCAAATCAGAATTGCCCGAAAAAACCCGAATGTACAAGGAGCAGTTTTTTATAAAGCAAAATCGCTAATGGAAAATAATTTAGGAATTGCCGACAGTTTGAAAAATAATTTTTATAAAATGAAAGTAAAAGTTCCGGAGATGCCATGGTTAGTTATAAATGACACCGCAATTGTTGCCGATTATGTTGAGAATAAAACAACAGGCGAGATTAATAAAAATATTCCGAGAAATTTTAGTGTATTAAAACTCGGAAATAAGTTAATTATTTCTTGGGAAATTTCAGATATTGATGTATTGCAATATAATGTTTATAAGTCGGAATGTAACACACTTTACTCAACCGATAATTCTAAAACATTCAAAACAACGAAAGAAAATTATATTGTTTTGAACAGAAAACGAATTAACTTTTTCAGAAAGAAATATTGTTTCACGGTAAGTTCTGTATCAATAACCGGAAACGAAAGTAAAAAAAGTGAGCAAATTTCAATCAGTTTGTAAAAATTTATTCAGACAGCAAATTATCGGGAATAGATTTTTGGGCTTTTACACCGAGTTCTTTTAATTTTTCAACTTGCCCTACGATATTGCCTTTGCCTTCTGTTAATTGTTTATAGGCTGAATCATAGCTTTTTTGGGCACGTTCAATGTGAGTTCCTATATCGGATAATCGTTCAATAAAACTGACAAATTTATCATATAATTTACCGCCGCGTTCAGCAATATCAAAAGCATTTTTATTTTGATGTTCGCGTTTCCATAAATCGGCTACTAATTTTAAAGCAGCAATTAAATTTGTAGGGCTTATTAACAGAACTTTCTTTTTGTATGCATAATTCCATAATTCATTATCGGTTTTCATAGCTAATAAATATGCCGGCTCAATAGGAACAAAAAGCATAACAAAATCCAAAGTTTCTGAATGAAGGTTATAATCTTTAGAACTTAATCCGTCAATATGGCTTTTTAAAGATTGGATGTGCAATTTTAACTCACGTTGTTTGTCGGCTTCATTTTCAGAATTAACAAATCGCTCATATGCAATTAAACTGACTTTTGAATCAATAATAATATTTCTGCCGTCGGGATATTTTACAATCACATCAGGTTGCATTTTCTTTCCTTCAGAATTTGTAATGGTTTGTCCGGAAGAATCTTTTAGAAATTCTTGAACAAAAAATTCTCTGCCTTTTTCTAATCCCGAATTTTCAAGAATTGTTTCAAGAATCATTTCTCCCCAATTTCCTTGTGTTTTAACCGAGCTTTTCAAAGCATGGGTTAAGTTGTTGGCTTCTTTACTGATTTGTTGATTTAATTCGGCTAATTTTTTTATTTCAGATTCTAATGAAAAGCGTTCTTTGGATTCTTTATCATATGTTTCTTCTACTTTTTTTCTGAACTCTTTTAAATTTTCACCCAAAGGATCTAATAAAACTTTTAAATGCTCTTTATTTTGTTCCGTAAATTTTTTGCTTTTTTCTTCTAAAATTGCATTTGCCAAAACTTTGAATTCATTGCTGAATTTTTCGCCTATTTTTTCAATTTCTTCGGTTTGTGTTTGAAGTTTTTCAATCAAATTTTTATTTTTTTCTTCAATACTTATTTTTTCCTCTTTTATTTTTGATAATAATTCTTTTAATTCATAAATTTCACTCATTAAATCACCGATTTGGATTTTAAGTTCTTTGGTTTCGGTTTCTTTATTAATCAGTTTCGTTTTTTCGGCAGCTAAAACTGAATTAATAGTTGAAAAGTCTTCTCTGAGGACTTTTAATTCTTGTTTTACAATTGCCGATTCGGCTTCTGCTTTTTTTAAATCGGTTTCAACAGCTGATAGTTTATAATCACTTAAATCCTTCTCGTTTAACAACTTATTGTAAATTTCTTTGTTAACAGAATTTTTTTTTGAAATATAAAAGGATAAAATCCAACCCCCGATAAATCCTATAACTAAAATAAATACTGATAATACTGAGTCCATTAATTTCGTTTTTTGTGAATTGTAAAGATATTTAAGAATTCATAAATTAAGAAAAATGAAGCACTGATTTTATATATTTATTATAGCGGGCTTAATGCAACGGCTGAGGAGGTGCGACTTTGATTTGCACAGTCGGTCTGACGAGAACTGTAAATGATTTTGAAATGATA
>DYOF01000011.1:0-20152 GCA_020720665.1 Acetofilamentum sp. | reverse complement strand
TTGAAATGATAGAAATGGGGCGAGAACTGATGATTAGCGGAATTAAAAGTCAAAATCCGAAATTGAACGAAAATGAGGTTTTATTTCAACTCATAATCCGACAAAAGAAACATGATAAATCTTTGTTTTGGATTGATTATATAATACCTGAAATAAAAAAAGCGTATCATCAAATATCATAGAAGATTACCCTGCCGAACCGTTAATTAAAAAAGTCTTCTAAATCTCTGCGGTCTTTTTTTGTCGGTCTTCCGGTACCTCTGTCTCTTTGTAAAGCAATATTTTCTTGAATCATTTTAATTGTTTCAAGATCTTCTTTTGAAGTTATATCTTCAATGTAATCAGCTGCTAATTTTGCCCCGATTCGATTATGTAAGATTTTTTTAATCAAATATACTTTGTAAACAGGCGGATACTTTATTTTGAAAACAATTCCTTCTTTCATTAAGCCGGAAGGTTTTATTGCTCCCTCGTTAATAAATATTTGATTGTTTTTACATGCATCGGCTGCTTTACTTCTGGTTTTATACAAACGAACAGCCCATAAAAACTTATCCGCTCGTTCCGTCAGCATCTGAATTTTTATTTTGAAGTTTTAATAATTCTGTTTCGGCGTTGTATTTATCGTTGAAAAGATTCATTGTTCGTTCAATACCTATAGTCCCGAAATTTTTTACGGCACCTGCAATTTTTTTTAAACGTTCGGGCAGAAGTTTAATTTCTTTCTCATTCCAATTTTCAAGAACATAATCAACTTGTTTGCCTTTACTATAACCTGCTCCTATACCGAATCGTAAACGATTAAAATTTTGATGCCCCAGAATATTGATAATATCGTTTAAACCGTTATGTCCGCCGGCGCCGCCACTATCTTTAATTCGAATTGTTCCGAAAGGCAGAGCTAAATCATCAACGATAATAAGTAAATTTTCAACCGGAACATTCTCTTTTTTAAGCCAATAATCAACGGCTTTTCCGCTTAGATTCATGTATGTCATCGGCTTGGCTAACACAAAAACACGACCTTTATATTTTAGTTTAGCAATATCGGCATAACGTAAATGCTCAAAAAAAATATCGGACGCTTCTGCAAAAGCGTCCAATACTTTAAAACCTATGTTATGCCTGGTTTCAGAATATTCTACTCCCGGATTTCCCAAACCGACAATCAGATATTTCATGTCCTTATTAAAAGTTTCTTGTATATTTCTCTTTTATAAGATTAAATAAACAGTTTAAACTATTTTTATTCTGATTATTTTTCAGCAGTAGTTTTTTGTTCTTCTGCACTTTCTTGTCCGACATTACCCATCGATTTAGCTAAACGAGTAACATTAACGGAAACAACTATCGATTGAGGGTCTAAAAACTCTAAATTTGAGAATTGTTTTTTCAAATCGTTTATTCTGATAGCATCACCGATTCCTAATTCTGTTACATCTAAAACCAATTCGTCAGGTAAATTATTAACTTTAGATTTTACCGGTAATTTGTTTCTTAAAATTTGTAAAACACCTCCGGCTTGAACTCCTTTTGAAAATCCTTGTGTTTTAACGGGAATATCAATTTTAAATGGCTTTTCTGCATCTATACTGTAAAAGTCAATATGTAAAATTTCGTCAGTTACCGGGTGAAAATCAATTGATTGTAAAACTGCTTGATAATTGTTTTTATCAACAGTTAAATTTACAATATATGAATTCGGTGTATAAATTAAATTTTTAAATTCATTTTTATGTGCATGAAAATGAAGGTTTTCTTTGTCCTTTCCATACATAACACAAGGTACATGCTCTTGTTTACGGATTGCTTTTGTAGCTTTTTTTCCGATTTCGGTTCTGCTTACGGCAGAAATTTCAATTGTTTTCATATTATTTTGTTTTGTGTTACTTGAATATGAGCAAAAACCTTATTAAATATAAGTAAAGCACTCTATTCCCATCACACGGTTAAAATTATGCTTTCAAAATTTTGAGCCGCAAAAGTAAAAAATATTGTTCAAAAAAAAAATTATAAAAAACTTGAGCTAATGGATTGATAATTATATATTTTTTGAATAACTTCGGCAAATAAGTTTGAAACGGTCAGTACCTTTATTTTTGAAGATTCTTTTTTTAAAGGTATGGTATCCGAAACAATTAATTCAGATAATTGAGAATTTTCAATTCGCTCATAAGCAGGTCCTGATAAAACAGGATGAGTGATAATAGCTCGGACGCTTTTTGCCCCTTTTTCTGTCAATACGTCAGCTGCTTTAACAATAGTTCCGGCTGTATCAATAATGTCATCAACTAAAATAACATTTTTTCCTTCAACGTTACCGATTATTTTCATTTCACTGACTTCATTTGCACGCTCTCTTAATTTATATCCTATTACCATTTCTGTTTTAAGAAATGTAGCGTAAGCATTGGCTCTTTTGGTTCCTCCTGTATCAGGTGATGCTATTGATATGTTGTCAAGTTCTAAACTTTTAATATATGGAATAAATACAGCCGAGGCGTATAAATGGTCAACAGGAATGTTAAAAAAGCCTTGAATTTGGTCGGCATGCAAATCCATTGTAATAACCCTGTCAACACCCGCTGCAGTTAATATATCGGCAATTAATTTTGCTCCGATGGCAACTCGGGGTCTGTCTTTTCTGTCTTGTCGTGCAAATCCGAAATACGGTATAACTGCAACAACTTTGTATGCTGAGGCTCTTCTGGCAGCATCAATCATTAACAAAAGTTCAAATAAATTATCAGTAGGTTGAAATGTTGATTGAACAATAAAAACGAACTTTCCTCTGACGGTTTCTTCATACCCGGGTTGATACTCTCCGTCGCTGAAATTAAATACTACCGATTTCCCTAATTCTGTTCCGTAGCTTTCAGCAATTTTTTTTGCTAAATATTCAGTTGAACGGCCGGAGAAGATTTTCATGCCAGAATCCATAAACTTATTATTAAATGGTTATATGGACTGCAAAATTATATTTTTTTTTTACAAAAGAAAGTATTTGTGTTTTAGAAATAACTTAATTTATAATAATTTGTATAATTTTTTTTCTGAACAAGTCAAATTGATAATGATTTTCTCTTTCTGCAGATTCGTATGCACCAAGAATATTTCCTAAGTAAAATCCGCCGGCAAGCATTCCGAAACTCCAACCGTAAAAACTTGTTTTCCCGACTTTAGAGAATGCTCTGAACGATTGAAATCCGTTTAGTCCGATTATTGTAAAAACTTTAAACCCGTTTTGTTTGTCATTTGAGTAGATTTTCCCTGAACCGGGTATTATTGTTGATAATACAGATGCAAAAATTGGGTTTCGCTGCTTAATTTGTTTAAAATGATTAAATTCTTGTTCTAAAACAGTAAATTTTTCCGGCAAATCTTTATTTTTTGAAAAATAAAACTTTTGTAAAGAATCTATAAACAACTCAGTATTCGTTTGCATTTGAATTAACTTTAATGCAAAAAGGAATGTATCTTTATCTTTTTGTTTTAATTGGCATGAGCTATTTATAATTAAAGAAACCTCACTATAATTATCAGTCAGAAATAATAAATGAATGTATAGGTTTATAATATTTTCGGAATAACTTGCGTAATCATTGCCGTATTCATTTTTAATAAACTCCGTTGCCTTTTGAAATTGTTCTGTTTTAATATACAAATTAATTAAATGTATTTTAATAGAATCATTTTCTGTGAAAACATCTGTTATTCTTTCATATTCGCTTATTGCTTCATTAATATTTACTGATTTAGAGAGAAAGTCGGCATATTCATATGAATGTTTTAAATCAAAAATATTTTGAGACCGGAGAGTTTGGTTTGCATACACTGCAAAACTTAATATAAATAAAGGTACTGTTTTATAGTAAGTTGTTTTCATTTAAAGTTGCTTCATAAAAATAATCAATGTTTAAATTTTTATTTTTAGCAGCTTCAGTTGCTAAAAGATCACAACGTTCATTTTCCTTAATTTGAGAATGTCCTTTAATCCAGTTCAGTGTAACCTTATGGTTTTTGTATATAATTAAAAAACGTTTCCATAAATCTGAGTTTTTTTTATTCTTAAACCCGGTTTTTTCCCAATTAAATACCCATTTTTTTTGAACTGCATCTACAACATATTTTGAATCAGAAAAAATTTCAACCGTTTGTCCTTCTTGTTTAAGGGCTTCTAAGCCTAAAATTACCGATAAAAGTTCCATTCGGTTATTTGTTGTTAAACGAAATCCCTCAGAAATTTCTTTTCGGTGTTTTCCGGAAATCAAAACAGTTCCGTATCCGCCGGGTCCGGGATTTCCCAATGAAGAACCGTCGGTATAAATTGTTATTTTAAACACGGCTTGGTTAATTTTTAATTTTAAACACAAAGTTAGTAACAATTTTATTTATTAAAAGTATATCGTGTGACAAAAATCACATCTGAATATATATATATTAACATTTATATATATGTGTTATTAAGCACAATAATTAATAAAAAAGTATTTTAAATATCAATAAATAAGCAACATAAATATTTTATATTCATGTTCAAATATTCAAAGCTTGTTAGTTTTTATAAAGTTTTTAACTTTGAGCCGAATTATTACAAATATACCTTATTGATATTATGTCTAAAGTAATCAGAATAAAAAAAGGTTTGGATATAAATTTAGCAGGAAAAGCCGAAAAAGAAGCGGTTAAGTTTTCATTGTCTAAATTTTATGCCGTAAAACCGACGGATTTCCCGGGCATTACACCAAAAGTAATTGCTAAACCCGGGCAAGAAGTAAAAGCCGGTACACCGCTGTTTTTTGACAAGTATAACCCGGATATTATTTTTACATCACCGGTAAGCGGTAAATTATCGACCATTACAAGAGGTGAACGCCGAAGAATATTGGAATTTGTAATCGAAACAAATGACAAAATTGAATATGAAGAATTTAGAAAGGCTAAGCCGGAAGACTTAAGTCGAGATGAAATTAAGGAAAATATTCTTAAAAGCGGTTGCTGGCCATTTATAAGGCAAAGACCCTTTGCAGTTATTGCAAAAGTTAACGAAGTTCCGAGAGATATTTTTATCACTTCGTTTGATACTGCACCTTTAGCTGCTGATGTCGATTTTATTATCAGAGAAGAGTTTTCTTCATTTCAAACCGGTGTAAATGCTTTAACAAAACTTACTGACGGGAAAGTCTATTTAGGAATTAAAGCCGGTGAACTTTCATCACCCTTTACAAATACAGCAAATGTACAAAAATTTGAATTTTCGGGTCCTCATCCGACCGGAAATGTCGGTGTTCAAATAAATAAAATAAAACCCGTTAATAAAGGTGATGTCGTTTGGACTTTAAATGCGGCTGATGTATTGATAATCGGTCGTTTATTTGAAAAAGGAAAATATGATGCTTCAAGAAATATAGCTTTAGCCGGTTCGGAAGTTATCCGACCGAAATATTACAAAACGATATCGGGTGTTCAAATTTCTGATATTATTAAAGACAATATAAAACAAGGAGAGTCCGATAAAAGAATTATTTCGGGTAATGTTTTAACCGGTGAAAAAGTTGACGAGAAAGGGTATTTAGGATTTTATGATAATGTAATCACAGTAATTCCCGAAGGAAATACACCTGAATTTTTAGGATGGGGAATGCCCGGTTTAAAAAAATTCAGTGTATCCAGAACATTTTTTACTTGGTTAAATCCTAAAAAAGAAAGAGTTATCAATACAAAACTACACGGAGGTGAAAGACCGTTTATCGTTACAGGAGAGATGGAAAAAGTGTTTCCGATGAATATTTATCCGATGCAATTACTTAAAGCAATTCATATAAAAGACTTAGATTTAATGGAAGAGCTTGGTATTTATGAAATTGCGGAAGAAGATTTTGCATTATGTGAAGTAATAAATACATCTAAAATAGAAATTCAAAAAAACATCAGAGAAGGATTTGAATTTGCAATTAAAGAACTCGGATAATATTCGGGTTTCAGAATATTAAAATTATTAAAGACAATTTAAGAAAATCATGAAAGGTTTACTGAAATACGTAGAAAAAATAAAACCAAACTTTGAAAAAGGAGGGAAATACCAACGATGGGGCGCAATTTTTGAAAGTTTTGAAACATTTTTATTTGTTCCCGGACATACCGCTCCGCGAAAAGGTGCACATATCAGAGACGCCATGGATTCAAAGCGATTAATGAGTATCGTTGTATTGGCTGTAGTACCCGCATTATTATTCGGTATGTGGAATGTCGGATATCAATACTTTTTATCAATAGGAACAGATGTCGGTTTTTGGCAAGAATTCGGACACGGTTTATACCGAGTTTTACCGATAATTATTGTTTCCTATGTTGCAGGTTTAGGTACCGAGTTTGTATTTGTTCACATAAAACAAAAAGAAATTGAAGAAGGATTTTTAGTTTCAGGGATTCTGATTCCCTTAATAATACCTGTTGATACACCCTTATGGATGGTTGCAATTGCTACAATATTTGCCGTTATAATCGGGAAAGAAGTTTTCGGAGGTACGGGTATGAATATTGTGAATCCGGCTTTATTGGCGCGAGCATTTTTGTTTTTTGCATACCCTTCAAAAATGTCAGGCGATAAAGTTTGGGTATCAAGATTAGCTGAAGGAAATGGGGTTATTGACGGATATTCAGGAGCAACTCCTCTTGGACAAGCCGTTGAAAACGGTGCAAATATTGTCGATCCGATGGGGCATAAATTATCTACATTTGATTATTTTATAGGATGGATTCCCGGCTCAATCGGTGAAACGTCCGCATTAATGATATTTATAGGTGCAGCTTTGTTACTTTATACAGGCGTTGGCAGTTGGAAAATTATGTTTTCGGCATTTGCAGGCGGAGCTGTAATGGGCTTATTATTAAATACTTTTGCAAGTGATACAAACCCGGCAATGGCTATTCCGTTTTATGACCATTTATTATTAGGCGGATTTGCATTCGGTATGGTCTTTATGGCTACAGATCCCGTTACTGCGGCACAAACAGAAAAAGGAAAGTGGATTTACGGTTTTTCGGCCGGATTCATGGCTATTTTAGTTCGAGTATTAAATCCGGCTTATCCGGAAGGTGTAATGATGGCAATACTTTTAATGAATGTATTAGCTCCTTTAATTGATCATTATGTAATAAGAGCAAATGTAAAAAAACGTTTAAAACGTATAAAAGTTGCAAAAATTAATTAAACCAAAAATTCAAAGAAAATGAAATTAGATACAAACGGCAATTTATATACCTTTATATATGCAGCGGTTATGGTTATTATTGTTGCAGCTGTTTTAGCGTTTACCGCAATAAAACTGCAACCGAAACAAGAAAACAACTTGAAAGTTGAGAAAATGCAAAACATCTTACAATCGGTAGGAATTCAATCAAAAGTCGAAAATGCAGAAAATTTGTATAAAAAATATATTACAAAACAAATTATTGTTAATACAAAAGGTGATGAATTAGAAGGGGATGCATTTGCAATTAATTTACCTGCTGAGGCAAAAGCTGAAGTTAACAGCAGAAAATTACCTATTTTCTTCGCAAAATTAGATGACGGAACTGAAAAAGCGGTTATTCCCTTAACAGGTAAAGGGCTTTGGGGCCCCATATGGGGCTATTTGGCATTAGAAAGTGATTTTAATACAATATATGGTGTCGTATTCGATCACAAAGGAGAAACTCCCGGACTCGGTGCCGAAATAAATAAAGACCCGTTTGAACTTCCGTTTAAAGGAAAAACTCTTTTTGAAGGCAATAAATTCGTTTCAATTACCCTATATAAAGGAGGAAAAGGAGCCTCAGCAGCCGCCGGTGACACAAATCACGGTTGCGATGCAATTTCCGGAGGAACTATTACAAGCAAAGGTTTGGAAAGAATGATGAAGGAAGAGTGGTTAAACAATTACGAAGCATATTTGGCGAAAAATAAAAAATAAATAATAGAAAAGTAATAAATACGATAAAAAATGAGTAAAAATTCAAAATTATTAACCGGTCCTATTAATTTGAATAATCCGATAACGGTTCAAGTGCTCGGTATTTGTTCAGCACTTGCGGTTACTGTTAAATTAGAACCGGCTATTGTAATGTCAATTTCAGTTATTGCCGTTTTAGCTTTAGCCAACGTAATTATTTCTTTACTTAGAAATACAATTCCGTCACGTATCCGAATTATTGTACAATTGGTAGTAATTGCTGCATTAGTAATTCTGGTTGACCAAATATTAAAAGCATATAGCCCTGATGTCAGCAAACAGCTATCAGTTTTTGTCGGTTTAATAATCACAAATTGTATTTTGATGGGACGTTTAGAAGCCTTTGCATTAGGTAATAAACCGTGGGAATCGTTTTTAGACGGTATCGGAAACGGAAGCGGATATGCCATAATTTTAATTATTGTTGCTACAGTCAGGGAATTATTAGGCTCAGGCACTTTAACACTCCCGGCTGTTGGTGAAATTAAAGTTATACCTGAAAGTTTTTATCAATTCGGTTATGAAAATAACGGATTAATGATTTTACCCCCGATGGCTTTAATTGTTGTCGGCATTATTATATGGGTTCAACGTTCAAAAACTCGTGAATTAATTGAAGAGAATTAGTCTGTTAAATTCTTAAATTAAATATTTTACTAAAAAATAAAAGATATATAAAATGCAAGACTTATTAAATCTATTTGTAAGGTCAATTTTTGTAGAAAATATGGTATTTGCCTTTTTCTTAGGCATGTGTTCTTATCTGGCTGTTTCTAAAACTGTTAATACGGCAATGGGATTAGGTATTGCTGTCATTTTTGTATTGCTTATTACCGTACCGGTTGATTGGGCATTAAATGAATATGTATTAAAGAAAGGAGCATTAGAATGGTTAATCGGGGAAAAAGCAGCAGAAATTGATTTAAGCTTTTTAAGCTTTATTATGTTCATTGCGGTTATTGCATCAATGGTTCAATTAGTTGAAATGATTGTTGAAAAATTTGCACCTGCATTATATTCACAACTCGGAATTTTCCTTCCGCTGATTGCCGTTAACTGTGCAATATTAGGAGCATCATTATTTATGCAAGAAAGAGAACTTACGTCATTCGGTGAAGCGACTGTTTACGGCTTAGGTTCAGGAATAGGATGGTTAATTGCTATTATAGGCATTGCCGCTATCAGAGAAAAAATTAGATACTCTGCAGTACCTGCCCCGCTGAGAGGAATCGGTATAACATTTATTGCAACCGGTTTAATGGGAATAGCTTTTATGACCTTTATGGGAATAAAATTATAATTGATTAATTGACAGTATTTAAAATATATGAAAATGATTTTACTACAAACAGCTTCCGTGTCAACAGTTTTAATTGCAGGTGTTGCCGCCTTTTTAATAACAATTGTTCTTTTAGTTGCCATTTTACTTTTTGCAAAAGCAAAATTATTACCCGGCGGAAGTGTTAAATTAAATATTAATGACGACCCGGATCATCAATACGATGTTCCTGCAGGAGGAACCTTATTAAGCACATTGCAAAATCAAAAAATACTACTTCCCTCTGCATGCGGGGGCGGAGGAACATGCGGTATGTGTGAGTGTGAAGTTCATGAAGGCGGCGGAGAAATATTACCGACAGAAAAACCCTTCTTTACTCGTAAAGAAATTAAAGAAAATAAACGTTTAGCTTGTCAAGTTAAAGTAAAAGAAGACATGAAAATTGAAATCCCCCAAGAAATAATGGGTATCAAAAAATGGGAATGTGAAGTGATTTCAAACAATAATGTAGCTACATTTATTAAAGAATTTGTTGTTAAACTTCCCGAAGGCGAAACTTTAGATTTCCGTTCCGGCGGATATATACAAATAGATGTGCCGAAAATTACCGTTGATTTTAATAAATTCGATATTCAAAAAGAATACCATGAAGAATGGGATAAATTCAATATGTGGAATTTACAAATGAAAAACCCCGAAGAAACCTACCGTGCTTATTCAATGGCTAACCACCCGGCAGAGGGAAATATCGTTATGTTAAACATTCGTATCGCAACACCACCATGGGATAGAGCTAAAAATGCCTTTATGAACGTAAATCCCGGAATTTGTTCATCATATATTTTTTCCTTAAAACCCGGTGATAAAGTAATGGTATCAGGTCCTTACGGAGAATTCTTTATAAAAGATACTCAAAACGAAATGATGTTTATAGGAGGCGGTGCAGGAATGGCGCCGATGCGTTCTCATATTTTTGACCAATTTCAAACACAAAAAACAAAACGGAAAGCAACCTTCTGGTACGGAGCACGCTCTTTAAGAGAAGTTTTTTATCAAGACCATTTTGATAAAATTGCCGAAGAAAATGAAAATTTTGAATGGCATTTAGCATTATCCGAACCGATGAAAGAAGATAATTGGGCAGGACCAACCGGATTTATTCACCAAGTTATCTATGATTTATATCTTACAAATCATGAAGAACCGGAAGAAATTGAATATTATTTATGCGGACCGCCTATGATGAATTCAGCAGTTGAAAAAATGCTCTATGATTTAGGAGTTCCGAAAGAAAACGTTATGTTTGACGATTTTGGAGGTTAACAATAAATATTAAATAAAAAACGCATCTGATTTTTCAGATGCGTTTTTTTATTTATTAACAATTTTAAAAAAAATTCTGTTTAAACTTTTATAATTCTTAACTTTATACACTCTTAAAAAACAGAATATATCATGTATAACAGTAAAGAAAACAGCAGTCACATTGCAATTTCAGGAAACATAGGTTCCGGAAAAACAACCTTAACTGATTTATTAGCAAAACACTATAGGTGGGAAGCACATTTTGAAGATGCCGATGACAACCCCTATTTGAATGATTTTTATGAAGACATGCAAAGATGGTCATTCAGTTTACAAGTCTATTTTTTAAATAGCCGTTTTAATCAGGTTTTGGATATTCGAAAATCCGGGAAAACTGTAATTCAAGACCGAACGATATATGAAGATGCATTTATTTTTGCCCCGAATTTACATGATATGGGATTAATGTCAAGTCGTGATTTTGATAATTACAGCAGTTTGTTTAAACTAATGAGTTCATTAGTCCAACCGCCCGATTTATTAATCTATTTAAGAGCCGATGTTCCTAAACTCGTAAAACAAATCCAAAGCAGAGGAAGAGAATACGAAAATACAATACGCATTGACTATTTAACACGCCTGAATGAACGCTATGAAGCATGGATTACAAATTATAAGCTCGGAAAACTTATGATTTTGGATGTAAACGATAAAGATTTTACGGAAAATCCCAAAGATTTAAGTGAAGTAATCAATAAAATTGATGCCGAATTGTATGGTATATTCTAAAAACTAAATAAATGGTAATAACTCCCTTAACCAAATTATTTAATATTAATTTCCCTGTAATCATGGCCCCGATGTTTTTGGTTTCGGATATTAATATGGTTAAAGCTGCAATTAAAAATCAAATAATAGGAACATTCCCGACTCTTAATTACAGAGACACGGAAAAATTAGAAGAAGTTATTACAGAATTAAATAGATATTCTTCTGAAATTGAAAATCCGGGGGTGTACGGTGTAAATCTGATTACACAAAAATCAAATCCGTATTATAAAAAACATCTTGAAATTTGTATTAAGCATAAAGTTCCTTTTTATATAACATCATTAGGTAATCCTAAAGAAGTAATTGAAGAAGCTCATAAATACGGAGCTAAAGTGTTTTGTGATGTTACAAACTTAACACATGCCGAAAAAGTGTATAAATTAGGTGCTGACGGTATTATTGCAGTAGGCCTGGGTGCCGGCGGACATGCCGGGCCTGATCCTTTACAAATTTTAATACCCGCTCTAAAAAATAAATTTAAAGATTTACCGATAATTGCAGCAGGAGGAATCAGTACCGGTGTCGGTTTACATTCAGTACTTGTACTCGGAGCAGCCGGTGCTTCATTAGGAACCGTTTTTATTGCTTCAGAAGAATGCCCGGTTTCTGTTGAATATAAGAATGCTGTAGTAAAAGCAACATCAGAAGATATTGTAATGACTGAAAGACTTTCAGGAACCCCGAGTTCAATTATTAATACAGAATATGCAAAAAAAATAGGCTATAAACAATCCTGGTTTGAACGTAAACTTTCAAATAATTCCCGAACCAAAAAATATTTTAAAATGCTTGTTCAATTAAAAGGAATGAAAAAACTTGAAAAATCAGTTAAACCCGGAAATTACAAAAATTTATGGATTGCCGGAAAATCAGTCGAATTTATAAATGAAATTTTACCGATAGAAAAAATTATCGAGAAATTAAAAAATGAACTAAACGAAAGTTTAAATCAAAATATAAAATAAAACAAGTATTGTAGTAAGTTGCTCAATCCTAACAAATTACATATTTTTCTTAGATTTACAAATAAATTAATTACAATAAATATTGTCTTTTAACAAAATAGTTCTATTTTTGCAGTCCAAAATTTTGAAATAGAGTTTGTACAAATTAAAAATAAAAATCCGTGAATACTTTAAGTTACAAAACAATATCAGCTAATAAAGCAACCGTAAATAAAGAATGGTTGTTAGTTGATGCAGAAGGAGAAACATTAGGAAGATTAGCTTCGGTAACAGCAAAACTGATAAGAGGTAAATACAAAACCAATTACACTCCGCATGTAGATTGCGGCGATAATGTGATTATCATTAATGCAGAAAAAATTCAATTAACAGGGAATAAATGGGAAGGAAAAAGATATTTCAGCCATACAGGATATCCCGGCGGACAAAAAATAACAAATCCGAAAGAATTAATCGCAAAAAAACCGACAGCTCTGGTAGAAAAAGCCGTTAAAGGAATGTTACCTAAAAACAGATTGGGAAGTGCTTTATTCAGAAACTTATATGTTTATGAAGGTTCTGAACATAACCAAGAAGCTCAAAAACCAAAACAAATAAACATAAATTCAATAAAATAATATGGATACAATTAATGCATTAGGAAGAAGAAAGTCCGCAATTGCAAGAATATATGTTAAAGATGGAAAAGGCAATATTACTGTAAATAAACGTAGTTTTGAAGAATATTTTACGGTTGCCGAACATCAATTTCAAATTAAAAGACCGCTTCAAACTATAGAAGCATCTGAAAAATATGATATTACAGTTAATTTAATAGGCGGAGGCGTCAAAGGACAAGCTGAAGCATTAAGATTAGCAATAGCAAGAGCTTTAGTAAAAATTAATCCCGATGATAAGGTCGTTCTCAAAAAAGAAGGTTTCTTAAGAAGAGATTCAAGAGTTGTAGAAAGAAAAAAACCGGGACAACCGAAAGCTCGTAAAAAATTCCAATTCAGTAAACGTTAATACCAGATTTGAACTTAATATAATCCTTAAGTTTAGTATCTAAATTACCAAGATCGATTTCAAATCGCTACTTGGTAATTGTTTTATTAAAGAATGTAAACTTAATTAAAAAAAATGTCAAAAGTAGATTTTAAACAATTATTAGATGCCGGTGTTCATTTCGGACACTTGAAAAGAAAATGGAATCCTAAAATGGCTCCTTATATTTTTATGGAACAAAACGGAATTCACATTATTGATTTGTACAAAACCATTGCTAAACTTGATGAAGCTGCAGCTGCCATGAAGCAAATTGCACGTTCAGGAAAACAAATTTTGTTTGTTGCAACAAAAAAACAAGCAAAAGAAATTATTGAAGAAAAAGTGAAAGCAACCGGAATGCCATATATTACAGAACGTTGGTCGGGCGGTATGTTAACGAATTTTAGAACCGTTAGAAAAGCCGTAAAAAAAATGAAGTCGATTGACTCAATGGAAAAAGACGGAACCTTCGAAAAAATATCTAAAAGAGAACGTCTTCAGATAACTCGTGAAAGAGAAAAATTAGAAAAAAACTTAGGAAGTATAGTTGAAATGAGAAGAGTTCCCTCGGCAATTTTTGTTGTTGATGTAACAAAAGAAAAAATAGCTGTTGCCGAAGCAAGAAAATTAGGACTTCCAATTTTCGCCATGGTTGATACCAATTCCGATCCCTCTGTTGAATTTCCTATTCCGGCAAATGATGATGCATATAAATCAATTTCAATTATTGTTGATGTTGTAACAGAAGCAATTAAAGAAGGTTTAAGCGAACGTAGTGTAGAGAAAAAAGATATAAACGAAGATCAACCCGAAAAATCGGAATCAGTTAAAACAAAAGCAAGAAAAAATTAAAATTAACTATTAAACGAATTAAAATGACAAAAATAAGTGCATCAGATGTTGCAAAACTAAGAAAAATGACCGGTGCGGGAATGATGGATTGCAAAACAGCTCTTACCGAGTCTGACGGTAATTTTGATGAGGCTATTGATATTTTAAGAAAAAAAGGTCAAAAAGTTGCCGGCAATCGTGCTGACAGAGAAGCATCCGAAGGAGCAGTAATTGCAAAAACATCGGCTGACGGAAAACTTGCAGCAATTATTTCTCTAAACTGCGAAACAGATTTCGTTGCTAAAAATGAAGATTTTGTGAAATTTGCTCATCAAATTGCAGATATCGCTGTTGAAAAAAATCCGTCAAATCTTGATGATTTGTTGAATCTGGAACTTAACGGGAAAAAAATAGGTGATGAAATTATTAATCAAACCGGTGTAATAGGAGAAAAAATTGAATTAGGATATTTTGAAAAAGTTCAAGGAGAATCTGTTTCTGCCTATATTCACAATGGAAATAAATTGGCATCAATAGCCGGCTTTAATAAAACAGTTGAAGAATCTGTAAGAAAAGATATTGTAATGCAAATAGCCGCAATGAACCCTATTGCTATTGATAAAGATGATGTTCCGCAATCAGTTATTGACAAAGAAATTGAAATAGGAAAAGAATTAGCTATTCAAGAAGGTAAACCTGCTGATTTAGCCGAAAAAATTGCTATCGGAAGATTAAATAAATTTTTTATCGAAAGTACTCTGTTAAACCAACAATGGGTAAAAGACAGTAAAAAAACAATTCGTGATTTCTTAAAAGAAACCGATTCTGAAATTAAAGTTACCGGTTTCAAACGATACGGTATTGAATAGATTTAATTTAGTAAAATATAATTAGCCTGTATTTTTACAGGCTTTTTATTTTGTCCTGAAATCTGCAACCTGAGAGGCGAACGACGAAACCATCACTGAAAGTAATGTGTTGATTTACAGCACTATGATTACTTTTTAAATACATGTACCCGGTGAAAACAGCAGTCCGCTTACTTCCCCAAGAATAACTATTTAGTTTTATTTACCGAAGCTTGTTCAAAAAATTAATTAATTTTGTAAAAATATGTTACTAAATCCTACAAAAGTGATAAAATTAAGCTCGAAAGAATTAAAACAATATGCAAATTCTATCACTGAAACATGCATATTAAAAGTTACAAAGGAAGAGAAAATCGGAATTATATTTTATAGAGCCGGCAAAGTTATTAACGGAAGAATTAATAATGAGTACGGAAAAGATAAAGCAGAAGACATACTTACATGGGAAAATACCTACCCGGAAAAAATTATAGTAAGCGATGTTGCTAAATTCAATTCAGAAAATTTGGCATATATGTTTGATTTTATTGAATTATTAGGAATAAGTGCCGACATATATGTAAAATACGAACATAAAATATTCGCATTTCTATTTTCTGAGGGCGCTTTAATTTCTGTTATTCCCGAAATAAATGTTACACGAGAGCTTATTGTTGATTTATTTAAAATAAAAGATCAAAATATTCGAATGAAATTAACCGGAGAAAAAATAGGAGAATTTAAAATTTTTATCAGTGAGTTACTGTCAGAATAATTTAATTTTGTTTTAATCTGAACAATTTTTCACACAATGCAGCATGACGAACAAAATACCATTATTAAGTTTAGTTCAAAGAAAGTGTTTTTATATGCAAGAAAAAACACGTATTGTTAACTAAGCATAAGCATTTAATTTGCAGATTATTAATTAATTATGAATTTTTAGACAGATGAAAGCGAACTATTTATTATTGTTGATTTTTGCATTTTCAATTACATCATGCAATATTTTAAATAAAAATTTGCCCAAAGAACATGGCTTATACGCAAAAATGATCACAAACAAGGGTAATATTTTATTGTTTCTCGAATATGAAAAAACTCCTTTAACGGTTGCTAATTTTGTCGGTTTGGCAGAAGGCAAAATCAAAAATGAAGCAAAGAAAGAAGGTGAAGCCTATTACAACGGAATACTCTTTCATCGAGTCATAGATAATTTTATGATACAGGGCGGTGATCCTACCGGAACAGGCAGAGGAGGACCAGGTTATAAATTTAAAGATGAATTTCATCCGGACTTAAAGCATGATAAAGCAGGCATTCTGTCAATGGCTAACGCGGGAGCCGGCACCAACGGCAGTCAGTTTTTTATAACACATAAAGAAACTCCTTGGTTGGATAATCGACACAGTGTTTTCGGACATGTTTTTGAAGGACAGGATGTTGTTAATTCCATTAAACAAGGAGATACAATTTTAGAAGTGAAAATTTTAAGAGTAGGGAAAAACGCCAAAAAATTTAATGCAACTCAAATATTTAATGATTTGTCGCCAAAATAAATTTTTTCTCTTTAACTTGAAATATTATCTTTGCAAAAAGTAAAAAAAGAAAAATTATAAAAATGGTTGATAACTTTGGTAAAATTGTTCAAATTATTGGTCCCGTTGTTGACGTAAGTTTTGAAAAATCAGGTTCAAAACTGCCGGATATATATGAATCTCTTGAAATTGAAAGAGAAGACGGCAGTATTTTAGTTGTAGAAACAGAACAACACATCGGTGAAAATTCTGTCAGAACTATTGCAATGGATTCTACCGACGGATTAGAACGCGGTATGAAAGTAAGAGCCACAGGAAATCCGATAAAAATGCCTGTCGGCGAAAAAGTCAGAGGTCGACTATTGAACGTTGTCGGAGATACAATTGACGGATTACCTGCATTAGATAAAACCGACGGATACCCGATTCATAAAGAAGCACCCGCCTTTAAAAACTTATCAACTTCATCAGAAGTATTATATACCGGAATTAAAGTAATTGATTTAATTGAACCTTACGCAAAAGGAGGAAAAATAGGTCTATTCGGAGGAGCAGGAGTAGGGAAAACCGTCTTAATTCAAGAGTTAATCAACAATATTGCAAAAGGCTATGACGGAATGTCCGTGTTTGCCGGAGTAGGAGAACGAACTCGTGAAGGAAATGATTTATTAAGAGAAATGATAGAATCCGGAATTGTTAAATACGGAGATGAGTTTAAAAAATCCATGGAGGAAGGAAGTTGGGATTTGAGCAAAGTGGATCATGAAAAAATAAAAGAATCACAAGTTTCAATGGTTTTCGGGCAAATGAACGAACCACCCGGTGCAAGAGCACGTGTTGCACTTTCCGGATTATCAGTAGCCGAAAAATTCAGAGACGGTGACGGAGAAGGAAAGGGAAATGATATTCTGTTCTTTATTGATAATATTTTCCGTTTTACACAAGCCGGTTCTGAAGTTTCAGCACTTTTAGGTCGTATGCCTTCGGCGGTAGGGTATCAACCCACTTTAGCCACTGAAATGGGCGGTATGCAAGAACGAATTACATCAACTAAAAACGGGTCAATTACTTCGGTTCAAGCAGTCTATGTGCCGGCTGATGACTTAACTGACCCCGCACCGGCTACAACATTTTCTCATTTAGATGCCACAACCGTTTTAAGCAGAAAATTAGCTGAATTAGGTATCTATCCGGCAGTTGACCCCTTAGATTCATCCTCACGAATTTTAAGCTCCGATATTGTGGGTGTTGAGCATTATCAAACAGCTCAAAAAGTAATTAATATTTTACAACGATATAAAGAACTCCAAGATATTATTGCAATTTTAGGTATGGATGAATTATCCGAAGAAGATAAATTAACCGTACACAGAGCAAGAAGAGTTCAGAGGTTTTTATCGCAACCGTTTTTTGTAGCTGCTCAATTTACAGGTTTAAGCGGCGTACTTGTTCCTATTGAAGAAACGATTAAAGGTTTTAATATGATTATTGACGGTAAAGTTGATAAATATCCGGAAGCGGCCTTTAACCTTGTCGGAACCATTGAAGATGCAATTGAAAAAGGAGAGCGAATACTAAAAGAAACTCAACAATAAACACTAAGAAATGTTTTTAGAAATTGTAACTCCCGAAAAAACTTTATACAGCAATGATGTTAAATATGTTAAGGTTCCGGGAACAAAAGGTCAGTTCGGAATTTTAAATAATCATGCACCCTTAATTTCAACATTAGAAAAAGGGCAAATAAAAATTGAAGAAAATGACGGAGCCGAAAAATATTTTGAAATTAACGGGGGCGTTGTAGAAATTTTGAACAACAATATCATTATTTTATTGAAAATATAAGAATAAAGGAGAAAAAAATAAAAAGAGGGCTTTTAAAGCCCTTTTTTATTTGTATTCGTTTTCTTTACAGATATTATTGAAATATCGGTACATAAGCTTAAAAGCTCAGGTATATTTTTTTTAAAAATCGGGTGTAAAAATTCCGGTGCAATTTGAACTAAAGGAAGCAGAACAAATTTTCGTTCGTGAAGCAAAGGGTGGGGGATTATTAAATTTTCAGAATTTATAATGTCAGAATTATAGAATAAAATATCAATATCTATCGATCGGGCTTTATATATTGGTGTTTTATTTATATGTTCGGTTTTAGATGTTCGTCCTGATTGTTTTTCAATTTCTTGGGTTTTGTTCAATATATTTACAATATCCGATTCTGATTGAATTTCAACAACACAATTCAAATAATCGGCATCTTTATAACCCCACGATTGTGTTTCAAAAATATCAGAGCGCGCGATTATTGTACCGATAGTTTCGTTTATTAATTCAAGAGCATGTTCAATATTTTTTAATCGATTTCCCGAATTGCTTCCCAAAGATAAATATATACGATTTAACATATTATCGTTTTTCAAACAATAAAGATAATTTTAAAAAATTAATTAGTAAAAATTTGTTAGAATTGGAAAAAATATAATAATTTTGCATTCCTGAAATAATGACCTATGGTGTAATGGTAACACAGCTGGTTTTGGTCCAGTCGTTCTAGGTTCGAGTCCTGGTAGGTCAGCAAAAAAAAGCCTCGAAATTTTTCGAGGCTTTTTTATTTCTTTTGTAACCGAAATTTAATTGTTTAATGGATTTCTCTATTATTATTTTAACTGCAATCGGTTTATCAATTGACGGTTTTGCCGTGTCAATTATATACGGCAGTTTTGTAAAAAAAGAGAAACTTAAATTAGCATTAAAGCTGTCAATTGTATTTGGTTTTTTTCACTTTATTATGCCTTTGCTCGGTTTTGTTGCCGGTACGGAAATGAAGATATATATTGAGCACATCGACCATTGGATTGCTTTTTTTCTGTTATTAATTGTAGGCGGGCGAATGATTTATGAAGGTAAGAGTGAAGAGAAAAAAAATAAAGCATATAAAACGGATTTAATCGTTGTTATTTATTTGGCATTAGCAACCGGTATGGATGCTTTGGCTGTAGGATTTAGTTTAAATTTAGTGCAAATACCTATTATACAAGCTGTTAGTATGATAGGTATTTCGGCTTTTTTGTTTTCGTTTCTCGGTGTATGGTTTGGCCAATGGATATCAAAAAAAATAAATTTCGGAATTCATTTAGTAGGCGGTACAATATTAATTTTAATTGGTATAAAAATTTTAACAGAGCATTTATTCTTATAAAAAAGCCTCATGTTTTGCTTTTGTAAGACCATAAAAATTTATAGAATATTACTATAAAATATTGAGCAGGATTGAGTGTCGGAACTTTGGGCTTGTAAAAAATTCTTTTTTTGTCCGTTAGCAATGCTTTGCTTTTCTATATTCTGCCGGTCGTTTTTTTTTCATTCCGGCTTGCCGATTTAAGGTCATGTTCATCTGTAAAAAAATGTTTATCACGAGCAGTTCATACTAAAATATTTAGTATATTTGTATTTTTCAAAAATTACTTATATAAACAAAAAACAGATGAAACACCCTTGTAATACAATTTTTCACACAAAAGAGCATGACTACCGG
>DYOF01000010.1 GCA_020720665.1 Acetofilamentum sp. | reverse complement strand
CCCGCAGATAGGAACACCTTTATAAATCTGCATTAAATAATATCTTCCGTTAGTCATGCTCTTGTGTGTAAAAAATCGTTTTACCCGGGTGTTTCATCTGAAGAATTTAATAAATTCTACGATGTCTCATTTAATCTAATGAACATGATGATTGGGTTTTAAAAATAGCATAAAATAGAGCAAACTTCAGTTTCCTGACTTCAAACTTCTGACTTTACAAAATCTTTCCCTTTTCAGGGTAATCAAGTGTATAATGTAAGCCTCTGCTTTCTTTTCTGGCTTTAGCCATTTTTATTATCAAATAAGCAATATTTATCGAATTTCGGAGTTCACAAATTTCTTTTGATACGGTTGAACTATCATATAAAGCTTTGGTTTCAAGATATAAAGTTTCCAAACGTGCTAAGGCTCTGTTTAAACGCAAATCAGAACGAACAATACCGACATAGTAGGTCATAATTTGCTGCAATTCTTTAAATTCTTGAGTAATTAAAATCATTTCTTCAGGATGTTTCGTTCCTTCATCTTTCCATTCGGGAATATTTTCTCTGATAGGTATTGAGTTTATTAATTGTACAGAGGTTTCGGATGCTCTGTCGGCATATACCAATGCTTCAAGTAAGGAGTTTGAAGCCAGTCGGTTAGCTCCGTGTAATCCGGTTGATGTTACTTCGCCGGCAGCAAATAAATTTTTTATTGAGGTTCTGCCTTGCGAATCAACTTTAATTCCACCGACCAAATAATGTGCCGCAGGTGCCACAGGAATATAGTTTTTAGTTATATCAATGTCAATTGTTAAACATTTTTCATAGATATTAGGAAAATGCGATTTTAATTCATCGGCATTCAAATGAGTACAATCCAAGTAAACATGCTCATCTCCGCTTATTTTCATTTCTGCGTCTATGGCTCTTGCAACAATATCTCTGGGAGCTAAATCTTTACGCGAATCATATTTGGACATAAATGCTTCACCTTTTTTATTCCTTAAAACAGCTCCGAAACCTCTTAATGCTTCTGTAATAAGGAAAGACGGACGTTCATTTTTATTAAATAATGCCGTAGGATGAAATTGCACAAATTCCATGTCGCTTATTAATGCTTTTGCACGATAAGCCATTGCAATACCGTCGCCGGTAGCTACAATAGGATTGGTCGTAATGTCGTAGATATTTCCTAAACCGCCGGTTGCTATAAATGTAATTTTTGACAGAAAACGCTCAACTTTATTTGTATTCGGATTTATGACATATGCACCGTAACATTCAATTTTATTGCTGTCGCGGATGATTGTGAATCCTAAATGGTGTTGAGTAATTAAATCAACGGCAAAGTAATTATCATACACTTCAATATTTTTATTTTGAAGAACTTTCTCGGTTAAAACACGCTGTATTTCGGCACCGGTTTTATCTTTATGATGATAAATTCTATTCTCCGAATGTCCGCCTTCTTTTCCTAAATTATAGCTGCCGTCTTTGTTTTTATCAAATTCTGCACCCATATCAATTAATTCTTGAATCATTTCGGGTCCGTCAGCTATAACTGTTCTTACAACATGTTCATCACATAATCCGTCACCGGCAACGAGGGTATCTTGTACATGTTTTTCAAAAGAATCCGGTGTGTGAGCAACCGAAGCTACACCTCCCTGTGCTTTATTTGTATTTGTTTCGCTGATATTGCTTTTTGTAACAACAATTACTTTTCCGTATTCAGAAACTTTTAATGCATATATCAATCCGGCTAAACCGGAACCAATTACTAAAAAATCAGCCTGTTTTGTCATGAATTCGTATATTAAAATCACAAAATTAATAAAAAAGAATATGTTCCCGAGATAATTATCCTATTTTTGTGCTTTGAAATTAAACTGAAAATTATTTATTAAAATCATGAATAAAACAATATTAATAACCGGAGGTGCAGGATTTATCGGTTCTCATGTCGTAAGATTATTTGTAAATAAATATCCTGATTATAAAATAGTTAATTTAGATAAATTGACTTATGCGGGAAATCTTGAAAATCTGTCGGATATTAAAGAAACCCAAAATTATATTTTTGAAAAAGGCGATATAACGGATACTAATTTTATTGAAAACTTATTTCGGAAATATGATTTTGACGGGATTATTCATTTAGCAGCCGAATCACACGTTGATCGTTCAATATCAGATCCGGGTGCATTTATTCAGACAAATATTGTCGGAACGGTTAATTTACTGAATGCAGCAAGAAATTTCCGGAAAGATAATCTCGAAAAAATACGTTTTTATCATATTTCAACCGATGAAGTCTATGGCTCATTAAAAGATATCGGTTTTTTTACAGAACAAACAGCTTATGACCCCAGAAGTCCCTATTCTGCATCAAAGGCAAGTTCAGACCATTTAGTTCGGGCATATATGCATACATATAAATTACCCGTTGTTCTGTCAAACTGTTCAAATAATTACGGAGCAAACCAATTTCCTGAAAAACTTATTCCTTTGGCGATTAATAATATTAAAACCGAAAAGCCGATTCCTATATACGGAAAAGGTGAAAATATAAGAGATTGGTTATTTGTTGAAGATCATGCCTCTGCCATTGATTTGATTTTTCATAAGGGTAAAAACGGTGAAACATATAATATCGGAGGAAATAATGAATGGACTAATATTGATTTAATTCATAAGTTATGTGAAATTATGGACAGAAAATTAGGGCGACCGCAAGGTAGTTCCGCTAAATTAATTACTTTCGTGAAAGACAGAGCCGGACACGATTTAAGATATGCCATTGATTCCTCGAAAATTCAAAAAGAACTCGGTTGGAAACCTTCATTGCAGTTTGAAGAAGGTTTGGAAAAAACAGTCGATTGGTATTTGAATAATGAAACATGGCTGAATAATATTATCAGCGGTAAATACGAGCAATATTATGAAGAACAGTATTTTAAGAGATAGAAAATCATTTGAAAAATTAAAAAACTGCCCTTAAAAGTAGTTTTTTTATAGTATCGTTTAAACCTTTTTGCTTGATTAAAGTCAAAAGGTAAACAAACAAACAAATTAATTTTTTAATACTTAAAATCAAACAAGATGAAATCAAAAAATTTAATGATTATTGCAGTTTTACTTTTCTTATCAGGCAGTATTTTTGCACAAGGTCAGGAAGGTTTCAGACAAGGTAAATTCGAAAATAAAGGATTTATGAATATTCCTGATTTAACCGAAGCACAAAAAACCAAATTGCAGGACATGAGAACAGCTAATATGAAAGAAATGCTGCCGATTAGAAATGAGCTGAAAGAAAAAGAAGCTCGATTACATACACTATCAACCGGTGAAAAAGTTAATATGGATGAAGTGTCTAAATTGATTGATGAAATCGGTGCTATAAAAACTTCAACGGCAAAAAAAAGAGCGAAACATCATCAAGAAATTCGTCTGATTTTAACCGAAGACCAAAGAGTTTTTTTTGATATGCATGCCGGACAAAAGAGAAATTGTCCGAATATGGGTCCTCGAAAATAGTTAAACAATAAATAAGGCTCTGAAATTTTCAGAGTCTTTTTTTATTTATATAAACCATCTGTACAATTTTTACAAATATCAATTTGTTTTCGATTGGTTGATAATTTTTCTCTGAAATTTTTTGCAGCCAAACTGTTATTAATTATTTTAAATGTATCGGTTTGAATATTCCCGAAAGAATAATCGGCATTTTTGTCGAAACAACAAGCTAAAACATCTCCGGTATTAGTAATTACAGATGATTCCCATAATCGTTTACACCGATTTTTCAATTTATTTTTAATTATAAACGAACCGGATTTATCCTGCTTGTAACGAGAATATTTTTTTATGGTCGGTATCAGGTCAACAGCATTTTGATAATTATATATTTGTGCTGATTTAATTTCAAGTTTATCAACTTTTAATGGTTTACACAATTTTTTAATTTCAGGTATTTCGTGTTCATTAAATTTGAAAACTAAAAATTGAACGACAATAAACGGTGTTTTGGATTTCAGTTTTCGTTTTTGTTCGGCAACTTCTTTTAGGGCATTTAAAACGGTATTCAAATTTCCGTTTTTTCTATATTTTTCATAGGTTTCCTGAGTGAAGCCGTCTATCGAAAAAATGATTTTATCTAAACCCGATTTCACAATATCCTCAGCATTTTTTGAATTAATAAAATGTCCGTTAGTTGATGTACTTGTAAAAACCCTTTTTTCTTTTGAAGCATATTCAATCATCTTTATAATTTCCTGATTTAAAAATGGTTCTCCCTGAAAATAGAGTATTAAATTCATTAAAAACGGAGCCGTTTCATCTAATATCTTTTTGTATAATTCAAAATCAATATTTCCTTTCAAGCGATTTAAATTGTTCGTTCCGGCAGGGCATTCAGGACAATTTAAGTTGCAAAACGTTGTCGGTTCAACTGAAAGGCTTATCGGATAGGATTTTCTGACTGTTCTTCCGAAGAAAACAGAACATACATATTCAAATTTAAGATGAATTGCATTCAAAATCTTTCGTAAGGAAGTTTTCTTTAAGAAAATAAGTGTTAATACCATTTTTAATACACTGAAAAATGTAAATATAAAATTTACTTAATAAATAAATACGAAATGAAGCATTGTTTTTCAAAATTAAGATTGTTTAATTGTTAATTATTATTTAATTTTGCAAACGTTTATAGTTACGATATTAAAATCGCTTTATGTTAAATACATTCAGAAGTTTAATAATAGGTTTATTCAGTTTAATTTTTTTGATTTTTTCACAAAAGATTTTTTCTCAACATCAAGAGAAAACCGGGAATCACTCAATTGAAACGGAACATCAAAAAGAATTTAATCCCGGCGAAATGATAATGGGGCATGTGGGTGATGAATACGGATGGCATATTGCAACTTTTGGCGAAACACATATCAGCATTCCTTTACCGATAATTGTTTACAGCAACTATTCAGGCTTCTTTTTTTTTATGTCCTCTGAATTTCAACACGGACATTCAACATATAAAAATTTTAAAATTGCCGAAGGAAATGATAACCCGAATAAGGGGAAAGTCGTAGAACTTATTGACGGAAAAGAAATCAGACCCTATGATATATCCATAACAAAAAATACGCTGTCCTTATTTTTCAGCATAATAATAATTCTTTGGATTTTTATTTCTGTTGCCAATGCCTATAAAAAAAGAGAAGGGCAGGCTCCTAAAGGTTTTCAGTCCTTATTAGAACCATTAATTTTGTTCATTCGCGATGATATTGCAAAAGCATCCTTAGGACATAAATATATGAAGTTTACACCTTATTTATTAAGTATTTTTTTCTTCATTTTTATTAATAACTTAATGGGTTTAGTTCCGTTTTTTCCGGGTGGTGCAAATTTAACCGGTAATATTGCGGTTACTTTGGTTTTGGCTTTATTTACATTTGTAATTACAACAATTAACGGAAATAAAAATTATTGGACACATATGGTTAATACACCCGGAGTTCCCTGGTGGTTAAAATTACCTATACCACTAATGCCTTTTGTTGAAATACTCGGTATGTTTATTAAACCTTTTGTTTTAATGGTTCGGTTGTTTGCAAATATTTCGGCAGGGCACATTGTGGCATTAGGTTTTTTCAGTTTAATTTTCATTTTCGGAAATATGGGCGGAGCAGCTGCAGGATACGGAGGTGCTGTTTTTTCTGTAGCGTTTACCATATTTTTAACTTTGCTTGAATTATTAGTAGCATTTATCCAAGCCTATGTTTTTACACTTTTGTCTGCTTTATATTTCGGTATGGCAACAGAAGAACATCATTAATTATTTTTAACTTCAATATATTATTATGGATTTATTATTAGTATTATTACAAGCAGTTGCAGATTTAGCTCCCTACGCAAAAATGGGTGCCGGAATCGGAGCAGGTATTGCCGTTGTAGGTGCCGGAATCGGAATCGGACAAATCGGCGGTAGAGCAATGGATGCTATTGCACGTCAACCGGAAGCTGTAGGCGATATTCGTTCGAATATGATTGTTGCCGCAGCCCTTATTGAAGGTGTTGCATTTTTTGCTATTGTTATCAGCTTATTGATTATTTTATAATCAAATTAATTGAGTGAGATAAGCGGTTGGCTTTTTCTCACTCTTTTTTAAAAAAGTAAACGAAAAACTTTTCTTATTAAATAATTATAATTCAATACTATGGGTTTAGTAACACCTGATTTCGGATTAATTTTTTGGATGACCGTGTCATTTCTTGCTGTTTTGTTTTTACTCAAAAAATATGCATGGAAACCGATTCTTAAAATGTTAAAACAACGTGAAGATTCAATTGAAGAAGCGTTAAAATCAGCTGAAAAAGCAAAAGATGAAATGGCTCGTTTAAAATCAGATAATGAAAAAATATTGCAAGAAGCTCGTGTTGAACGAGAAAAACTTTTAAGCGATGCACGTGATGTAAAGGAAAAAATATTGTCGGATGCTAAAGAAGAAGCAAAAGCAGAAGCCGATAAAATACTCCGTGCTGCAAAAGCTCAAATTGAAAGTGAAAAATTAAGCGCAATAAATGAAATTAAATCACAAGTCGTATCTTTGTCGGTAAGTATTGCAGAAAAAGTATTAAAGAAATCTTTAGAAACAGATTCTAAACAAATTGAATACGCAAATTCATTATTGAAAGACATAAAATTGAATTAATTACAGATGAATACAAACAGAGTTACGGTTAGATATGCAAGAGCTTTATTTGATATTGCTTTAGAAGAAAAAAAAGCAGAAGCAATTAATAAAGATATGCAATTAATCGAAGAATCATCAAATTCACCGGAATTCAAAGCATTTTTGGAGAATCCGGTTATTTTTCCGTCAAAAAAGCAAACTGTTTTCAATCAGGTATTTAAAAATTATGTTGATGATTTAAGCTTAAGATTTTTTAAACTATTAACCGAACATAAACGAGAAATTTATTTAAAAAGTATAGCAGTAAATTACAGAGCTTTATTCAGAGAACATAACGGAATAAAATCAGTTCAGCTGACAACGGCATTTGAAACAGATGAAAATTTAAACAAAGAAATATCAGATATAATTTCAAGAGAATTTAAAACAAAAGTAGAATTAAGTCAAACTACAGATAAAAATATTCTCGGCGGATTTATTTTAACCGTCGAAAATCTTCAATTCGATGCCGGAGTAGCTACGAAATTGAAAGATATTAAAAATGAATTATTAAAAGCATAGCATAATAAACCACAATTTTATAAAATTAAAAATATGGCAGGCATAAATCCCGCAGAAGTATCAGAAATACTAAAACAACAACTGAAAGGAATCAGTTCGGAAACAGAATTTCAAGAAGTCGGTACCGTAATAGAAGTCGGTGATGGTATTGCTCGTATTTACGGGCTTCAAGGTGTTAAATATAATGAAATGATTGAGTTCCAAAACGGTGTTCAGGGAATTGCATTGAACCTTGAAGAAGACAATGTCGGAGCCGTTTTGTTAGGACCTTCTCAAGGAATCGGTGAAGGAGATACTGTAAAGCGTTTAAACAAAATTGCTTCAATAAATGTAAGTGAAGGTATGTTAGGACGAGTTGTTAATACACTCGGTGAAGCAATTGACGGAAAAGGTGAAATTACCGGTGAAAAATTTAATATGCCTTTGGAACGTAAAGCTCCCGGAGTAATTTTCAGACAACCCGTCAACGAACCGCTTCAAACCGGTATAAAGGCAATTGATTCAATGATTCCGATAGGAAGAGGACAACGCGAATTAATAATCGGTGACCGACAAACCGGAAAAACGGCTATTGCAATTGATGCAATAATAAATCAAAAAGAATTTTATGATAAAGGGAAACCGGTTTATTGTATTTATGTTGCTATAGGTCAAAAAGGTTCAACAGTTGCCAATATCGCAAAAACTCTTGAAGAACACGGTGCATTTGCCTACACGACAATAGTATCTGCAACTGCAGCCGATCCGGCAGCTTTACAGTTTTATGCACCCTATGCAGGTGCTGCCATCGGAGAATATTTCAGAGATACCGGAAGACCGGCTTTAATCATTTACGATGATTTATCAAAACAAGCTGTTTCATATCGCGAAGTTTCGCTTTTATTAAGACGTCCGCCCGGGCGTGAAGCCTATCCGGGTGATGTATTTTATTTACATTCAAGATTGTTAGAACGTGCTGCAAAAGTTATTAATGATGATACAATTGCATCTCAAATGAACGATGTTCCCGATTCATTAAAAGGCAAAGTAAAAGGCGGAGGTTCCTTAACTGCACTACCAATTATCGAAACACAAGAAGGTGACGTTTCGGCGTATATTCCTACGAATGTAATTTCTATTACAGACGGGCAAATTTTTTTAGACTCTGATTTATTTAATTCCGGCATCAGACCGGCTATTAATGTCGGTATTTCAGTTTCGCGGGTGGGAGGAAATGCCCAAATAAAATCAATGAAAAAAGTAGCCGGAACATTAAAATTAGATCAAGCCCAATATCGTGAATTAGAAGCATTCTCAAAGTTCGGTTCCGATTTAGATGCTGCAACCTTATCTGTTTTACAAAAAGGCAGAAGAAATGTTGAAATCCTGAAACAAGGTCAGTTTGAACCATTTAAAGTAGAAGAACAAACTGCAATAATTTTTGCCGGAACAAAAGGTTTATTAAGAGATGTACCTGTTGATAAAGTTAAGGAATTTGAAAAAGAATTTTTAGACTTTTTAAAAACAAAACATGCCGGTGTCCTTGATGCTCTTTCAAAAGGTACTTTTACTGATGCCGAAACATCTGTTTTAGAAGAAGTTGCAAAAAACATTTCATCAGCTTATAAACAAAATTAATTAATACCGATGAATTATATTTAAATATTTAATTATATTAAGACTCTCTTTCATATCGACCGCTATCGTTTATTTTTCTAATTCCTATGATGGTATAGAAACTTGGAACGGTTTCATATTTAAGGTTTTTGTTTCCATTTTTGTTTATGTGATATGGAGAGAGTTTTTATTTTTTTACATTAAAAATTATGATTTATGGCTAAATTATTTAATGAGGATTTTGTACGAGGTATCGTTGAAGACCCACCTAATAAATATCAAATTTTGACAGCATTAAAGGAATATAGTGAAGCTGAAACTGCTGAGGCAAAACTTGAAGTAAGGAATAAGTATCCGGACTTAAAAAATAAATTTGATTCTTATGATGGGATATAATAATACAGCCTTCAATGAAGCCGTTGCAAAATCGCAAACCTTATCCGAAAGACCGTCAAACGAAATTCTTTTGAAATTGTATGCATTGTACAAACAAGCAACAGAAGGCGATGTCAGCGGAGATAGTCCGGGAGGATTTGATTTTAAAGGTGCAGCAAAATATAATGCATGGGAAACAATTAAAGGAAAATCAAAAGATGATGCGGCTGATGAATACATTTCATTAGTTAATTCCCTTTTATAATAATTCATAACAAGAATAGAGAATTTTTATGGCTAACTTGAAAGAAATCCGAACTCGAATCACTTCTGTGAAATCAACAAAACAAATTACAAATGCAATGAAGATGGTTTCGGCTTCAAAATTGAGAAAAGCACAAAATGCAATCACTCAATTAAGACCGTATGCCAATAAATTAAATGAAATTTTAGGGCGTTTGAGTGAGGTAAAAGGAGTATCATCAGATAATATTTATGCTGAATCAAGAAAGGAAGAAAAAATATTATTAATTGCAATAAGTTCAAACAGAGGTTTATGCGGTCCGTTTAATGCAAATGTTGTAAAAAAAGTGTTTGATTTAATTGAAAATAATTATCCGGAACAAAATAAAAAAGGAAATGTTGCCATTTATACAATAGGATCCAAAAGCGGACAAATTTTAACGGCAAAAGGACATAAGGTATCCGGAAATTATGATACAATATATAATGAAATGTCATTTATAAATGTTTCAGAAATTGCCGAAAAATTTATGTATGAATTTAAAGAAAAAACTTACGATAAGATACTTTTAATTTATAACCGATTTAAAAATGCGGCAGTTCAAATTTTAACCGAAGAGCAGTTTTTGCCTATTAAACACGAAACTTCAGCAAACGATAATATAGATTATATTTTTGAACCGACACAAGACTATATTTTTGAAACACTAATTCCGGACTCATTAAAAACTCAATTGTTTACTGCTTTAACCGACTCATTTGCCGCTGAGCAAGGAGCAAGAATGACGGCTATGCACCAAGCAACTGATAATGCAACAGAAATGATACGCAGCTTAACTTTAAAATATAATAAAGCCAGACAAGCGGCAATTACAAAAGAAATTTTAGAAATAACCGCAGGCGCAGAAGCTTTAAAAGGATAAAAATTTATATCTAAAACATGCAGTAAAAGGAAACAGAGTATTTTATTTTTAATCTTTTTCTTTTTGTGTTTATTATTTATGAAATCAGATGCAAAGTTACAAGTTTAGTTTACACATGCAAGTTCGTGATTATGAGTGTGATATTCAGGGAATAGTTAACAACGCGGTCTATCAAAATTATTTTGAACATACTCGACACGAATTTATTAAAAGTGCAGGTTTAAATTTTGCCGATTTACATAAAAAAGGAGTTGATTTTGTTGTTTACAAAGTTGAAATTGATTATAAATTACCTTTAAAAAGCGGAGATTCATTTATTTCTGTTTTAAATTTTGAACAAGACGGACCTTTAAAAATTAAATTTTTACAAGAAATATACAGAAAGGGCGACCAAAAATTAATGTCAAAAGCAAAAGTTATTGCAGTTGTTTTAATAAACGGTCGCCCGTCTGCTGTTGAGCCTTATATGAAAGTAATAAATTCATTTCCAAATGTATAAAAAGATAAAAAAAGGAAAAAACATACTAATTTTTATTCTATTTTTTTTTAACACACAACTTATTGTAGCTCAGAGATATGAGGGCAAGAAAGATTCAACTGCTTATAATTTTTGTAATGACGAAATTGTAAACGGAGTTTTATACAATTTTCCTGACAAACGGATTGTCGGAACCCCTTTTCTGACAGAACAAGAATGGAATAAAGCAATAATTTACAAGGGCGGACGAACTTATACAAATCAATTATGTAACTACGATTTAGTTTCTGACAGAATTATCTTAAAAACAAGCCCGATTTATAATTATGAACGCTATATTTCTGTTAATAAATTCCAGATAGATTCCGTTTTATTTGATAACAAATTATTCGTTTATTCGGGCATAGTCGATACAGTTAAGCCCGTTAAAACCTACTATGAACAAATCTATTCGGGACAATTGTCTTTATACAGAGTTTATGAAAAACGATTTATAGATATGTACAGCAGCACATCTCCGTTTGGGAAATTCTCCGAGTTAAGAACTAAGCTATACGTTTTAAATAAGCAATTTATTCCTTTGAACTCAAAAAAAGAATTTTTAAGCTTATTTAATTCGGTACAAAGGAAAGAAGTGATATATTATTTGAAGGCTAAAAAAATAAATTTTAATAAATCTTCAAACTACGAATTAGAAAATTTAATGATATTTTGTAATACTTTGAACTGATATAATGTTTAGAAAATTTTTATACCTAATAGCACTGTTAAGTATTTTTAACACAATTAACGCTCAGAATAAGTCTGTTTATATCGGTAAAACAAATGAAAACATTCATGATTTTATTAGAAAAACTGAATCACAGAATAACATTAAGTTTTATTTTTTTGAAGACAGTATTCCGGATATTCAAATAATTGTTAAATCTGACAGCATCTTATTAGAAAATCTTTTAGAAGAAAGCTTGCAAGATTATCATATTAAAGTTTCTTCAGATGAGTTGGGAAATATCTTTTTATTTAAAAATTTTTCGTTAAAACGTAACATTAATTTAAGTTATAAACATAAGCCGGAGAGTTATGACTCAATAAAAAATTCCTCAACATACGATTCAAATATTAAAACGTATTCAAGTCTGATAAATGAGAAAATATCAATCAAATCAAAAAATCAAACAAACCTTCCGGAAAAAGTAATATTTTCAGGATATGTTTATAATTTGACAAATAATACACCGGTTTATCCCGTATTATTGAGAATAAATGAAACGGATTATGAAATTACTAACAACAGTTCAGGATATTTTAAAATTGAATTAAAACCCGGAAATTATACTTTGTCTGTTAATAGTTTGGGAATGTACGGAAAAGACTTTAATCTTGAGATTGAAAAAAACGGAACATATAATATTTTATTAGAAACAAAACCAATAGCAATTGACGAAGTTACCATTTCTGCAACACAAAATGAGAATGTCAAAAGTACGAACATGGGATTTGAAAAAATATCCGTTGAATCAATTAAAAACCTTCCGATGGTACTCGGAGAAAAAGATGTAATAAAATTTGCATTATTATTGCCGGGTGTTCAATCCGTAAGCGAAATGTCTGAGGGGTTTAATGTAAGAGGAAGTCCGACAGACCAAAATATTTTTTACATAAATAATCTGCCGGTTTATAATTCAGCTCATGTTTTCGGGTTATTTACAGCATTTAACGGAGATGCTATTGAAGAATTTAAATTCTATAAAAACAATATCCCTATTGAATACGGCGGACAATTATCATCTATTTTCGAGATAAGTACCAAGAAAGGAAGAGTTAATAATTTTTCGCTTAAAGGTGGTATCGGTCCTACATCCGCACGTTTATCAGCAGAAGGACCCATAATAAAAGATAAGATATCCTATTTGCTAAGTGTTCGTTCAACATATTCTGACTGGGTATTAAACATCGTTAATAATCCGGAAATTAAAAATAGCTCACTTTCATTTTATGATGCCCTTGCCAATTTCACTTTTAATTTGAATGATAAAAACACTATTGATGTATTTACATATATAAGTAATGATATAGCAGATTTATCGTTCGGGATAAAAAACAATTATTCTAATAAAGGTGCTTCAATAAATTATAATCATGTTTTTAATACGAAATTAAAATCTGAATTAACTCTCTTACATTCTAATTTTTATACCTACGAAGAAAACAGTGAAATTAAATCGTATGCCTATAAAAACTCTTTCGATATAAATCACAGTGAGTTAAAGATTAAATTCAAATTGGCATTCAATCCAAAAAACAAATTAAATTTTGGAATAAACTCTAAATATTATGAACTGATACCCGGAGATTTTTTACCGTTAAATGACTCATCATTAATTAATTCGCAGAAATTTGAGAAAGAACAGGCATCAAATAACAGTTTATTTTTGGGATATTACACTGAAATTAATAAAAACATTTCTTTTGAAGCAGGTGTAAGGGCAAACAATTATATGTATTTAGGACCCAAAACCGTTTTCTTATATGATTTATCAAAACCCAGAAATGAAATAAACATTATTGATTCTACAATTTACGATAAAAATAATATTATAAAAAATAATTATGATTTTGATTACAGGCTTTCATTAAATTATAAAATAAATAAAGATAACTCAATAAAAGCAAGCTATAATATTTTGCATCAATATATTTTTAAATTATCGGAAAACGTTACAAGCTCATCAGTAGGAGTTTGGAAATTAAGCGATTCGCATCTTAAACCTATGAAGGGCGAACAGTATTCAATAGGTATTTACAAAAATTATCTTAATTTGTTTTTAGAAAGCTCTTTTGAGATATATTACAAAAACACATCAAATTTAGTTGAATATAAAGACGGTGCAAGTTTTAAGGCGAATAAATACCCGGAAGCAAATGTTATACAAGGTGAACTTAAGGCTTATGGTTTTGAATTTATGATTAAAAAGAAAGGCGGAAATTTAAATGGGTGGATTAATTATACATATTCAAAATCTTTGGTTTCGGCAATTGATAAAATGACCGGAGAAATGAACAATTACGGAATAGAATATTCGGCAAATTATGACCGACCGCATGCTGCAAATTTAACCCTTAATTATAACTTCACGAAGCGTATAAGTATTTCTTCTAATGTAGTTTATTCCTCGGGAAGACCCGTTACTTATCCCACGTCAATATATTATTTGAATGAAATTCAAGTAACGGCCTATTCTAAAAGAAATGAATATCGAATTCCCGATTATTTCAGAATAGATTTGGCGTTTAATTTTGAAGGCAATTTAAAAAGAAATAAAATTGCTCACAGTTCATGGTCTTTAGGTTTTTATAATTTAACGTCAAGAAAAAACCCTTACACTATAACGTTTAGAAATGTGGACGGTAAAATACACGGTTATAAAATATCAATTTTAGGCGGAATTATTCCTTCAATTACATTTAATTTGAAATTAGGCAATTATGAAAATTAGATATTTTTTAATAATTTTTATTTTAATACAACTTTTTTCTTGTCAAGAAGAGTTCTTCATTGATAGCGATAAATATGAAGAGTTTTTAGTTGTTGACGGTTTTATTACAAACAATCCCGGACCTTATAAAATAACATTATCCAAATCGTCAAAAACTGATGCTCCTCAAACAATACCATATACCGGCTGTATAGTACAAATTATTGATGATATAGGAAACACTGAAATTTTATCAGAAGAAAGCCCGGGTATTTATTCAACGGTAAGCCCGGGGTTTCGAGGAATCGTAGGGAACAGCTATAAACTTAGCGTTATTACCAATGAAGACAAATGCTATGAAACAGATTATCAGGAAATTAAAGACATTATTGAAATAGACACTGTTTATCATGAACAAACAACATTTAGAGACAGCCAATTTCCTTACGGTTTACCCGGTCTCCGATTTTACGTAGATACAAAAGAAAGCATTGTTAATGAAAACTATTTTCTTTGGACGATGAATGAAACCTATGAATATGATATTGACCATCGGCTTGCATATGTTGAAGACCGGTTCGGTGATTATATTTACTCCAATCCTCGATATGATACGCTCGTAACTTGTTGGGCTTCAAACATTGTAAAAGATATCTATGTCGGCAAAACAGAAAATTTGTCAGCTCCGCATATCCTTCGACAACCGATAAATTTTGTAGGAACGAATTCTAAACGATTAACAAAAAAATACAGTTTGCTGGTTAATCAATATGTAATTTCGCAATCGGCTTATAATTATTGGTACAACATCCAACAAATGATTGCTAAAGAAGATTTTTTTACTTCTCGACAACCGTTTAATGTTAAAGGGAATTTGGTAAATTGTAATAATGAAAACGAAATTGTATTAGGTTATTTTTCGGTTGCTTCAATCAGTCAAAAACGAATTTTTGCGGATAAACTTTTTGTTCCTTTTTACTATTCGAAATGCCTTGTGATTACAGACCGTGTTGCAATTTCTGATTGGAAAAGAAATCATTCGTCGCCGTACTATTGGGTTCAGGCAGAAGATGGTACAAACGGTATAACGTATAAACAATGTATTGATTGCCGAAACGAAGGCGGACAATTACAAAAACCCGAATTTTGGATTGATTAAAAATACTTTTTATGAAAAAAATAACAATTTATAGGTATATCCTTTTAGTTTGGTTTAATTTTTTTGGTCAATATATCATTGCAAATAATTATAGCAAAAGTCAAATAGGTGATACAGATATAAATACATTATTTACCGACAGGGAAATTTATTTTGTTAACGATAATATATTTTTTTCATTTTACCTAAATTCATCAAAACAAACAGAATACGATGAGAATACGATTGTTTACATTGAATTAATAAATTTGAATCAAAATATAGCCGTAATCCAAAAAATGTATCAAACAGATAAGGGATTAATTAACGGAAAATTAGAAATTCCGGAAAAAATTTCAACCGGCTTGTATTTGGTTAAAGCATATACAAATTCGACAGTTAAAGAAACGGAACAATTTCATAGTAAATATATTACAATTTACAATATATCTGATTCCCATAATTTATTGGTCGGAAAAGATAATGATGTAGAATTTTTTCCCGAGGGTGATGCGCTCCTTTTAAGTAAAATAAATAAAATTATAATTAAAATTCCCTCAAAATATAAAACGGAGAGTAAGTTTTTTGTACAAAAAAATGAATCAACTGTTGAACATCAATTATCTGAGAATAACATTATTCATTTTGAAGACTTTTTTGAACCTTTAACAGAATATAAATTAGTAATTAAAAACGCTTATGATTCCGTTGTTATACCGTTTCCTTCCGCCTCTGAAAAAGGATTAATAACTAAAATCCGCTATGAAAATCAAGATATCAAATATTCAGTTGAAACTAACGATAAAGATAATTTCAAGAAATATAAATTATTTATTTTAGATGAGAATAAAACAATTATTGATAATTCAGAACTCATATTAAACAATTTCACATTTCAACAACTATTTAAGAATAAGATATTTAACAATGGATTTAATTATTTTGTTTTAACTGATTCGGATAACAATATTATAAAAATTAACGCAACTTATATAAAGAAAAATTCATCCGAAAAAATTAATATCGACATTAATAATTCTCATATTAAAAGTGGCGACAGCGTTTCTGTTAATTTATCTGCAAATAATATAGCCGAAGAAACCGAACTCAGTATAGCTGTTGTACAAAAAAATGCATTAAGAAATTTTCATAATTTTGAAAAATCATTTTATTTTCAAGACAAAGATATTTTATCCGATTTTTTTGAAAAGAATAGTGAAATGCTCAGCAATGAAATGGAAAATATCTTGATAATGTATGATAAATTTATAGCTGAAACCTTCAAAATAAATTTATTGAAGACCGGCTCAAATAAAAGTGATTTCAAATTAGTACACAGCGGAATTTCACTAAAAGGAAACCTGATAGATAAAAGCAATGGGGAAGGAGTTAAAAATACAAAAGTTTACTTAAGCGTATTATCACACAATCCGCAGATGCATGTAACAGAAACAGATTCGGCGGGTGAGTTTAGCTTTAATGTTAATGATGTGTATGATTTGGTTGATATTTATCTAACTTGCGATGCAAGTGAAACCATTGATTATCAAATTAATGTTCGCAGTCCGTTTAAACCGACAGAACAGAACAACAATCGAATTGAAAAATATATTTTAAAACTTGATGAAGCAAACCTTAAAGAACTTTACACAAATTCGCAAGTAGAAAATTATTTTTCAAACTACACAGAAGAAGGAAAACCGTTTGAGCATAAAAAAAATCCTTTTAATATTAATGACCATATAGAAACAGAATATGTTAAAGATTACGTTGGAATAAAAAATATTTTAGAGCTTTTTGTTGAGCTTATCCCTTCCTGCAAAATCAGAAAAGAAAATGATAAATTTATATTCCAAGTTTATAATAATGGGAATTTATTAGCCGGAAAACCATTAGTCTTAGTCGATAATGTTCCAATTTTTGACAATGAAAAAATCATTAATGCGGATATTTCAAAACTTAGAAAAATTGAAGTAATAAACCAAGTTTATATTTTAGGGAAAGAGCAATTTAACGGTGTAATTATGTTTTCAACAAGCACAAATAATTTTTGGGGAATTGAATTTTCAGGAAATGAAATATTTGTTAAATATCAAGCAATTACAAGCAATTATGATACCGATTACTGCGGTTATAAAACCAAAACTAAAATACCCGATTATAGAACAACTCTGTTTTGGTCTCCAAAATTAACTTTAAATAAAACCGGAACATTCAAATTTAAAACATCCGAAAGGGCAGGAACATACATTATTAAAGCTGAAGGATATACATCAGCCGGGAAATATATTTCGGGTACAAAAGAATTTATTATTGAATAAATACGCTTTTCGGATACCGCTTTTATTAAAAATCAGTTCTTATTACCGATTAAATAATAATTCCCGATATTTTGGTAACGGCCAAATTTCGTCATCAACAATTAATTCTAACTTATCGATGTGGTATCTGATATCTTCTAAAAAAGGCTTTACTTCAAATTCATAGATTTGGATGCGGTCAGTGCAATTTTCGATAATATTTGCTTTTTTTCTTGTATCTGTCAGTTCTTCAACTTTTGAGCTTATTGCAGTTGCAAGCCTTGATATTTTTTTTATGGTTTCAATTCTGCTTTTTGCTAATACTTGGTATTCTTCATTATCGTTCGAAATATCTTTTAAATCTTTTACACTTGAAATCAGAACATTTTGATATTTTATGGCAGTGGGGATTATGTGATTAATTGATAAATCGCCTAAAACGCGTGCTTCTATTTGAATTTTTTGAACGTATTCACAAATTTTAATTTCATATCTTGACGCTAATTCTTTTCTGTTAAGTATTTTATGTTTTTCAAACAATTCAACAGTTTCTTTACTTATATATGCTTTTAAAGCTTCTGAAACCGATTTAATATTTGAAAGTCCTCTTTTTTCCGCTTCTTTTTCCCAATCTCGGCTGTAACCGTTACCCTCAAATCTGACAGTTTTTGATTCGATGATATATTTTCGTAAAATTTTTAATATCGCCTCATCTTTTTTCATTTTTTGACTGATGAGTGTATCAACATCTGTTTTGAATATTTGAAGTTGTTCGGCAACTGCCGTATTTAACGCAATCATTGGTCCTGCGCTATTTTCGCTCGACCCTACGGCTCTGAATTCAAACCGATTTCCCGTGAAGGCAAACGGAGAGGTTCTGTTTCTGTCGGTATTGTCTAATAAAATTTCCGGAATTTTCCCGATATCTAATTTTAATTCCGTTTTTTCATCAGAAGTCATTTTTTTATTTTGTATGCGTTGTTCAATATTATTTAAAATTTCGGTTAATTTAATGCCCAAGAACACCGAAATTATTGAGGGAGGCGCTTCGTTTGCTCCCAAACGGTGTTGATTTCCGGCTGAAACGATTGAGGCTCTTAATAAATCGTTGTGTGTTTTAACGGCTTTAACAATATTAATAAGGAAAGTTAAGAATTGAAGGTTTGTTTTTGGGGTATTACCCGGTTTTAATAAGTTTCTTCCGGTATTTGTTGCCAACGACCAATTATTATGTTTCCCGGAACCGTTTATTTCTGCAAATGGTTTTTCGTGAAATAATACTTTGAATTTATGTTTACCTGCTATTTTTCTCATTAGTTCCATCAGCAATAAATTATGGTCGTTTGCTAAATTGACTTCTTCAAATATAGGAGCACATTCAAATTGGTTCGGTGCAACTTCATTATGACGAGTTTTTATAGGGATTCCGAGCTTATGTGCTTCAATTTCAAAATCTTTCATATAGGCTAAAACGCGTTCGGGGATGGAGCTGAAATAATGGTCGCTTAATTGTTGGTCTTTTGCTGATGCATGTCCCATTAATGTTCGTCCGGTTAAAGCTAAATCAGGTCGGGCTTTATAAAGTGCTTCATCAACTAAAAAATATTCTTGTTCCCAACCGAGTGTTGCATATACTTTATTCACATTTTTATCAAAATACCGGCAAACTTCTGTTGCTGATTTATCCAAAGATTGAATTGATTTTAACAAAGGTGTTTTATAATCTAAGGCTTCGCCGGTATATGAAATGAAAATAGTTGGAATACATAGGGTTTTGCCCATCACAAAGGCAGGAGACGAAGGATCCCAAGCGGTATAACCTCGGGCTTCAAATGTGTTTCTTAACCCGCCGTGAGGAAAACTGGATGCATCAGGCTCTTGTTGTGCCAATAATTCTCCGTCAAAGTTTTCAAAAGCATTGCCTTGAGAATCAATGTTTAAGAAAGTGTCGTGTTTTTCGGCGGTATTTCCGGTTAAGGGATGAAACCAATGCGTGTAATGTGTTGCTCCTTTGCTTATTGCCCAATCTTTCATCCCGGCTGCAATTTGGTCGGCAATTCGTCTTTCAATTTTATTTCCGGTTTCTATTGATTTTTTAACTCCCAGATAGGCTTCTTTTGACAAATATTTTTGCATTTTATTCAAATCGAATACATTGGTTCCGAAATAATCTGAAATTTTATCTGAAGGAAATTCTATGTCAAGTATCTCTCTTTTATTAATATCTTCAAGGGCTCTGAATCTGACTGTAGGCATATAATAAATATTTTAAAGTATAGTGTACAAAATAAATAAAAATATTTATAAGCAACTAAAAAATTAGGGTATATTTTTTAAATAATTGTGAAATTATCGAAAATATATAAAATATTCAGAGGGGGTGTTTTTTTAACAACAAGGTTGTGAAATTATACAAATAACAATTGATTTCTTATTGAAAACAGTTCGGTGATAGATAGAGCGACTCAGTCCGGAGCCTGAGCCGAACCGGAAAACTCGGAGAAAAAAGAGAAGCAACTGAAATTGAAATAAAAAGACCGGATCGCCGAATGAAAATTACAAAACCCCTGAAGGGTAAAAGGGTAACACTTATTTGTGGAAAAAAATGGAGTTTGCCCGAGAAATAACATTCACTGATGCCGAAAAAATAAATCTCGGAAAAATGACCGCTGAATTGTAAAAGGTAAGTGCAGTGCAGGCAACCAACATTTGCTATAAATACACTTTTTTAAACAGAAGATTACTAACCGACTTATAAAAAAAACCCGACTTCTTCAAGACGGGTTTTTTGTTTCTGTAAATTTTTACTTATTTACCTTCGCTGATACATTCAACCGGACACACATCTGCACATGCTCCGCAATCTGTACATAACTCAGGATCAATTGTGTAAAAATCATCACCGGCTGATATTGCTTCTACCGGACACTCATCCATACATGCACCGCAAGCAGTACATTCATCGGGATTAATAAAATAAGCCATTGTTTATAATTTTAAAATTTAAAAAATTCTCTTTGCAAATGTTATTATTATTTTATAATTATTCAAAACAATTAATAAATTTATCATTCAGTTTTGCAATTTATATTCTTTCTAAATAATACATAATTTATTATAGAATCAAATAAAAATATTTTTTCTCATTTCAGGAATTAAATTCCTTTTTTTTGCCTCATCATAAAGCCTGTAAACCGCTTGCTTTCCTTTTTCGCCTATATCTGTTGAATAATTATTTACATATAAATCAATATGTTTTTTCATAACTTCCGCATTCATTTCTTGTGCATATTGTTGAATAAATGAAAGCGAAGAATTTGGGTTTTTATGTGCATATTCAATGCTTCGTTTAATAATTCGACTAAGTTTTTCATGAAGTTCCGAATTGTATTTTCTGTGCATAACAATACAACCTAAGGGAATCGGCATTTGGCTTAATTCTTCCCAATATTCGCCTAAATCTATAATTTTTTTTAAGCCTTTTGCCTCATAAGTGAAACGATTTTCATGAATGATTAAACCTGCATCAACTTCTTCATCAAATACAGCTGTTTCAATATCTGAAAACAGGTATGGTTTTTTGTTTTTAGCATTCGGAAAGGCTATTCCCAGCAACAAGTTTGCAGTAGTGTAATTTCCGGGTATTGCAATTTTTAATGAATCAATCTCATCAGGATAAATCTTACGTTTACTGATTAACAGCGGTCCGTTATTATTTCCTAATGCACTACCTGAATTTAAAATAATGTAATTATCTGCCGCATAGGCATATGCATGATAACTTAATTTTGTTACGTCAATGTTTCCTTTAAATGCGGTTTTATTTAACTCTTCAACATCGGCTAAGACAAGCTCGAAGTTAATATCTTCAGTATCAATTTTATGATGAACGGCTGCATCAAAAATAAACGTATCGTTAGGACAGGTTGAAAACCCTAATGTAAGTTTTATCATTTCAATTGATTAAAATTACCGGAAACCGAATTCAGAATTCTGAACAATTCATCTCCCAAATTATTAATTGCCAAAGGAATATCCCATTCTGCTTTATTCCGAGCCTCAACAATATTAGATACGGCTCTTATTTGTAAAAAATCAATTTTTTCACATTTACAAACATACGCTGCTGCCGCCCCTTCCATAGTTTCAATATCCGGATTAAATTTTTGTAATCGAGCTGCAATTTGTTCATCACTTCCCGAAACGGTATTTACTGTAATAGCCGTTACTTTACGCAACTCGGTATCAACATTTAATTTTAGTTGATTATAGATTTTACCGTTATCATACGGACTTTGATTCAATTTAAGAATTTTTTCTTCAAATAAAGTACTGAAATTCCCTCTGCTGTTGACAATTCCTAAATCAGCAAATTCATCTGATATAACACTGACACAATCACCGATATTAATATCTTCATTAAAGCTGCCGCATATTCCGGCATTTATAACCAAATCATATGATTTTGAGCCTAATTTTTTCGTTAAGTAATAAGTTGTTGAATGAATTCCGATACCCGAAATTAAAATTTCTGCATTACAATTTTTTAATAAAAATGTATCCTTAGTTATTTTCGTAACATTCTTATTATGAAATACTTCAAATAAACTTTCCGCTTCACTTTTTGTTGCAAAAACAATTAAGATTTCTAATTTTTCTTTCAAAATAGTTTAATAATTTGTTTTATTTTATTTTTACAAAAATATTCAAATATTATTTCAGAACCAATTAAAGTATTGTATGAAGATAATAAGTAAAGGAACGGGTGTAGATCCGGATTTCGGTTATGTAAGAATCGATTCCTATAACGAAGAAACTACAAAAAAGATTGCCGAACATTATTATTCCATTTTAAAGTTATTAGGCGAAGATACAAATCGGGAAGGGCTTGAAAAAACGCCTTCACGTGTTGCAAAAGCCATGCAGTTTATGACTAAAGGCTACAATACGGATCCCGCAGAAATTATAAAAAGTGCTTTATTTAAAGAAGATTACAGCGAAATGGTTATTGTAAAAGACATTGATTTATACTCAATGTGTGAACATCATATGCTCCCCTTTTACGGTAAGGCTCATGTTGCCTACATTCCGAACGGATACATAACCGGGCTTAGTAAAATTGCACGCGTTGTTGAAGCCTATTCCCGACGGCTGCAAGTTCAAGAACGTTTAACAATGCAAATCAGAGATACAATTCATGAAACTTTAAAACCATTAGGTGTTGCCGTAGTTATTGAAGCCGCACATATGTGTATGCGAATCAGAGGCATACAGAAACAGAATTCGGTCACAAGCACTTCGGCGTTTACAGGCGCTTTTAACAATGCTAAAACCCGAGAGGAGTTTATTCACTTAATCGGGTCAAAATTAATATAATATGAAACTTAATATAAGCGGAGCCAAATTTTCAGCCATCGTTAAAATCAGCGAGGATTTAAGAGAACAAAGCCGTATAAGCGGTAAAGAATTTCTGTACTTAAACAGAGGTATTAATCAGGTAAAAAATATTGATTTAAGCGAAATTATTCCTTTAATTGATTTTAATTCGGATGCCGTTCAATATTATGCACATTCAAAGGGTATGTTGCCTCTTCGAAAAGCGATTAATAATGAATTTTTCAAAAATAAAACTTCGGACGAAAACATTTATATCACTGCCGGCGGAATGCATGCACTGTCATTAGTTTTCCAAACCTTAGCTGTTCAAAAAATATATTCCGCATCATTCTATTGGGGTGCCTATACAAATGCCTTAAAAATTGCCGGAAAAGAACAGTGTTTTTATAATAAATTTGAAGATATTATTAATAATCCTGATACCTACCAAAATTCAGCAGTTATTATTTGTGACCCGAATAATCCGACCGGTGAAAAAGCCGAAGAAACACTTCTTATTGAAACTTTAAATATTTTGCATCAAAAAAATATCACTGTTATTTGGGACGGACCCTATCGTCGTTTATTTTATGATCATTCAGATGAATTGTATCAAAAATTATTAAACCATGACAATGTTATTATAACCGAAAGTTTTAGTAAATCAGTTGGTTTGAGCGGTCAAAGAGTCGGTTTTATGCATAGCATAAATCAAGCGTTTAATGATGAGTTTGCCATACGATTACTCTATTCGGGAAACGGAATTAATGCATTCGGGCAAATTTTGGTTGAAAAACTATTAACAAGTCCCGAAGGGATTAAAGCAACAACAGCATTCAAAAATAAAACTGTCGAAGATATTAAAGCAAATATTAAATTGCTGAAAGATAAAAATTTACTTCCTAAAGAGTTCTATGGCAATACTGTTCCTATCGGAATTTTTGTAATTGTAAATAAATCGTTTGATGAATTAAAAGCTATGAATATAGGAAGTGTGCCTTTGAGTTATTTTACTAAAAGAACCGATATAAATCCTGAAAAATATTCCAGAATTTGCGTTTCGGTTCCGCAAGAAAAATTTAAAGCGTTTTTTAAATAAAGCTTACTCAAAATAATTCTTAACCTCAAAGCCCGATTCTTTTAAAAACTTGTCCTTTTGCATAAGTTTTAAATCGCTCTGAACCATTTCCTTAATCAGTTCATTTAGAGTGTATTCAGGTTCCCAGCCAAGTTTTGTTTTGGCTTTTGACGAATCGCCGATTAACAAATCAACTTCCGTGGGTCGAAAATAAGTCGCATCAACCTTTACAACAATTTTACCGACCGGTAAATGTTCAAAAAAATCGCCTTTAACCGATTTTATAAATCCGACTTCATTTTTTCCTTCACCTTTAAATTCGAGCTCTGCTCCTACTTCACCAAAAGCCGTTTTAATCAAATCTCTTACGCTTGTTGTTTTTCCGGTTGCAATAACAAAATCCTCCGGTTTTTCTTGTTGCATCATCAGGTACATAGCCTTCACATAATCTTTTGCATGTCCCCAATCGCGTTTAGCCGATAAATTTCCGACATATAAAACGTCTTGTAAACCTAAAGCTATTTTTGAAGTTGCTCTGGTAATTTTTCTGGTTACAAATGTTTCACCGCGTACGGGTGACTCATGATTAAACAAAATTCCGTTACAGGCAAACATTCCGTATGCTTCACGGTAATTAACGGTAATCCAATATGCATATAACTTTGCAACTCCGTAAGGGCTTCTGGGATAAAACGGAGTTGTTTCTTTTTGAGGTACTTCTTGAACTAATCCGTAAAGCTCACTGGTGGATGCCTGATATATTTTTGTTTTTTTTACTAATCCTAACAATCTGACGGCTTCTAATATCCTTAAAGTTCCTATTCCGTCGGCATTAGCTGTATATTCAGGGGTTTCAAAACTGACTTTAACATGACTCATGGCAGCCAGATTATAGATTTCATCGGGCTGAATTTCTTGAATAATGCGAATTAAATTTGTCGAATCGGTTAAATCGCCGTAATGAAGAATAAAGTTTCTGTTTTCAACATGCGGGTCAAGGTATAAATGGTCAATTCTGTCGGTATTAAACAGCGAACTTCTTCTTTTTAAACCATGAACGATATAGCCTTTTTTTAGCAGAAATTCAGCCAAATAGGCACCGTCTTGTCCTGTTATACCGGTAATAAATGCAATTTTGGACATGTTTTTGATTTAGAGTGTATTAAAAAATTAGGTATCAAAATTAAAAAAATTATGATACCTAAATAAATATATTCTCTTAATTTTCTATATGTTAAAGGCTTGTTTTACTTTTTGGACATAATCTAAGTTTTCCCAAGCAAAAAATTCAACACTTTTTTTATATGTATTTCCGTTTGCTCCGAATGTAACTTCTTTAGAAAAAGGTTTTCGCCCCATATGCCCATATGCAGCGGTTTCTCTGAATATCGGGTTCTTTAAACCAAATCGTTTTACAATGGCAGCCGGTCTCATATCAAAAATAGCGTTCACTTTTTTGGCAATTTCACTATCTGATAATTTTACCTTTGAAGTACCGTAAGTATTCACATATAAACCTACCGGGTCGGCAATACCGATAGCATATGCAACTTGCACCAAAACTTCATCGGCAACACCCGCTGCAACTAAATTTTTTGCGATATGACGTGTTGCATACGCTGCCGAACGATCAACTTTTGAAGAATCTTTTCCGGAAAACGCACCGCCGCCGTGTGCACCTTTCCCGCCGTAGGTATCAACAATAATTTTTCTTCCGGTTAAACCGGTATCTCCGTGAGGTCCGCCGATTACAAATTTTCCTGTCGGATTCACAAATAAGTTATAATCATCGTTAAATAAGGCTTTTACAGAATCGGGCAGTTTATCTTTAACAGCAGGGATTAAAATGTTTTTCATATCATCACGAATGATACTTAACATCTCATCATCGGCTTGTTTTTGTGATTTACCGTTTACGGCTTTAACAAAATCATCATGTTGAGTTGAAAGGACTATGGTTTCAATTCTTTTTGCTCGATTATTTTCATCGTACTCAATGGTTACTTGCGATTTTGAATCCGGTCGTAAATAGGTCATTTGTTTACCGGCTTTTCGAATTGCAGCCATCTCAATCAGTAGTTTATGAGATAAATCAATCGGAAGGGGCATATAGTCTTCTGTTTCATTATTGGCATACCCGAACATCATGCCTTGATCTCCGGCTCCTTGTTCTTCTTCAGAAGCTCTTACAACCCCCTGATTAATATCTGATGATTGTTCATGAATAGCTGAAATTACACCGCATGATTCTGATTCAAATTTATATTCACCTTTAGTGTAACCGATTTCTTTTATGACTTTTCGGGCAGTTTCTTGTGTATCAACCCATGCAGTAGTTTTAACTTCTCCGCTTAAAACCGTTAAGCCGGTTGTTACTAATGTTTCACAAGCTACTTTAGACTCAGGGTCTTGTTTTAAAAACTCATCTAACAGCGCGTCAGATATTTGATCGGCAACTTTATCAGGATGTCCTTCGGATACCGATTCTGATGTAAAAAAATATGACATTTTTAACTGAATTAAGATTATTATTAAGTTTATAGGGGAAGATAATAACAGAAGTAATGTTTTTAGCATTTTTTTCTGCGGTTGCAAGCAATCAAATCTTTCCGCCGATGCAAAAATACTTTTTTTTTATTTATTGCAAAAGAATTAATTGAACTCTTAGCAAAAGAATCGTATTATTCAAATAAAAAGGAGTTTATACGTTAAAAACCGACATTTATCGTTCAATTGCAGTTATAATTGCAAAAAGAAAAAAAGTATCATACCTTTGTAACGGGTTAAATGATAATGCTTGTTTTAAAATAGGAAACATTATTTTAAATATGCCGTAACAGAGAAATATTAAAGAAGTATATCAGATGACAACAACAAATGAAAATTGCAGTTTTAATATTGAATTGTATGAATGTAAAACAGAAGAGTGTTTAAAATTCACATTTGAAGGAAAATTTTGCGAAGAAAATGCCCTAATCGGAGCTGAAGAGTGGAAAGATATATTTTCAAGCATTGGGAATGAAAAATCAATGCTGATTTGGGATTGCACAAAAATGACGGGGTATGAATCAAAAGCCCTGTCAATATGGCAAAATACCATGAAAGAATTAAAAAGTAAAATTGGTGTTGTTTGGTTAATTTCAGATTCGGTATTAATACGAACCGGTGCAAAATTAATATCTGCATTTACAGGTTTTAAAATTAAAGCGGTAAAATATGAAAACGAAATTAAATTTTAATCTGTTTTATATCAGTGCCGATTTTTCGGTAAATTGAATCAGTTCAATTTTGAAATCGGCCATTTTCCTTAGAGTTTCAAGCAATGGTTTCAATCCGGTGTCGTATTCTTCCGGTTTGAGATTTGAGATTTGAATATTAATTTCTTTAATTTTTTGATTTACAATTTGCAATTTAAAACGTTCTATCGCTTCCGGTACCGATTCGTGTAAATTTTGTTCGGGCATCACGGTTAAGCCGCCTTTTTTCTCCCACAGTTTGCTGAGTTCTTTTTTCGGACTGATTATTTCTGCTACAATTGAACTGACTTTTTCATTCGGATGATTTAAAAAATAATTCAGGGGCGATTCTTCTTTTGAGCTGAAATATTGGTCATACTCTTGAAAAATCTCTTTATAAATTACGTTTTGAAATTCTAAACTTTCATTTTTAATTTCATTAATAATAAATTCTGCAACCGAAATATGTTCTCCGCTGTCATCATCATAGGAAATACTTTCATTTCCGAAGTTTAATAAAAACCAAATTATTTCTTTTTCGTTGCTGACGGAAACTAAACCTCCTGTTTCAACAGGCAATAATTTTGGTTCCTTTGCATGTGCTGCTAAATTATTAATTGATTTATATTTACCGTCTTCAAAATTTTTTAACAGTATTTTTCGAATTTCTTCATATATAACTTCCTCTTTTACATTTAATTGCAAAGCTGTTGTTTTAATATATTCTGCTCTTAAAATTGTATCGGGTATAATTGCAATTGATTTAACAACATCCATTACTAATTGAGCTCTTTTAACCGGGTCGGTTTTTGCTTCTTCTGCTAATAATTTGGTTTTGAACTCAATAAAATCTTGTTCATGTTCATTTATAAAGTTTATTAAATTCTCGGAACTTTGTTTTCGGGCAAATGAATCTGGGTCTTCTCCGTGTGGCAGTAAAACGATTTTCAAATTCATTTCTTCGGCTAAGACTAAATCAATACCTCTTAGTGATGCTTTAATTCCGGCAGTATCGCCGTCATAAATAATGCTCAGGTTTTTTGTGAAACGACGAACTAATTTTATTTGATCAACGGTTAAAGCTGTTCCGGAGGATGCCACTACATTTTCAATACCCGCCCTGTGCATTGAAATTACATCCGTATATCCTTCAACCATAAAACATTTATCATACTTAACAATGCTGGTTTTTGCAAAATAAATACCGTAAAGTGTTTTAGACTTGTGATATATTTCTGACTCGGGCGAATTCAAATATTTTGCAATGTTTTTATCATTTTTCAATGTTCTTCCGCCGAAAGCTGTTACTTTGCCTGATAGTGTATGTATAGGAAATATAATTCGTTCGGCAAAACGGTCAAATTGATAATTTGTTTCTTTTTTTATAACGGTTAAACCGGTTTCTTCAAGGTAGTTAATTTTATAACCCTTTAAAACGGCCGTTTCTGTAAGTGCATTTTTTTTACTCGGGCTCCATCCTAATTCAAACTTTTTAATAATATCTTCGGTAAATCCTCTTTCTTTATAATAGGATAGTGCAATTTGCTTTCCTTCATCGGTTTGGTGAAGAGCATGTATAAAAAAATTCTTGGCAAATTCGGTAACTATTAAAAGGCTGTCACGTTCCTGTTTTTGGACGGTTTGTTCTTCTGAAAGAATTTCTTCGACAATTTCAATGTGATATTTTTTGGCTAAAATTTTAAGTGCTTCGGGAAACGAAACTTTTTCGTGTTCCATTACAAATTTAACTGTATTTCCGGCTGCACCGCAACCAAAACATTTATAGATTCCTTTTGCCGGAGAAACCATAAATGAAGGTGTTTTTTCATTATGAAACGGACAATTGCCTTTATAATTTGCACCGGATTTTTTTAAATTAACATAATCCTTTACAACATCATAAATATCGGCAGCATCAAAAATTTTATCAACCGTTTCTTTTGGAATCATTATATTTTAAGGCTTTTTTGAAAACAAATTTATTAAATATTACACGGAGTATTACTTATTTTAAAAACAATTGCGGAATTTTAATAATATTTTTTAAAAACACGGTTTGCCAATTACCCAAATTGTTTTTTTTAAGAGCATTTACATCTTCCTTCATCTTACGAATTATATTATTAATATTTTTATTACTCTCACCACCGACTCTCATTTTTATCATAATTTCGGGCAAGTAATTTGTGCTTATTTTATATTTCCCTAAAACTCTTAAAATAAAATCATAATCGGCTGCAATTTTAAAATCGGTATCAAAGGTACCAAAATTAACATACACATCTTTTTTTACATAAAACGTGGGATGAGGAGGCATCCATCCGCGTTTCAATTTTTTGAGTGAATATTTTCCGGCTTTCCAATTTCTGATAACTTTTTCAGTATTTTCTTTGGAAACATATAATAAATCGCCGTAGATACTATCTGTAATATTTTCGCTAAATTGTTTTGCTGTTTTTTCAAGAACTAAATTGCTGTAAAACAAATCATCTGCGTGTAAAAATCCGATTACATCTCCGGTTGCCGCATTTATTCCCTTATTCAGAGCATCATAAATACCTTTATCGGGTTCACTTACAAAATATGCTATCTTATCTTTATAATTTTCGATTATTTTTAGCGTATTATCTTTTGAACCGCCGTCTATTATAATATGCTCAATATTTGAATAACTTTGAGATGCTACAGATTTTAAAGCATCTTCAATTGTAGCTTCACTGTTATATGTGGCGGTTATAATGCTGAATTTCATTATTCTATATTTCTTTTCCTGATATCAACTGCAGGATTTCCTTGATAAATTGTATAGGCTTCAAGATTTTGTGTTGCGACGGAATTTACCGATAAAACGGAATGTGATTTACATAAAATACCCGGAGTTACTATACTTCGAGCACCTATCCACACGCCATCTTCTAATATAATTTTTCCGGTAATTAAATCGAAAGTACTTTTCTTATAATTATGATTTCCGCACAACAACACAGCACCTTGCGAAATACTGACGTTATTTCCGATTTCAACATTGTCTAAATTGTCAATCCAAACATTTTCTCCTATCCAAACAAAATCACCAATTTTTAATTTCCACGGATACTTAATATTAACCGCCGGTTTAATGACAAAGCCTTTGCCGATATTTGCTCCGTATAATTTCAATATCGTTTTTTTTAGCGAACTAAAAGGATTCCAAGGATTTAAGAAGAATAAAATATTTGTATAATACCAAAATATTCGTTTTATTTTTGTTCCTCCGGGTTTATACCATGAATTATTAAAGGAAGATAAATCTGTTTTGTTCATAATTCAAATAATTTCTTCGTTTGTTCTATTGCTTCGGAATTTTCAGCAAATATTTTTGCAAAATTAAAGGCATTTTCAGACATTTTATTATATTCTTCTTGGGGCATATCAATACATTTTTGAATAACTGCTTGGAATTTTTCTTTATCTTTTAAACTTATATCCCAACCAATGTTTTTTTCTTCAAGATTCAGCCATGGGGTTTGGTCGCTTGTAATTACAGGGCAAGAAGATGAAAAAGCTTCAAAAATTGCATGTCCGTAATTTTCGTGTAAAGTAGGAAAGAGAAAGAAGTGATATTTTTTTAATGTCTCTGTTACTTCTTTGTGTGAAACTTCTCCTTTAAATTGTACAGATATATTTTTAGGCAAATTATTTATTGCCTCATTACAAGTATGTTTATATTCAGAATCTTCAACAGGACCGTAAATATCAAATATTATTTTTGCTTCTTTATATATATTTTTAAATAACTCAATTGCAAATATTATGTTTTTTTTTCTTGAAATACGAGAAATAAAAACAAATCTGATTTCAGAACCTTTCTCCTTTTGATGAAATTTTTTAGGTTTCTCAGGAATATTTCCTGCAACAATTATATTTGAATATGATTTAAAAGATTTTATAATATCTTTTTTTTCATCAAATGTTGTTGCATGCCATGTTATACCTGAATATAAGCTAATAAATTTACTGAATTGTATGAAAATTAATTTTTTAGATTTTTTTAATCCTAATGCCCCCTTCCCAAGCATTCCTCTGGGTGTAAGTATTATGGATCCGGTAAAAGATACTTTTTTAGATGCAAGCATCGGTAAAATTGTAAATTTTACCGAAAACAAACTGTTAAAGTATATTTTATCCGGTTTAAGTTTTTTTATCAGAGTTTTATAAAATCTAAATTTTTGCTTATCGGGTGTAAGATAAATTATAAAATAGTTTTGTTTTTCAATTTCTATATTTAATTCAACATTCTTAAATGGTTTTTTATCTCCCAAATCCCTGTCAGAAGTAATAATATAAAAAGTATAAAATTCCGAAAGTGAGTTGACTATATTTGAAACACTTCTGATTGGCCCGCCGGCTTTAAAACCGGGTAAAAACCAATCTATAAATATTAATATTTTCTTTTTTTCTGACATTTGTTGCAATATTAGTAATAAATTTCGTTTTTTAAGTGCCGAAATAAATTATACAAATGAAGAAATTCTTTATTATAGTTTTTTTAATTATCTCCGTTCTTATAGCAAAGTCTCAGCATATAAGTAATTTAAGAGTAAAAAATATTGAGTTCTCGGGTACTTCATTAAAATTAGATTCATTAAGTATTATACCCGGCAGTTTTTTTCTTTTAAAAAATGATTCGATTATTTCTGATGATATTTATACACTTAACTACGGTGCGGCTATAATTTATTTCGATTCCCTGACAATAACAGACGGAACAATTTTATTATGTAAATACCGTGTATTTCCGATTAACTTTTTAAATACGTATTCTCATAAACCGTCAGATTTAATTAAGGACAGCTTATCCGGTTCATTAAGAAAAACTTACAAAATTAATGATAAACCCGAAGACTTTTTTTCTGATACAGAACTCAATAACTCAGGAAGCATTTCAAGAGGAATTCGATTCGGAAATAATCAAAATGCCGCAGTAAATTCTGAATTTAACCTTCAAATAGCAGGAAAACTAAATCCTGATTTATATATAAATGCCAATCTGTCAGACAATAACATTCCGATTCAGGAAGACGGGACTTCACAATATTTAAGAGAATTTGACAAGGTATTTATTGAACTTACAGGAAAGAAAAGTAAACTAATTTTCGGTGATTTTCAAATTAAAAAGCCCGAAGGATATTTTTTAAATTACACAAAAAAAGTTCAAGGAGCCGGATTTGAAACCCGTTTTGAAACGAATAAAAAAAAATCTGTATATTCTGCCGTAAATACATCGGTTTCAAAGGGAAATTACAATCGTCAAAAAATTCAGGGAATTGAAGGGAATCAAGGTCCTTATAAACTTATCGGCGGAAACGGGGAAAGTTTTATTATTATTCTGTCAGGAACAGAAAAAATTTATATTAACGGTAAATTATTAAACAGAGGCTATGATAATGATTATATTATTGATTATAACACTGCCGAATTAACTTTTACCGCTCAACAATTAATTACAAAGGATTCTCGTATTATTGCCGAATTTGAATATTCAGAAATGAGCTATGCTCGATTTATATTAGCTTCTGAATTTAAAATTAAAACTGAAAATTCAAGGTTTTTTTTGAATCTGGTCTCTGAATCTGATGCAAAAAACCAAACTATCAGGCAAGATTTAACCGATGAGCAAAAAATCGTCTTGTCTGAAATAGGTGATGATATTGAAAATGCAAATGTATTAAATGCCGTCCCGGTTGTAAGTCAAATTACGGAAGACCCTTTATATAAAAAATCTGACACGCTGATTAACAATGTATTATATAAAGATATTTATGTTTTTTCTGTTGACAGCACACTAACAAAATACCGACTCGGATTTTCATATGTAGGAGAAAATAAAGGAAACTATGTCCGGTTACAATCTTCATTAAACGGAAAACTATATGAATGGATACAACCTTCGGATGGTATTCCGCAAGGAAATTACGAGCCGGTTAAAAAGTTAATCAGTCCGCAAAAAAAGGAAGTTCTTAACTTTGGAGCTTCATACGCTAAACATAAGATTTTTCTGTATTTCGAATCAGCAGTCAGTAATAATGATTTGAATACATTTTCAGATATCGGCGATAAAAATAATTTCGGTTTTGCAGGAAAAACCGGTTTCAAATACAATATTTTGAATAAAGATACAAGCTTTACAAAATTAAATATCGGTGCTGATTATTCGTTCATAAATCATAATTTTAATGCTTTTGAATCATTCAGAAACCCTGAATTTGAAAGAGACAGAAACATTGAAAACCTTCTGTCTTCAACAGACGAACATTTTTTATATTCATTCATAGAATATAAAAGAAAAAATTTCGGAAAACTGATATTCTCAACAGATATTCTGTCAAAAAATAAAGACTATTCGAGTTATAAAAACTTGTTTCAGGCAGATATACGAAAAAAAAGGTATAATTTATATGTCGATGTTAATCTATTGGAATCGAAACAAGCTGATTTGAACACTACATTTATTCGTTATCAATTTAAAATTGAAACAAACGGAAAGCAATTTATTTTCGGAGTAACTAATTCCGGTGAACTAAATAAATTTATTATGTACCCGAACGATAGTCTTTCGTCAAATTCTTATCAATTTAATCAAACTGAAGTTTATTTAAAATCATCTGAAAAACATATCATACCTTATAGTTTTAGTTATACATTCCGTAAAGATTTTAAACCGAACGGTTCTGAATTTAATTTATCAGCCGAAGGACACGACTTTAAATTTTCAGCAAATATTTTAAATACAAAAAACCGGCAATTAAAAACGAATGTTTCATACCGAATTCTTAATATAATTGATTCAATAAATGATTTTAAACAAGAAAAAAATATAACCGGCAAAATGGATTATAAGGCACAATTGCTGAAAGGTGCAATAACAAATAATTTATTTGCAGAACATATGACGGGTTTGGAACAAGCAAAAGAATTTGTTTATATTGAAGTTCAAAACGGGCAAGGATATTTTACTTGGGAAGATTTTAATAAAAACAACCAAAAAGAACTAAACGAATTTGTAAAAGCAAATTTTAATGACCAATCAAATTATATAAGAATTTCATTACCTTCAAATGAATACAAACCTGTTTATAATCAAACTATTAATTATGTATTGCAAATTATTCCTAAAAGAATTTGGAACAATGAAAAGGGTGTGAAAAAAATTTTGACAGGTTTTTCTGAAAAAGCGGCTTTTAAGTTTAATAGAAAAATTACAAACGAAAGTCCTTTTTATAATATTCAAGTGCCTGACAGCAGTACATTATCACTCAACAATTATTTTAATAATAATCTGAATTACAATATATTCAAAACTAAAACAAAATTTAATTTCGGATATTTTAATATCCGAAACAAATTATTACTGATTAACGGAACCGACTCAAAAAAAAACAACTATTTTAGTTATTCACTTAATCAACACTTCAAAAATATTACAATAACTAATGAATATAAACACGGTACTAAAAACTATAGTTCAGAGTTTTTTACCGATAATAATTACAGCATCCGAAATTCTGAAAATCACTTTTCAACCGATATAAAAATAAATAAATTATCAAATTTTATTATTCATTTTCAAATTAAAAATAAGAACAATCAAACCGGCGAAGAAGGTTTAAAATCATACAGTATAGGTTCAGAATATATTTTAACAGACCGAACAAAGGGTATTATAAATTTCAAATTTGACTATGTAAATATGGATTTCAAAGGAAATGAAAACTCATCAATTTCTTATGAAATTTTAGAAGGTTTGAAACCCGGAAGTAACTATATTTGGTCAGTTTTACGGCAGAAAAAAATCTCTGAATACTTACAAATAGAACTAAATTATAACGGACGTAAATCAGAAGAAAATAAAACTATACATTCAGGAGGCTTGAATATCAGAGCCGTTTTTTAAACATTATTTACTCATCTCGAACCGCAGTTGATTGTGCGTATTTCGTTTGTTTTTGCGGGCTTGCAAATACGACAAATGTAACTGATAAAGAAGTTGTTCAAAACTTTCCATAGGCTTTAGTTTAAAGTTCATAAAGTTTAAAGTTCATAAAGTTTAAAGTTCGGAAAGTTTGTAAAGTACCTACTTTACACTTTATGAACTTTACACTTTCAACTGATTCTTCAACTGCTGTATAAAGCTTAATCCCTGCATTGGTGTGCTGTTTGCTAAATCATAGTTTTTTATCATTGATATTATCTCGGCTATATCGGGTGGACGCTGATATAGAGTAGCCGGCTCTTTAACTACTTCAATAATTCCTTCTTGTATGGTATTTTTCCATGCTTCATAATCTTTTTTTATCACAATATCGTTGAGCGAAAAAATTATATTTCCATCGCTTTCTTCAAGACTCTTTGCTCCAATTTTTTCCGAAACACCTGCCAAACTTAAATTCCCTTTTGCAACCTCACTCACAGGAAAACCCAAACTAAAGACTGCTGCACCAACACTTTTTACATGTTTACCGTTTACCTTATACACCCTTACTCTTTGAGTAAAAACCATTGCATCTTCATTATAACATTTGTAAAACAAACCTTCCTTAAAGAGAGTAAACTTAGTTTTATCCGCACAGCATTGTATTTTTTCCAATATTGTCATTTAGCAAAAAAATTTCCTGCTTCGCAGCTATTAAAACCATACCGCCCTACGGGACGGTATGGTTAAGTGTCAAATTGTCAAAATAAATCAAAGTGTCTAATCCTTAAGGCAACGCACCGAGAAGCCGTACGCCCGGCGGTTGCTGCTCATGTTGGCATTGCTGCTGCTGAAGAACAAGTACCGCGAGTAGGTACCATCTACGGTACTTGACCAATAGATGCCGTAGGAACCCACATCGCTGAGCGAACCATTACCGTAGTTGCGGTAGCCTGCCACGGGCAATTTAAGAGGTGAGGCAAAAGCACCGGCTGCATTGTTGCTGCTCCAACTTAGGCGTTCTGCTTCCAATTCTGCTTCGGTTGGCAGGCGGTAACCACTTGGGCAAGGGTTGTTGATGCCGCTTACACCCTGCCATAAATTATTGTTTTGTGGGCTGCGCCAGTCGTAAGGTGAAGATGGTGCAAGAATAAAATTGCTATGTCCGGGATTATCAGTAGAGCTAAGAGTGCTTGTTGTTCCGGAGGTACGTATTTGATGTCCGTCGGTTAAACGCCCCCATTGGTATAAATCGCCGTAAGCATTGGCATCAGTGCTGCTTGTGGCAACTTGCGAGGCACCAAGGTTGCGGTCCATCCATATTTCGCCGGTGCTGGGATTTTGCACATCATTAAGCCCTACTGTAGTAGTCCATGTTGGTACGCCTCCTGAAAAAGTTAAAACCTGTCCTTCATTACCAGCTGCCACAGATACCCATGCAGTTCCGTTCCAATACTGCATTTCGCCGCTTTGGGTGCCGGTGGGTACGCTGGGGTCGGTTTCGGTATAACTTGTTAAGTAACCTGCGGTTGCGTGGTTTCCCCAAGCATAAGCAGAATTCCAGTTTGAAATATTCGTGTTGGTAATTCCGTATGATGGACTGGCAGACCAAAGTGCATCAGTCTCTGTGAAACTTGTTAAGTAGCCTGCCGAAGCGTGGTTTCCCCAGCCAAAAGCAGAATTCCAGTTGGCAATATTCGTGTTGGTAATTCCATAAGATGGACTGGCAGACCAAAGTGCATCAGTCTCTGTGAAACTTGTTAAGTAACCTGCTGTTGCGTGATTTCCCCAAGCATAAGCAGAATTCCAGTTTGAAATATTCGTGTTGGTAATTCCATAAGATGGACTGGCAGACCAAAGTGCATCAGTCTCTGTGAAACTTGTTAAGTAACCTGCTGTTGCGTGATTTCCCCAGCCAAAAGCAGAATTCCAGTTGGCAATATTCGTGTTGGTAATTCCATAAGATGGACTGGCAGACCAAAGTGCATCGGTCTCTGTGAAACTTGTTAAGTAACCTGCGGTTGCGTGGTTTCCCCAACCAAAAGCCGAGTTCCAGTTGGAAATGTCTCCGTTTAGTATTCCGTTTGCCGGCGATGCGACAAAAATTGGGTCGGTTTCAGTAATGCCACCACTTAAAGTTTCTGCCGTTTTTGCATGCAAAGCATACGGTACGCTTAGCAGTTGACTTGTGCCAGTTATGGTGTAAGTAGTTCCGCCTGTTAGGTCGGTTTCTGTTTTAATGAAATACTGTCCGTTTGCCCAATCAATTGTGGTAAAATCTCCACTTTGAACAGTACCTGCACCAATTTCAATGCTTATTAAACCATTGGCATTGGTGGTTGGGGTTTGCGTTTCAACATAAACCGCTGTTCCGCTTGCAGAACCTTGTAATATGCTGATTTGCATTCCTATACTTGTGTTTGTAACTAAGGCATCGCCAGTGTTGCGAATTACTGCCTGATAACTCATTTTTTCGGGACTTTGTGCCCAAA
>DYOF01000102.1 GCA_020720665.1 Acetofilamentum sp. | reverse complement strand
GCTACGCAGAGAGACTGTTTGAAAATCAATAATCAAACTACCTAATGCGTAATTGGGGTTGAACCATTCAAGTAAGGAGTAATTAAAGTTTCATTTCCTCAAACAAGCTGTAATGTTCACTTTGCATGCCTATTTTTGTATAAACGTTTTGGGCTTTGATATTTGTTTTATCTACATAAAGTCTGATTCCGGAGTATCCCGGATTATTATCAGTTATTTTTTTAATTTCTGAATACATCAGCTTAAAAACTCCTTTGTTTCGGTATTCAGGTAAAACATAAACGGATTGTATCCATATTACGGTGCTGTTTCTCCAATCACTCCATTCATAAGTTGTTAATAATGAAGAAATTACTTTACCGTCATCTTCAACAACATAATATTTGCCTTTGGCTGAATTATTAAAAACAGCTTGAACTCCTTGAGCTACAGTTTCTGAATTTAAACGAAAATGTTCGGTTTCATAAGCCATTTTTTGTTGAAAACCGGCAATAATATTTATTTCTGATGCAATTGCTTCTCTAAATTTCATTTTCAATTAAATTTGATAATAATAAAAGGTCGGCTAAAACACAAGCTGTAACAGCTTCAATAATAACAGGTACGCGTAATGCAAAGCACACATCATGACGTCCCTTTACAATTAAATTTTCTGTTTTATCGGTTTTAAAATTATAGGTTTCTTGTGAAACAGCTATACTTGAAGTAGGTTTAACCGCAACTATAAAAAATAAATTATTTCCGTTTGATATTCCTCCGTTAATCCCTCCGGCGTTATTTGTTTCAGTTTTTCCGCCTGCATTTATTATTTTGTCGTTATGATTTGAACCGCTCATTTTAGCAGCATTAAAACCACTTCCGAATTCGATACCTTTAATTCCGGGTATTGCAAAAACCGCATGGCTGATTAATGATTCCACACTGTCAAAAAACGGTTCACCCAAACCAACGGGCATATTACTTGCCGTACATTCAATAATACCGCCTATTGAATTTTTATTTAGAACGGCTTGTTTTATTGCTTCATCGATGTTTTTGTTACCGCCCGCTTCAGTTAATTTGGCAGTAATACTTATATTTGAAATTATTTTTTTCGCAATAACACCGGCAGCAAGCAATCCTAATGTAAGTCGTCCTGAAAAATGACCTCCGCCTCTGTCGTCATTAAAGGAATTGAATTTTTTAAAGGCGACAAAATCGGCATGTCCGGGGCGAGGATGATGTTTGAAATTGTAATCGTATGAACGTTTATTTGAATTTTTGAATAGAATTGTAATCGGAGCACCGGTTGTAAAATTATTATATATACCACTGATAATTTGCGGAATATCATCTTCTTTACGAGGCGTTGTTCCTTTTGCACCGCTTTTTCGTCTTAATAAATCAAAGGTAAAGTCTTCTTCTTTAACAGAAATACCCTGAGGGCAGCCGTCAATTATTATTCCCACTGATTGACCATGCGATTCTCCGAAAATTTGTATTTTAAATATACGTCCGAATGTGTTCATAATTAATGTCTTCTGAATTATAAATTAGCGGTTTTAAGTCCAAAACGAAATACCATAATTTTAATATCCGCCGTTATATTTTCTCATAAACCACTCACTTGCAAGTAAAATAATAATCAGGAAAAAAATTAGTTTGAAATTAATTAAACTTTCTGTTTTTTTCTCACTATAGGCAACAGGTGCAATATTATTATTGTTTTGTATGGTTTCAAATAATTTTGACAGTTGATTCGGATAAAAAAGTTCTCCGCCTGTTTTTACAGAAATTTTGTATAAGAGATTATGGTCGGCAGTTAAATTTTCTGATTCGATATTAAGCGGTAAAACAGCAAAGATACCTTCTTTTTGATATGTTTTTCCTTCAAATACTGTTTCTGCTTTCCATCTGTAATCACCGGGTTTTAATTTACCGGTTTGTAAAAAATAAGTATTTTCTTTTTTATTGAATATAAATTCTTCGGATTGATTTTGAGAATCAGTTATTTTAAGTTTTACAAGCGGTTCGTTAATTAATTCGTGTTCAGAATTTCTAATTTCAGCTTTAAATTTAACGGCTTCATTTTCAGAAAATATTTTTTCGGTAATTATTGTGAATATTTCTTTGTTTTCATTTTGAATAAGATATTGTATTGATTTGTTTATTAATTCGTTAAATAAATAATGATTGGAATTTAATTTATAATCGGTTATACGCCATCGCCAAATTCCTTCGCCTGTAATCACAGCTGATTTTCGACCTCCGAAATCAGGATTAAATGCAATTAATGCTTGTTTTGTATCAATTGTTTTTATGGTTCGACTGAAAAGAATTTGTCCGTTTCCGAAAACTTTATATTCACCGAACGGAGATAAAAGCGGCGGAGAATTTAAGCTGATTGTTTCAATTTCAGGATTCAGTTTAAAGAGTGAAAAGTCTTTATTTAAGGTTCCTTGCACATTGTCATTTGAATTGGCATAAGCTCCCGTTTTTAATCCGATATTCATGTTATCAAATTTTTGTAAAGAACTTTGTTCACCTAAAATAAATATTACAGGCAAGTTTGATTGTAACAATTCTGATAATATTTTTGAATCATTACTTCCGTTTGCCGGTATTTGATGAAGGATAAGCAAGTTATAAGTATTAATATTTTTTTTGAAATCATTTAAAAGAAAGGTTTCAATTTCAAAATTTCTGTTTAATTCTATTGCTTGTTTTAATGCTGATAAATCCGGATGCGGCGAATTTGCCAATATTAATATTTTTTGTTTACTGTCAATAATTTCTGTAATTATCTGTTTTTCATTGTTTAGGATATTAACTTCTCCGAAAAGTGTATCTAATTTGATGATTAATTTATGAAAACCGACTTTATCGGCTTGAATATCAAAACTTAATGTTTTATAAAACACATCCTCGTTAATTTTAATATTTTGATTTTTTATTAATTTGTCGTTTTCATATATTTTCAATTGAGTTTCTTTGCCCTTCAATTTATTAGCTTTAACATTAATTTCAATCGGATAGCTATGATTTAAAAAAGAAACTTTATTGGATTTGATTCCGGATAAAACCAAATCTTTTTGAATACTCGTATCTCCTAATGCTATTGTATATATCGGATAATGAATGTTTTCCGTTTCATATTCCGGATTAGACCCCTTGTTATTAATACCGTCACTTGCTAAAATTATGGCTGCGATATTTCGATTGAAATATGTATTATTTATTGTTGTAATTAAATTTGAAATATCGGTTTGTTTATCTTTTAAATCAATTTCATTTTCTTTTTTAACGGTTTCACCGAATAATACCGTTTTAAAAAGATAATCGGTTGAGTGATTTTTAAAAAAAGTAATGGTTTGTTTTGATATATTGAGAATTAGATTTTTGTGTTTTTCAAGCGACTCAGAATTATCTTGTGCATAAATTATAATCGGATTTTCAATTCGTTTTCCGATGGTCTTTAGAATTGGTGAAAGTAATAAAAAAGATATTAGAGAAATACTGATAAATCGCAGTGCAAACATCAGTTTGATTACTGATTTTCCTGCTTCTTTAAATTTATTTTCTTTTCTGTAAAGCAAAACGGCAAATCCTAAACCTGTTGCAATGCATAAGAATATATACCAAGCAGAATATTCAGTTATGAGAGAAGACATAGATGTGTTTTGATATAAAAACGACTTTTATACAAAAGTAAAAAAGTCGCTTTAAATTATGTAATTTTAATCTAAAAAGATTTTGTTTTATGTATTCATTGCTCCGCACACATTAATAACTTGACCGCTGACGTATGTTGATAAATCAGAAGCTAAGAACACACAAGTATTTGCGACATCTTCCGGTGTACCGCCGCGTTTCATAGGGATAACTTTTAGCCATTCTTCTCTGGCTTTTTCAGGAATTTGAGCTGTCATTTCTGTAATAATAAAACCCGGAGCAACGGCGTTACTTCTTATATTTCTGGCTCCCAATTCTTTAGCAATTGACTTAGTAAATCCGATAATCCCTGCTTTTGAAGCAGAATAATTTGATTGTCCGGCATTTCCGCTCACACCTACAACCGAACTCATATTTACTATTGAGCCGGAACGTTGATTGAGCATCGTTTTTTGCACCGCTTTTGTCATATTAAAAACTGACTTCAAGTTTACCGTTAATACTAAATCCCATTGCTCTTCGGTCATCCTCATCAGCAGAGTATCTCTTGTAATTCCGGCATTATTAATTAGTGCATCAATTCGACCGAATTCGGCAACGATTTCATCGGTTACTTTTTGCGCATCATTAAAATCGGCAGCATTTGAAGCAAATGCTTTGGCTTTAATACCCATTGCATTCAATTCTTTTTCAAGAGTTTCTGTATGCTCGTCTAATTTTAAATCAGTAAAAGCCACATCAGCTCCGTGTTTTGCAAATTCAATTGCAATTGCTTTTCCGATTCCTCTGGCTGCTCCGGTAACAAGGGCAACTTTTCCTTCTAATAGTTTCATCTGTCTAAAAATTTATAATTAATTAATAATCTGCAAATTGAATGCACATACATATTTATAAAACTTGTTTTTTCCCGCAGATAGGAACACCTTTATAAATCTGCATTAAATAATATCTTCAAGTAGTCATGCTCTTGTGTGTAAAAAATCGTTTTACCCGGGTGTTTCATCTGTCTAAAAATTTATAATTAATTAATAATCTGCAAATTGAATGCACATACATATTTATAAAACTTGTTTTTTCCCGCAGATAGGAACACCTTTATAAATCTGCATTAAATAATATCTTCAAGTAGTCATGCTCTTGTGTGTAAAAAATCGTTTTACCCGGGTGTTTTATATAATATTTTTTTCAGTTTTCTAATAAACAAAAATATAATTTTTAGCTGATTTATCAAAATTGTTTTGCTAAACGATTTTATTAATTTTTATTCGGGCATCTACGGCAATAACATCATGTGATGTTCCAAGTAGCGGATTTACATCCATTTCTATAATTTCGGGTGCTGTTTCGACTAAAGCGGAGAGTCGAATGATACTGTCAATAAATTTTTCTTGATTGATGCCCTCCTGTCCTCTGGTACCTTCAATTAATTTGTATGATTTTAAAGATTTTATCATCTTTTCGGCTTCTTGTTTGCTGACGGGTGAAAGAACGGACGAAACATCTTTAAGAACTTCAATAAAAATTCCTCCCATACCTGCTAACACCATGTGCCCGAATTTATCTTCGTATTTTGCACCGACAAATAATTCTTTTCCGCTGAGCATCGGTTGTATTAAGATAGCAGTAGTGTCTTTTATTTTAATCATTCTGTTAAATTCAAAAATAAGTTGTTCTTCGTTTTTAACATTTAACACTACACCGCCTACGTCTGATTTATGAACAGGTCCGACTACTTTCATTACAATCGGGAAATTGATTTCTTTTACTTTTTGTACTGCTTTATCAATTGTTTCAAGCACAAATTCTTTTGCTCTGTTGATTCCGGCGGCATCAAGTAATGATTGTACTTTTCCGGGTTCTAAATATCCGTTATCGGAAGTTTCTATAATATGTCGTATTGTTTTTGTATCAATTTTAGGTAAATTAATAGAAGTTTCAGCAGGTTTAGCAGTATAAAACACTTTTGACAATGCATTTCCGAGAAGTACTTCCTCGGGGAAAAAGACTCTGTTTTTTGAAATAAATTCTTTAATTTCTTCTTTCGCTTCATTTAAAGACGGTAGGATAGGATAGATGGGTTTTTTGCATGTCCTCATCTTTTCATCAATAACTTTGTAGGCATCAAATACTTTACTTAAACCGGGTGTTCCGAAAATAACTGCCATAGCATCAATTTCGTTAGATTCATTTTCACAGAAATCTATAATTTCAGACAATTGTTCTGCTGTTCCTGTTGCTAAAAAATCAATCGGGTTTTCAACAGATGAACCGGGATATAGTTTTCCTAAAAGATTCTCGGCTTTTTTTCCTTCGATATGCGGAATATTTAAACCTCCTTTTTCAAGTGAATCGGTAAGCATCACTGCCGGACCGCCTGCATGTGTAATAATGCCTATGTTTTTACCTTTTAATTCGGGAAGCATAAAAACGGAAGCAACCGTAATGAGTTCTTGCCGACCGTAACAACGCACAATCCCGGCTTTTTTGAATAGAGCATCAACAGCTGCATCAGAGCTTGCCAAGGCTCCGGTATGTGAAGAAGCAGCACGACTTCCGGCATCTGAACTTCCGGATTTTACTGCTGCAATTTTACAGCCTTTACGAATTAATGAACTTGCATGTTTAAGCAATTTTTTAGGTTTGTCAATTTGTTCGAGATAAAGCAGTTTTACTTTTGAGCTAACACCTTCTTTATAAGAATTATCCATATACTCTAAAACTTCCTCAACTCCTGTTTGTGCGCTGTTTCCGACGGAATATACATTTGCAAAAGTTAATCCGTTAGGAATACCCAGTTCCATGATAAACACTGCGGTTGCTCCCGAGCCTGATATAAAATCAACGCCCTGCGGGTTTAAGTTCGGAATTGGAGATGTAAATACACCATGGTAATTCGGCGTTAAAACACCTATACCGTTTGGTCCGATTAAAACGCCGTTCACACTGTTTATAATTTCAACAATTTCTTTTTCAATTTTTGCTCCGGCTTCGTTCGTTTCGCTGAAACCGGCAGAGAGAATTATAAATGCTTTTGTATTTTTTTCATTTGCTAAAATTCTGACTGCATCACTACAAAGTGCTGCAGGAATTGCCAATATTGCTAAATCTGTTTCAGGGAGTTCGTTTATATTTGTGTAGGATTTTAATCCTTGAACTTCATGACTTTTAGGGTTTGAAACAAAAAGTTCGCCTTTAAATTTTCCTTGAATTAAGTTATACAAAACTTTTCCGCCGGGTTTTGTAATATCATCAGAACCGCCTATAACGGCAATACTTTTGGGGTTTAGTAATTGTTGATTTATCATGTTAAAAATAGTTTACATACGGAATACTTACTAAGCTGAAATATTCATAAAATTACTTGCGTGAGATTGCTTCGCCGTTTCAGAAGAAATAAAAGTTTTAAGTTCATAAAGAAAAGTTATTTTATTTTAGATTTAGCTTAAAGTTGTGCTTTTTAAAATATGCTGATGATTTTGGCTTGTGAAAAAGTATCGGGGCGGCTAATATACTAATAGCACAGAATTTATTAGTCATCTAATTATTTTATAGAATTAGTCGCATTGAGATATTATGAATTTGGTGTGCCCGGAACAAGAATCGAACTTGCATTCCCAAATGAGAACATGGCCCTCAACCATGCGCGTCTACCTATTTCGCCATCCGGGCATTTAAGCATGCAAAGATAGATGTTTTTCTTTTACTTGAATAAAAATATTAAATTACTTTATTGATTTTCATTAATTCAAATGCTTCTGTTTTAGTCAAATGTTTGTATTTAAGGGCATTGGAATAATGAAATTCACAAAACCAAAAGGCATTTGAGGGATGTCCGGTAAAGCCTTTCTTTTCAAATTGTTTATTAAATTCAATATCTTCGGCGGTTTGTTTAAAATATATCAGACCGCCGTCTTTAAGAAAACGTTTATAACAAATACTGCAAATCGGTGGTTTCATCTGTCTAAAAATTTATAATTAATTAATAATCTGCAAATTGAATGCATTTACTTATTTATAAAACTTGTTTTTCCCCGCAGACAGGAACACCTTTATAAATCTGGATTAATTAATATCTTCCGGTAATCATGCTCTTGTGTGTAAAAAATCGTTTTACCCGGGTGTTTCATATTCAGATAAAAAAAAAC
>DYOF01000215.1 GCA_020720665.1 Acetofilamentum sp. | reverse complement strand
GCCTGCACTTGTCGTTTTAGCATGTGTTAAAAACATATTAATCTTTTATTATTTTCGTTGTAAATATTTCTTTATCTGTTTGAATGCTGATTACATAAATTCCGCTTTCAATATGTGATAAATTTATTGTTTCGTTTTGTTTTATTTCTGATTTAACAATTATCTGTTTTCCTATTATATCGGAAATTGTTAATTTTTGAATGTTATTATTGGCAAATTCAAAGTTTATTACTCCATTTGTAGGGTTTGGATAAATAAAATTCTTTGTAAAAAAAACGTCATTTATACTATTTGGTTCTTCAAATTCAAAACAACCCATATCCGGTGCTGTTCCATTATATGGTATGCCGACATCAATTCCTGCATCAATACAAGGAGAGCTTTCAGATAGGTTAAAATCATTATTGTCGAAATCAACAAAAAGAGGTGATGTATTTATGTTGTTATTTCCGGTTGTATTGTATTGTGGCATAATTAAATTGCTGTAATTGACAGTAGCTGAACCGGAACCGGCATCAACATAAATATTATCATCGTCGTATTGAGAATTGTTTTCATAAACGATACAATTTACAAAATCGGCAGTTGCATAATAAAGAGCAACTGCTCCTCCCGAACCTGATTGTGCCGAATTTTTTACTATTGTGCAATTTTTAAAAGACAAAGTATTGCCACTACCAAGAGTTTCTATTGCTCCGCCATTTGAATATAAAGTATTATTTTCCACAAATAAACATTTGATTATTTTAGTATCTATTACCGAATAAAACATCATTGCACCACCTCCGTAACTTGTAGTGTTGTTCCAAAATTCACAATTTTTAATTTCTGTGTTCATATCCGATGTGAATTTAATGGCTCCTCCCTCGCTATATCCTTGATTATTAATAAATTTGCAATTCGTAAAATACGTTAAAGTTTCGATTGAACTTCCGGTGTTTATTGCATAAATTGCACCTCCCATACCTTCGCTGCCGAGCGAACTGTTGTTTTGAAAAACAGAATTTAAACAAACAATATCAGAAGTAATCAGTCTCATTGCACCACCGTGGATGTCAGGATAATCAGAACTTGCAGATGTTTTTCCGAATTCAATCTTACAGAAAGACATTGAGCTGATGTCTGTTGCTTCATCAAAAACAATTCCACCCCAACCTTCTGTGTGATTATCTGCTGTGAAATAAATTGTGTCTGATAATGTTCCTATTGCTTCTAATTTACCGTTTACGGTTATTTTATTATGACCTTGAAAATTGACTGTTACCCCGGGTTCTATTGTTAGGGTCTGATTTGCCGGCACTATTATATCTCCTGTTACAAGGTAGGGTGAGTTTGATACATACCATACTCCTGTTTGTTCGCCGTTTACGTTGGTTTGTGCTAAACTTACTGATGTAATTATAATCAATAAGGGTAATAATTTAAACTTTTTCATTTTTATAATATTTATGTTGATTTTA
>DYOF01000101.1 GCA_020720665.1 Acetofilamentum sp. | reverse complement strand
CTTGTGTGTAAAAAATCGTTTTACCCGGGTGTTTCATATTCAGATAAAAAAAAACAGTAAATATTTAGTTTTATCTACTGTTTTTTGTATTAAGTTGAAAAAATGTTATTTAATTTCACCGGCAACTACAAAAGTAATTTCACTTGTTGTGTGAATATTCGGTTCGGTTTGTTCGATTGTGATAACGATTTTTTCAGCAAATTTACCTTTTTCTTTAATTGTAGGATCAATATTAACAATAATAACACCTTCGGTTCCTTTTTTAATTTCCATATCGGTAACTGTTACACCAATTTTTTCAGGTATTTTAATATCAATAATACGCATAGATGTTGTACCTTTATTCGGAATTTTAAAATTGTGTGATTCTGTAACAGCACTGATATCACCAAAGTTATGACTGAAAGTTGCATTTCCGCCTCGTACATTTCCGAACATCGGAGCTTCTGCCGGTTCAACTTGTCCGTATCCTATAAAACTAAAAGCAAATACGGCAATAAATAGCATTAATAATTTCTGTAATTTCATGATTTCAAATTTTAAATTAATAATTTTTAAATTTTTTATATTTAGATGAGATAATATTAAATTTTCCATAAATTTTTTAAAAATTTATTTTTATCATTTAAATATGCGACGAAGTTACTAAAATATTTATTTCAATGTCTCATTTTTTTGAAAAAATTATTTTTATGCTTTCAATAAACAAATAATTTTATTGGAGTAATATTAAATTGTAAAGACTAAAGTTTTTGTTTGCAATTATTTACGATTAAAAAAAATAAAAAAAATAAAATTTTATTCAGATTAAAATTTTATTTATAATTTTGCAGTTGAAAGCGGGGTGTAGCGCAGTCCGGTTAGCGCGCTGCGTTCGGGACGCAGAGGCCGCAAGTTCGAATCTTGCCATCCCGACTTTTAAAAGGCTTATACTTATAAAGTGTAAGCCTTTTTTATTTTAATTATGTGATTCGTTGTTGACGATTTTATTTTTTGAAAATAATTCGGTCTTTTTCAACATCAATTTTAATTACAGAATTTTTTTCAACACTTTCGTTTAAAACAGCTTTTGCCAATTCATTTAAAACATCTTTTTGAAGAATGCGTTTAACCGGACGAGCACCGTATTGAGGTTCGTAAGCTTTTTCAGTTAAATATTCTAAAGCTTTTTCGCTTAATTCCGTTTGAATATTATTTTCAGATAACATTTTTTGAATGAGTTTAAATTGTAATTTGACAATTTCTTTTATTTCGGGCTTCGTTAAAGGTGTAAACATAATTATTTCATCAATACGGTTTAATAATTCGGGTCGCATAGTTTTTTTAAGCAATTCAAATACTTGTAATTTTGATTTTTCGCTTGCTGCGTAATAATCTTTATCGCTGATATTTTCAAAATTTGCATGAATGAAATGTGAGCCGATATTTGATGTCATTATTATAATTGTATTTTTAAAATTAACTGTTCTTCCTTTGTTATCGGTTAATATTCCGTCATCTAATACTTGCAGCAGAATATTAAAAACATCAGGATGTGCTTTGTCAATTTCATCTAATAAAATTACTGAGTAAGGTTTTCGTCTTATGGCTTCTGTTAATTGTCCGCCTTCTTCATAACCGATATATCCGGGAGGCGCTCCCAATAATCTTGATACCGAATGTTTTTCTTGATATTCGGTCATATCGATTCTGGTCATCATGTGTTCGTCATCGAATAAAAATTCAGCTAAGGATTTAGCTAATTCAGTTTTCCCGACACCGGTAGTTCCCATAAATATAAATGAGCCGATAGGTTTCTTCGGGTCTTGTAAGCCGGCTCTGCTTCTTCTGATTGCATCGGCAACGGCTTTAATTGCTTCATCTTGACCTATAACACGTTCATGCAATTCATTTTCAAGGGACAATAATTTATCTTTCTCACTTTTTACCATTTTACGTATCGGAATATTGGTCCAATTTGAAACAACATCAGCAATATCTTCATAATCAACTTCTTCTTTCATTAACAAACCATCTTTTTGAAAACCGGATAATTTTTCTTTTAATACCGTAATTTTATTTTCTTCTTCTTTCAAATGTCCGTAACGAAGTTCGGCAACCCGTTCATAATTTCCGTCTCTTTCGGCTTGTGTGGCTTGAAATTTAATGTCTTCAATATTCGTTTTACTTTGTTGAATTTGATCAATTAAATCTTTTTCTGTTTTCCATTTGGCTGTTAATGAATTTAATACCTCCTGATTATCAGCTATTTCTTTGCTCAATTCTTCAATTTTTATTCCGTGCCCTTCACGTTTGATAGCTTCTCTTTCAATTTCTAATTGTTGAATTTTTCTTCTGATTTCATCAATTTCATCAGGAACCGAATTCATTTCTAATCTTAATTTTGAGGCAGCTTCATCAATTAAATCTATAGCCTTATCGGGCAAGAACCGGTCTGTAATATAGCGTTGCGAAAGTTTAACGGCAGCAATAATAGCATCATCTTTAATTCTGACTTTGTGGTGAGTTTCATACCGCTCTTTCAAACCTCTTAAAATAGATATTGCATCGGAAGTATCAGGTTCATCGATAATAACTTTTTGAAATCGTCGTTCTAAGGCTTTATCCTTTTCGAAATATTTTTGATATTCATCTAAAGTTGTAGCACCAACAGCTCTTAATTCGCCCCGTGCAAGTGCCGGTTTTAGAATATTTGCTGCATCCATTGCACCTTCGCCTTTTCCGGCTCCTACTAAAGTATGAATTTCGTCAATAAATAAAATAATCTCACCGTTTGCGGCAATTACTTCTTTTACAACAGATTTCAGACGTTCCTCAAATTCTCCTTTATATTTTGCTCCGGCAATTAATGCCCCTATATCTAATGAAAAAATTTGTTTAGATTTCAGGTTTTCAGGAACATCACCGTTAATGATACGATGTGCAATACCTTCGGCTATTGCAGTTTTACCTACACCGGGCTCGCCGATTAAAATCGGATTATTTTTAGTACGCCTTGATAGTATTTGCAGTACGCGTCTGATTTCATCATCTCTTCCTATTACCGGATCGAGTTTACCGCTTCCGGCTCTTTCGTTAAGGTTTAAAGCAAACCGGTTTAATGAATTAAATGAATCTTCGGCACTTTGACTGTTAACTTTTGAGCCTTTCCTTAATTCATCAATTGCTTTTAATAAATCTTTTTCATTTATTCCGCTGTCTTTTAATATTTGAGAAATTTTATCTCCGGAAATAAGCAGAGCATAAATAATATATTCAACCGAAACGTATTTGTCGCCGTTTTTTTCAGAAAGACTGATTGATTTGAGTAAAACCGAATGAGCATTTGGTGATAAATAAGATTCAACTCCGCCTGAAACTTTAGGAAACAAATCAATTAATGTGTCAATAACTGGAACCAGATTAACTGTATTGATACTAAGTTTATTGAATATAAAATTACTTACATTTTCAGCTTCTTCAATAATGCCTTTTAGTAAGTGAGCGGTTTCAATTGCCTGATGATTTTTTGATTTAGCAATTTCAGATGCTTTTTGTACAGCTTCTTGTGATTTTATTGTAAAATTATTTAAGTTCATTTTTAATTTTGTTTATTATACATGGATTTATCAAATTTAAAACCTAATTTTGAAACTGAATTATTGACATGATTTTTTTATTTATTGCTGTCAATTTATTACTTGTTTATAATATAATTGTCAATTTGACAGAATTTTTTTTTTTAGAAAATGTTTATATATTTATGTTTTTATTTAAAGTATGGAATATTTAAAGATAGACGATTTACTTGTCGGAAATGAGAGTTGGATAGAAGAAAAATTAAAATCAGATAAAGATTATTTTCTAAAATTATCAAAAGGACAATCTCCAAGATATTTAATGGTTAGTTGTTCTGATAGTCGTGTTCCTTTAAACTCATTGTTAAAAGCAGATTCCGGTGAAATTTTTATCCATAGAAATATTGCGAATCAAGTAAATATTACAGATATAAATTTTTTATCAGTTTTGGAATATTCAATTGAATACTTGTTTATAAAGCATATTATTGTTGTAGGACATTACAATTGCGGCGGAATTGCGGCAGCTGTTGACGGTATTGATCAAGGGTTAGTTGAGAATTGGATTGCTCCGGTTAAAGATATATATAATCGAAATATCGACGAACTAATGTTAATTAAGGACAACCAAAAGCGAATGGATCGATTGGCTGAAATAAATGTACAAGAACAAGCTAAAAATATAATAAAAACTCCTGTATATCAAAGGGCTTTAAAAAAGAGAAAATTCCCTATGATTCATGCATGGATTTTTGATATTTATACAGGAAAAATAATCAGACAAGATTTAAATAAAGAAAAATTAATTGAAGACGGGCTCTTACCCGACTTTTATCTATCACATATTGAAACCAATAAAACGTATTATGAATAAATCTACTTTTTTTAGTTTAATATTGTTTTTAATTGCAGGATTTACTGTTTCTGCACAAAAACATGGCGGCTTTGATTTTAAAAAATTAGACAAATATTTAGAAAAAGCGTATAACGATTGGGGCATACCCGGAATGGCAATTGCAGTTACCGAAGGAGATAAAATCGTTTTTGCAAAAGGATACGGTATTAAAGAATATGGAAAGGATGCACCCGTTGATACAAAAACACTGTTTGCTGTAGCTTCAAATACAAAAGCCTTCACGGCATCGTCTTTATCACAATTAGTTGATGAAGGGAAACTTTCTTGGGATGATAAAGTTACGGATTATTTACCATGGTTTAAAATGTATAATAACTATGTTACCGGTGAAATGACTGTAAGAGATTTGCTGTGTCACAGAAGCGGATTAGAAACCTTCAGCGGAGATTTATTGTGGTATGAAACAAATTATTCAAGTAAAGAAGTGATTGAACGCTCACGTTTTTTAAAGCCGAAATACGGTTTTCGAAGTCATTTCGGATATTCAAATATCATGTTTTCGGCAGCAGGAGAAATCGTATCGGTTATTTCCGGCAAACCATGGAAAGGATATGTTCAAACACACTTTCTTGATAAATTAGAAATGAAAAACTCCATATTATCTGTTTCAGAAATTAAAACGAATTCAAATATAGCAATACCGCATCACACAGACGAAAATATTAAGCCGATTCCGATAAAATATATGGCTTGGGATAATGTTGCTCCGGCTGCAGCACTTATTTCAAATGTAGAAGATATGAGTAATTGGTTGATTATGAATATGAATGAAGGTGTTTTTAAAGGTGATACAATTTTAAGCGAAGAGCAATTATGGGAAATGCAATCCGCTCAAACTCCTGATAATTCAAGTAAATCATGGCTAAATTATTTCCCTACAAAACATTTTGAAGCCTACGGTTTGGGATGGTCAACCTTTGATTACCGCGGTGTAAAAGTTGTAAATCACGGAGGTGGTGCTGACGGAATGATTTCTCAAACCATGTTTGTTCCCGAAAAAGATTTCGGAATGGTCGTTTTAACAAACAGCGTAAATTATCTTCCGAATGCAATGATGTACTATATTATTGACGATTATTTCGGTGATATAACAGACGATTGGAGTGCATTTTTTTTAAAAGTTTATAATTACGGAAAAAAAATGCATAAAAAAGATGCCGAAGAATATGAAAAAAACAGGGTGAAACATGCAAAACCGTCTTTGGAACTTATAGATTATACCGGTATTTACGGTGGAGATTTATACGGAGATGCCGAAGTTAAATTAGAAAACGGACATTTAGTATTAGATTTTTTACCTTCGGAAACTTTAATCGGAGATTTATCGCATCGGCATTATGATACCTTCGAAATTAAATTACGTAATTCGCCGACATTACCTAAAGGAACCGTTCAATTCATTTTGGGAACCGACGGCAAGGTTAATGAGTTAAAAGTTGATATACCTAATCCTGATTTTGACTTTACCGAGTTGGAATTTAAGAAAAAATAATTGCCTGTTAATATTCATGAATTGCAGGTTTTAGGATAATTATAAAACGAAAGGTCTTATATCAAAACCGTTTAACATATCATTTATTGACATTCTTTTTTTTCCTTGCATTTGAATATCCGTAATATAAATATAACCGTCAAGAGCAGCTATTTTTAGATAGGTTTTATTATCGCTGAATACTTTTCCTGCTTGGAAACTATGTTTTTCATAAAACTTTTGGCAGGAAAAGACTTTAAACGATAACTCATTTTTTGTTTTATCATAAATTTTAAACCACGATGTAGGATAAGGACTTAAGCCTCTGATGAAATTATAAATTTTTTCTGTTGTTTGATGCCAATTTATTTCACAATCTTCTTTAAAAATTTTTGGTGCCGATTTTATATTTCCTCTTTCGGAGATTATTTGATTTTGCGAAACGGGCTGAATTGTTTCATCCAAAATAGATTGTACCGTTCTGACAATTAAATTTCCGCCTGTAATCATTAATCGGTCATGAAGTTGTCCGGCATTTTCATCAGGGTGAATTTCAACTTCTTCCTGATAGATAATTTGTCCGGTATCAATTTCTTTTTCAATAAAAAAAGTTGTAACACCGGTTTTTATTTCACCGTTCATTAATACCCTGTTGATAGGAGCAGCTCCTCTATAATCGGGTAGGAGAGAAGCATGTAAATTGATGGTACCGTATGAGGGTAATGACCAAACCGACTCAGGTAGCATTCTGAATGCAACAACAACAAATAAATCGGCTTTTAAATTTTTTAATTCCTCTTGAAATAAACTGTTTTTTAAGTTTTCAGGTTGTAATATTTTAAAATTTTTTTCGAGAGCGTATTTTTTTACAGCCGATTCCTGAACTTTCATTCCTCGCCCGGATGGTTTATCGGGTGCCGTAACTACAGCGATAATTTGATATCCGTTTTCAAATAATAATTTTAAACTGTTAACAGCAAATTCCGGCGTACCCATAAAAATTATTCGAAAATTTTCTTTAGTTTTCATTCGTTAAAATTAAGTAATCAATTAATAATCTGAAAATTAAATGTTTGTTGTTATTTATTATACTTGTTTTTCTCTGCATATAGGAACACCCTAATTCGGAACAAAAAATTATGGTATTCTTCCGGTCATATTTTCTTGTTTTAAAATGTTTTACATGGGTGTTTCATTTAAAACAGTTTTAATTATTGCCCAATAGTTTAATTTTGATTCAAAATTCAATCCTGCATAAGCCGGACTGCTCGACGGAAGTGTATGGTAAATAAAATTTTGATTTAACCCGATATATTTTTTAAAATAATTAAACGATGATTTTCCGTTGAAAAACAGATGCTTAATTTGTGGAAACTTTAAAAACAATTCATTAAAATTATTCGGAATTTCATTTTTTATAGCAGAATCTAAACTGCCGTTTCGTTCACAAAATTGTAATGTATCCCAAATAGCTATATTACAGTCATTTAAAAGTTGTATTTTATTTTTATAATCATCTGAATATTGCTTTTCAAATAATTTGAACATTATTTTCCAAAAAGCATTATGTTTGTATCCGTAGTATTCTTGTTTTTCTAATGATTTTTTTCCCGGCATTGTTCCTAAAATTAGTATCTTTGCAAAATTGTCAATTATCGGAGGAAAGGAATAAGAAATCATAGAGTTTATAAAATTTCCGAAAATTATAAAATATATTGCAAAACATAAAACCAAAATTATCGTTTCATAAAAAAATAAATATTGAAACACCTGAGAAAATTGATTTTTCACACAAAAGAGCACGATTAAAAGAATAATTTAATGGTGTTCCTAAGTGCAGAGAAAAACAAGTAACATTAACACTGATAAGCATTTAATATGCAGATTATTAATTAATTATAGATTTTTAGACAGATGAAACACCCGGGTAAAAC
>DYOF01000100.1 GCA_020720665.1 Acetofilamentum sp. | reverse complement strand
ACAAACATTTAATTTGCAGATTATTAATTAATTATAGATTTTTAGACAGATGAAAATTCATAAAGAAGGATTCAGAACACTATTAATTGCACTTTTCGTTTTGATTTTATTTAATACAATTGCATTTGTATTTTTTTGCGATTGCAAGGTCATTTTTTTAATTTCAATTCTAATTTCATTCTTTTTATTTTCTGTAGTTTTGCAGTTTTTCAGAAAGCCAAACAGAGTTTCTGAATTTCATGAAAACGGAGTTTTGTCTCCGGCAGACGGTAAAGTTGTCGTAATCGAAAAAACAATTGAATCTGAATATTTTAATGATGAACGTATAAAAATTTCAGTTTTCATGTCGCTTTGGAATGTACATATAAATTTTTACCCTATTTCAGGTATTATTAAGTATGTAAACTATCATAAGGGAAAATACTTATTAGCCGTTAATCCGAAATCTTCCGAAGAGAACGAAAGAACCACAATTGTAGTCGAAAACAAAGATAAAAAAGAAGTTTTGTTTCGTCAAATTGCCGGAACGGTTGCTCGGCGAATTGTGTATTATGCCTCAAAAGATGAAAATGTTAAACAAGCACAAGAATGCGGATTTATTAAATTTGGTTCAAGAGTTGATATTTTCTTACCCATTGGTTCAGAAGTAAAAGTAAATATCGGTGATAAAGTAAAAGGAACAAAAACAATTCTTGCCGAAATTTAATTTGAACAATACAAAAATCTGTCATTTTTTCATCTTTTTTGCTTGGCACGGCTGTTGTCATATTAACTATTAAAAGAAAGTATTATGTTTGAAGATATATTATTCGGAAATGATAAAAAAAATGATAACACAGAGATTTTTCCGATAATTTCTAATTTAGATGATTTTGACTTGAGTTCATCAGAATTACCCGAAACTCTTCCTCTTTTAACAATTCGAAATTCGGTTTTATTTCCGAAATTAGTTATTCCCATTACTCTCGGCAGAAAAAAATCTTTAAAGCTCGTCAAATCTGCATTTAAAAAAGAAAATTTAATAGGAATTATAAGTCAAACAGATGAATCTGTTGACGATCCTGATTTTAAAGATATATATAAAATAGGAACCTTAGCAAAAGTTATTAAATTATTTGAAATGCCTGACGGCGAACAAACCGCAGTTTTACAAGGAATAAAAAGATTTAAAATTGTTGAAGAACTTACAACAAAACCTAATTTAACCGTAAAATATGAAATTCTAAATAATATAGAACCAAAAAAATCCGAAAAACAAGAATTTGATGCTAAGTTATTTTCAGTTAAAGAGTTATCTGTAAAAATAATTCATTTATCTGTTAATATTCCGAAAGAAGCTACATTTGCCGTTAAAAATATTGATAACCCTGAATTTCTTATCAATTTTGTTTCTTCAAACAGCGATTTGAAAACCGAAGACAAACAACTACTTTTAGAAGAAAATATACTTACCGAGCGTGCCGGAATATTGATAAAATATTTAGCCGGTGAAGTTCAAAAATTAGAATTAAAGAATAATATTCAAAATAAGGCTAAATCAGAAATGAATCAGCAACAAAAAGAGTACTTTCTGCATCAACAAATGAAAGCCATTCAAGATGAGTTAGGTATTGATTCTCCTAAAGTTGAAATAGAAGAGCTTGAAAAAAAAGCTAAATCTAAAAAATGGGATGCCGATGTTGATAAAGCCTTTAAAAAACAAATAAATCGCTTAAAACAAATAAATCCGATGTCACCGGATTATTCATACCAAATCAGCTATGCACAAACCTTAATTGAATTACCTTGGAATGAATTTACGGAAGATAATTTTGATTTAAAACGTGCCGAAAAAATATTAAATGATGATCATTTCGGGCTTGACCAAGTGAAAGACAGAATTATGGAGCATTTAGCGGTTTTAAAACTGAAAGGCGATTTAAAAGCTCCTATTTTATGTTTATACGGTCCGCCCGGTGTCGGTAAAACTTCATTAGGTAAATCTGTTGCAGAAGCATTAGGGCGTAAATATGCCAGAATGTCACTCGGCGGTTTGCATGATGAGGCTGAAATAAGAGGCCACAGAAAAACATATATCGGTGCAATGCCGGGTCGAATCATTCAAAATTTGAAAAAATTGAAATCAGCAAATCCGGTGTTTATATTGGATGAAATTGATAAAATAGGAAATGATTTCAGAGGCGATCCTTCATCGGCATTATTGGAAGTATTAGACCCTGAGCAAAATAATACATTTTATGATAATTATTTAGAATTGGAATTCGACTTATCAAAAGTTTTATTTATTGCCACTGCAAATTCCTTATCTTCAATTAATCCGGCACTTCGCGATCGTATGGAATTAATTGAAGTATCCGGTTATATTGTTGAAGAAAAAATAGAAATAGCTAAACGACATTTAATTCCTCGCAGGTTAGCGGATCATGGCGTTAAAAAAAATCAATTAACGTTTTCGGCTGAAGCCATAGAGGATATTATTTCAAATTATACTCGCGAATCGGGTGTACGAGATTTAGAGAAAAAAATTGCCGAAGTCATTCGTAAAATTGCAAAAAAAATTGCAACGGAATCTGAATATAATAAAATTCTCAAAATTAATGATGTCCGCGAGTATTTGGGTGTTCCTAAATACTTGCAAGGGAATTATGAAGGTAACGAATTTGCCGGTGTGGTTACCGGACTGGCATGGACATCGGCAGGCGGAAAAATATTATTTGTTGAATCCAGTGTAAGCCCGGGAAACGGGAAACTTAATTTAACCGGAAACTTAGGGCAAGTTATGAAAGAATCTGCTGTGATTGCTCATGAATATTTGAAAGCGCATTCTGAAAGTTTAAAAATTAAAGATTATATTTTAAACGAATATAACATTCATATTCATGTTCCGGAAGGTGCTATTCCGAAAGATGGTCCGTCAGCGGGAATAACAATGGTAACTTCTATGGCTTCGGCTTTTTCGCAAAGAAAAATAAAAAGTAAATTAGCCATGACCGGAGAAATGACACTCAGAGGGAAAGTATTGCCGGTAGGAGGAATTAAAGAAAAAATTTTAGCAGCAAAACGTGCTGATATTAAAGAAATTATCTTATCAAAGGATAATGAAAAAGATATCGATGAAATTAACATTCAATATTTAAAAGGATTAAAATTCCATTTTGTGGAAACTATTGATGAGGTTTTGAATATTGCATTATTAAAGCAAAAAGTTAATAACCCGTTTAAATTCAAGTCATCTAAAAATAAGTGATATGAAATTCGGTAAACAAATATCAATCGGTATTAAAGGCTATACTAAAGCTGTAGGTCTTTTATTTTCTAAGGGTTTTATTAAATATATGATTTTCCCTTTATTGTTGAATATAGTTTTGTTCGGAGTCGGAATCAGTTTTGTAAAAGAATTGGCAGATTGGGCGAGCACTGCTTTTGTTGATTGGGTTAATTTAGGAGAAGCCGAATTTTGGGGTGCATCGGCATTAAAATGGATTTCTGAGGGGATAATAGGATTTTTAATTTACTCAATGTTTTTTATTGCATTTATTTTTTTCGGCGGTTTTATAATTCTTATTATTTTATCGCCCTTATTTTCAATAATATCTGAAAAAACAGAATCTGTAATTTCTGACGGTAATGTCAATTATCCGTTTGAATTTAAGCAATTTATGACAGATGTATTCAGAGGTATAGGTATTGCATTAAGGAACGTATTGTTTGAAACCGGAATAATGATTCTGGTTTTTATAATCGGAATTATTTTATCTTTTGTGAGTTGGTTAGGTGTTATATTTATGTTTTTTGTATCAGCCTATTTTTACGGTTTTTCTTATATGGATTATACCAATGAAAGACATAATAGGAATTTGAAAAAAAGTGTGCGTTACATCCGAAAGTATAAATGGGTTGCCATAGTTAACGGAGCTTTGTTTGCCGTTGTATTATTTATTCCGTGGATAGGAGTCGCTCTTTCTTCATTTGTTGCCGTTATTTCGGTAATTGCAGGAACTGTATCAATGATGGAGTTGAAAAAATATGAAGATTCCGAAACCGATGTTGTTTCTTATCACGAAGCCTGATTTGGATACAAAAGTCAAAATATCATCGGTTTCCTATATTAACTCATTACCGTTTATTTATGGTTTGGAGAACGATTCAAATATTCTGAATTTAATTGATTTACAAAAAGATATACCATCAGTTTGTGCCGATAAATTAATTAATCATAAAGTAGATATCGGATTAATACCGCTTGCTGAAATTTCGAAAATTAAAAATGCAAAAATAATTTCAAATTATTGCATCGGCAGTTGCGGTAAAGTTGAAACCGTTTCTTTATTCAGCCAAGTTCCCGTTAAAGAAATTAAACGTGTGTATTTGGATTTCCATTCCAGAACTTCGGTTCAATTATTGAAAATATTGTTCAAACATTACTGGAAAATGAATCCGGAATATATTCTTTCAGAAAACGGCTTTGAGGAAAAAATTTCAGCAAATACAGCCGGTTTAATAATAGGAGACAGAACATTCCGGTACAATTCAAAATTTGAATATGTTTTTGATTTGTCAGAAGAATGGATGAATTTTACGAAATTACCTTTTGTTTTTGCCGTTTGGGTAAGTTTTAAAGATTTACCCGAAGAATTTTTAAACAAATTTAATAATGCTTTAGCTTTCGGGTTAAGCAATAAGCATTTGGTTATCAGTAACTATATAAAAAAAAATCCCGATACAAAAATTGATATTGAAAATTATTTGAATACCCGCATAAACTATTATTTAGACCCTGAAAAAAAACGTGGGATGGATAAATTCCTTTCCCTGTTAAAAAGCATATAACAATTTATTATCATTCAATTTGTTTAAGTTTAATTTTGTAAAAAAAAGAATATGAGAAAAATTGCGTTACCTGTTGTAGAAGGAAAATTATCTGCACATTTCGGACATGCTTCGTATTTTTATATATACCATACCGAAGGTGAAAACATCATAAAAGAACAAATGGAAGTTCCGCCGCCGCATGAATTCGGTGTAATTCCGAATTGGTTGTCCGAAATTCAAGTTACAGATTTAATTGTGGGCGGCATAGGACCAAAAGCTGTTGATATTCTTAACAACCATAAAATAAATGTGTTTAGCGGAGCTCCTGTTGAACACCCCGAATCGGTTATTCATAGTTTCTTAAGCGGAAGTTTGAAAACAACAGCAAATATGTGTAATCATGATGAACACGACCATAACTGCTCACATTAGAATTTAGCATGGAAAAGTATAATTTTGACGATATTCGTTCATTCAGAGATACAGAAGTAAATTCAGTTTTAAAAGAAATTTTAACTGACAAGGGTTTTCTTTACATACTAAAAAAAATATTTACCGATGAACGAATTGAAAATTTAAGTAATGAATTAAACGAGGTTCATACGGTATATGATTTTCAATCAAAATATATTTCGTATTATGTACAAAGTTTAATTAAACTGTCAATTTCAGAGCTAACTGTTGAAGGGATAGAAAATGTTGAACCGAATAAAGCCTATTTATTTATTTCAAATCATAGAGATATAATACTTGATTCGGCATTGATTAACGAAACTTTACATCAAAACGGAAGAACGACATCTGAAATTGCAATAGGAAATAATTTGTTGATATATAAATGGATAGAAAATCTTGCAAGATTAAATAAATCATTTATTGTACGGCGTGATTTAATCGGAAAAGAACTTTTACAGGCTTCCGTGAAATTATCAGCTTATATTCGCGAGAACATTAAAAACGGAAACACTTCGGTTTGGATTGCACAACGCGAAGGACGAACTAAAGACGGTAATGACCTGACGGATATTGCGTTATTAAAAATGTTGAATTTCAGCGGTTCAGGAAATCTTATCAGCGATTTTGAGGAATTAAATATTTTACCGGTCAGTATTTCGTATGAAAATGAACCGACCGTTGAATCTAAAATTGGCGTTACCTATTCAAAAATAAACGGTGTCCCTTATCAAAAAAGTGTTGAAGATGATTTAAAAGATATGGGCAGAGGTTTGTACAGTTTAAAAGGTAATGTTTGTATTTCATTCGGAAAACCGATTAATTCAGAGTTGGCAAAAATTCCGAAAGACTTGAATAAAAATGAACAATTACAATTTTTAGGTGAATTGATTGACAAAACCGTTTATAAAAATTTTAAACTATATAAAAATAATTACATTGCATTTGATATTTTAAACTATTCCGATAAATTTTTAAAAGAAAAGAAATATTTAAAAGAAGAAGAAACTAAATTTAGAATTCAATGTAAAAAAACAATACAATTAATTGAAGGTGAACCGGATGCGTTAGAACGTATTTTCTATAAATTATATGCAAATCCTTTAATTAACAAAATTCAAATGCCATGAATGTAAAAGAGTCGGATGTTTTTTCCCGACTCTTTTTTTATTAATCTAATGAACCTATCATTTTATTCGGGTCAACCCATTCATCAAATTGTTCATTTGTAACATAACCGAGTTCTAAAGCCGCTTGTCTTAGAGTAGTTCCTTCGGCATGTGCTTTTTTGGCAATTTTGGCAGCTTTTTCATAACCGATTTTTGTATTTAAAGCCGTAACCAACATTAATGAATTTTCAAGATTCGTTTTAATAACGCTATGATTTGCTTCAATTCCTACGGCTAAATTATCGTTAAATGAAACGCAGGCATTTCCTAATAATTTTGCAGATTCAAGAAAATTATGAATCATAAGCGGTTTAAAAACATTCAGTTCGAAGTGTCCTTGCATTCCGCCGATTGTAATTGCTGTATCGTTTCCGATAACTTGTGCACAAACCATTGTTATAGCTTCAACTTGTGTGGGGTTTACTTTACCCGGCATAATAGATGATCCCGGCTCATTTGAAGGAATTATTATTTCACCTATTCCGCTTCTCGGACCGGAAGCCATAACACGAATGTCATTGGCAATTTTCATTAAACTAACGGCAACAGTTTTCAGGGCACCCGATGCTTCAACCACAGCATCATGAGCTGCTAATCCTTCAAATTTATTTTCACCTGTTATAAACGGGAAACCTGTCAATTCAGCAATTTTTTGTGCTACTTTTTCTGCATATCCTTTTGGTGTGTTTATGCCGGTTCCGACTGCCGTTCCGCCGAGGGCTAATTCAGTTAAGTGAGCAAGCGTGTGTTTAACGGCTTTAATTCCGTGGTCTAATTGTGAAACATATCCGGAAAATTCTTGTCCTAAAGTTAAAGGTGTCGCATCCATCCAATGAGTTCGACCTATTTTTACGATAGTTTTAAATTCTTTTGCTTTTTTATCAATTGTATTTCTCAGTTTTTCAATGCCCGGAAGGGTGGTTTCTATTAACATTTTATAAGCTGCAATGTGCATTGCCGTAGGGAAAGTGTCATTAGAAGATTGAGATTTATTAACATCATCGTTTGGATGAACCGGACTGATTCCTTCACCTAATTTACCGCCGTTTAATACATGCGAACGATTTGAAACTACCTCATTTACGTTCATATTTGATTGAGTCCCTGAACCTGTTTGCCATATTACCAAGGGAAATTGATCGGACAATTTTCCTTCAATGATTTCATCACATGCTTTACAAATCAAATCCTTTTTTTCGGCAGACAAAACTCCCAAATCAAAATTTGCCAGTGCAGCAGCTTTTTTTAAATAACCGAATGCTGTAATAATTTCAACGGGCATTGAAGCCGGATTTCCTATTTTAAAATTTTCTGTTGATCGTTGCGTTTGTGCGCCCCAATATTTATCGGCGGGTACTTTAACTTCCCCCATGGTATCATGTTCTATTCTGTATTCCATTTTATTTTTTATTTAATATTGAAAACCGTTTAAAAAAACTTTAAATTCTAAAGTTATTTCCGACATCAAAAATATAAAATATATATAAATATGAACATGTCAGAAAACAGTTTAATCAAAAAACTTATGTCAATTAGAATGCAATAAAAAATCCTTGCAAAAA
>DYOF01000099.1 GCA_020720665.1 Acetofilamentum sp. | reverse complement strand
ACGTTCTTCAAGTTCTTCCAGGTCAGGCAGATAAAATTAAACAGTATCAATTCAATAAAATGATTTGATACTGTTTTTGCTTTTTTTCGATTAAAGAAACTTAAATTTAGATTCTTTACTAACCATTAAAAAATAAAAAATGTATAAAAAGATATATTTTGCAATCGGTATTTTTTTTATCGGAATTGCAAGTCTTCAATCTCAAAATCATATTGATGCGTTAAGATACAGTCAGCAATTCTATTCAAGCACTGCAAAGGCAGAAGCAATGGGGAATTCTTTATCCGCTGTAGGTGCCGATTTTTCTTCATTTATGATAAACCCTGCGGGAATTGCTGTGTATAAAGGAAAACAATTTACATTTACGCCAAATTTTATTATCAGCAAAACAGACGGAAGTTTTTCAGGAACTGAAACGTATGACGGTCGAATCGGTTTCAATTTTTCAAATTTTGCTTATGTTAATTCAAAAGAAACCGGCGGAATTTTAAAATCGGTAAATTGGGGATTTTCCTATAACAGTTATAATGATTTTAGAGAACAAACCTATGTTTCAGCCAAAAACCAAAGCGGCTCATTATTAGATTTTATTGTTTATAATTCAAATAATGACCGTTACAGCACGTTCAGAGAAGATTTAGCATGGCGCGCATGGTTAATTGATTACGATAACGTTGCACAAGAATATTGGAGTTTTGTTACAGACGATGCACGATACGGATTGACACAAAGCAAAGAAATCAGAACAAACGGGGGAGCCGGCGAATACAGCTTTTCTTTGGGTGCAAATATAAATGACATGCTCTATGTAGGAGGAACCTTCGGTTTAACTTCGGTTAATTATAAATACGAATCAAGCTATACGGAAACGAATTTTCCGTTAATTTATGTTGATAATCCTTTAATAATAGGCGACAGTATTTTAGCAAATCCGAATAAAATAAATTTTAAAGAAAATTTAACAACTGAAGGCAGCGGTTTTAATGCAAAAATTGGCTTTATTTTTCAACCTTTGAAATTTTTACGTATCGGAGGAGCGGTACACACCCCGACATCATACGTTTTTAATGAAGATTATCAAGTTTCAATGTATGTAGATTACCCGGTAGCCGATGAAGCCGGATATTCAAATTATGAACCGGACACAGCAAATTATTTTGAATGGAGGTTAAAAACTCCGATGAGAGCAAATATTGGACTTGCTTTAATATTAGATTCCTATCAAATCGGAAAATTTTATACTGTTCCTATGACTTTTAGTATTGATTATGAATATGTTGATTATAGTTCAGCTCGAATGAGGACTGATAATTACGACGATTTTTATTATGATTTCAGCGATGAGAATACCGATATAAATACATTATTTAAAGAAACACATAACATAAGAGCCGGAGCAGAAATCAATTTCGGCAGCATTAAATTAAGAGGCGGATATGCAATTTACTCGAGTCCGTACAATGCTGACGGAGAAATATATGCAAAATCAGTTTATTCAGGAGGTATAGGGTTTGCATCAGAACATTCTTTTGTTGATTTTTCATACTCCTATTCTCCGGTAAATAAGACTTTATATTTATATAATGCAAATGATATTTATCCGAACAACCCAATAGGAGGTTTGCTTGAACCGCAAGCAGATTTATCAATCAGTAAGCAATTTGTAAAACTAACTTTCGGAGTAAAATTTTAAAGATTAATTTCCTCAATATCAGAAGCGTAACAATCAGTTATGCTTCTGTTTTATTTATTGGTGCATTTTTCTCAATAAATCGTTCATTTCTTTAACCGGATTAAATGTTGAAACCGGAACTTCTGCGAAAACAGTATTCCAATCAGACATTGCCCCGTTCCATAAACCGGGTAATTCTTGTGCTTTTAAATCACTTCCGTCTTTGGATTTATAGGAAATAAAACCTGTTTGAGGGTCAACAAAATCAGTTAAATTAAACGCATTTCCCATATAATCTTTAACTGAAATTACTAAATCAACCGGGTTAAAGTGTGTGGCATTGTTAACAATAAAACTTTTATCAGTCGAATTCAAATTAATTTGAGCACCTTCAACTATTTGCAAAGATACGGAACCTGTATTTTTTTCGACAAAAAACGGACCTCCTCCCGGTTCGCCTTCATTTTTAACCATTCCGCATACACGTATCGGGCGATTTAATTTTTTTAACAAATAATTAATTCTTTCCGTTTTATTTTTTGATGCATATTCTTTATCAGGTTTTATAAAAAAAGTTCTTGATAAAAATTTTTCAGTTTCTTCAATTACTTTATCGTTTGCTTTTTCAATCAATAGCTTAATGTGTTCAAAAATTTGTGTTTGTATGCTCAGTAAATAGCCGGCTAATATTTTCTTATATTTTATTGTTTCCGAATTATTTTTTTCGGGAACAACATTATCAATATTTTTTATAAAAATAATATCGGCATCAATTTCATTCAAATTTTGAATTAATGCTCCGTGACCTCCGGGTCTGAAAAGAATTGTTCCGTCATTTTCTCTGAAAGGAATATTTTCTAAATTAACAGCAATAGTGTCGGTAGAAGGTTTTTGAACAGAAAATTCAATTTCATAGCTCAAATTAAATTTATGTTCATAATTTATTTTAATTTGTTCAGTATAGCTTTCAAAGGCATTTTTGTGTTCAGGCGAAACCGTAAAATGCAGGTATGTTTTTCCGCCGGATGAGGAATATGCCGCAGCTTCAATAAAATGTTCGTCAATCGGTGTAATTCCCTTTCCTTCATTTAAGTGAAATTTTAACAAAGCTTTCGGTAAATTTCCGTAATTCAATCCGTTTTCACTTAATAACAGTTTTAAAACACAATGATAATCCTTCTTGTAATTACAATCTGTTTCTTTTAAGTTTACTAAGTCTTCAAAAAATGCAAATTTCTCAATATTATCGAAGAATTTTTTTACAGATAAATAGTCTGCGGCATTAATATCGGCATTACTATCTTCTTTGAATTCAAATAAACTTTTAAACATGCGACTTGCAGCTCCGGACGCAGGAACAAATTTTACAGGTTTTATTTGGTCGGAAACAGAGTCATAATGTTGTATATAATGTTCTGATTCAGTTTCATCGAACCGAACAATTCCTTTATTTATAGTTGCCGCTTTAATAATATTAATATAAGGAAAACCATTCTTAAAGTATTTTATTTGTTGTTCAACGGTTTCAAGAGAAATACCTTTTTCTGAGAATTGCTTTATATCTTTTTGAGAGAAAATCATGGTACAAATTTTTATAATTTAATATTCAAAATTAATTAAATTGTAATTCTTAACTAATTATTGATGTGTTTATTTTAAAATAGTGTTGAAACACTGTTTCTGATTTAATGTTCTTAATTTGATGCTTAAAACCGGTAAAATTTCTTTTCAATATTTTTTGAACGAAAAACTCCGCCAAAATGTCGGTTGTTCCTTTACCCTGTCTGCCGGAAATAAAACCTGTATTTTAATAGAACCGGATTCATCCTTAATACCTTTAATTATATAGTTTACAATCTCATATGAGCTGAATGTAAATTTTAATTTTCCTGAGCAATTCATTTATTTTTAAAGGTTTTCATAAATAAATGAATCAATTGTACTATATTTGATTAAATTGAATTAAACGAAATTAAAACAGATTATAAAAATTAAATTTCCAATCGTATAAAATTAATTAAATTTGCAGATTAATGAAACATAAAATAAAAGATGAATAATACACTTAAATTATTGGAAGCAGTTAAAGAAGGTATGATAGCGAAAAAGGCTGAAAATATTGTAAATATAAATTTTGAAGAAACGCAAAATGCAATTACTGATTATTTTTTAATTTGTGAAGCTGATAATGCCAAGCAAGTTGTTGCTATTTCAAATTCAATTGAAGAATTTGTATTAAAACTTGTGAAGCAAAAACCTATTCATACCGAAGGCTATGAAAATGCCGAATGGATTATACAAGATTATTTTGATGTTGTCGTTCATATTTTTCAAAAAGAATTTCGAGAAAATTATAAATTAGAAGAGCTTTGGGCTGATGCCGAGCAAACAAAAATTGATGTAAAATATTCAAGTATTGATTAAATTAAGAAATAAATAAATGTCAAACAATATACAAAAAAATACCGGAAAAAACTCAGAAAACCCGGGACAAGGAAAACAACCGGATAACGGAAATTTATTTAAAGGAAAAGGGAATAAAAATACTATTTATATTTTTATTGCAATTATTATCGGGTTTTTTATATTACAATATGCTTCAAGTACGGAGAGTGCCGTAGAAATCAGTCAACAAAGGTTTGAAAAAATCTTACTTACAAAACCCGGTGCTGTTGAGAAGATAAATATTGTAAATAATGAAAAAGTAGAAGTGTTTATCATCCAAAGTTTATTAAGCGATTCAGAGTTCAGTGATATCAAACCGGGCAGTAAAGGTATGTTTTCAACAATGAGAGCACCGGATTATTATTTTATGATCGGTTCCGTAGAAGTTTTTAAGGACGACATAAATGAATTAGAGAAAGATTTGCAACGCAATCAAAGAGTTCCGGTTCATTATGAAAAACGTACAGACGTTTTCGGCGAATTGTTGGGATGGCTGATACCCTTGGTAATTATCGTTGTTATTTGGGTTTTAATTTTTCGGCGAATGGGCGGAGGTATCGGCGGCGGCGGCGGCGGTATATTTAATGTCGGTAAATCTAAAGCGAAACTATTTGATAATGAAAAAACTAAAGTGAAAATTAACTTTTCAAATGTTGCCGGATTGGAAGAAGCTAAAATTGAAGTTCAAGAAATTGTTGATTTCTTAAAAAATGCCGATAAATATACCAAGTTAGGCGGTAAAATTCCAAAAGGTGCTTTGTTAGTCGGTCCTCCCGGAACCGGAAAAACTTTGTTAGCCAAAGCAGTTGCAGGAGAAGCTAATGTACCGTTCTTTTCATTATCGGGTTCTGATTTTGTTGAAATGTTTGTCGGTGTGGGCGCTTCGAGAGTAAGAGATTTGTTTGCACAAGCGAAACAAAAATCACCCTGCATTGTTTTTATTGATGAAATCGATGCAATCGGTCGTGCCAGAGGACGCGGTTTAAATATGGGCGGAAATGATGAAAGAGAAAATACATTAAATCAGCTGCTTACTGAAATGGATGGCTTCGATACAAATACAGGAGTTATTATAATTGCTGCTACCAACAGAGCCGATATATTAGATCCTGCATTGATGAGAGCCGGTCGATTTGATCGTCAAATTCATGTTGAGTTACCTGATTTAACCGAGCGTGAGGATATATTCAGTGTACATTTAAAACCTCTTAAATTAGGAAATGATGTAAATATCGAAAAATTAGCTAAACAAACCCCCGGTTTTTCAGGTGCCGATATTGCTAATGTATGTAATGAAGCTGCACTTATTGCCGCCAGAAAAAATAAAGAAGAAGTAAAACATCAAGATTTTCATGATGCTGTTGACAGAATTATTGGCGGATTGGAAAAGAAGAGTAAAATTATTACAAAAACGGAAAAGAAAACAATTGCCTATCATGAAGCCGGCCATGCAACAGTCAGCTGGATGTTAGAATATGCACACCCATTGGTAAAAGTAACAATTGTTCCCAGAGGACAAGCATTAGGAGCTGCTTGGTATCAACCACATGAACGCCAAATAACCACAAAAGAACAATTATTAGATGAAATGTGTGCAACTTTAGGAGGCAGAGCATCCGAAGAAATTATTTTTAATAAAATTTCCAGCGGTGCATTAAATGATTTAGAACGAATTACAAAACAAGCATACTCAATGACTGCTTTCCTCGGAATGAGTGATAAAGTGGGGAATATTAGTTTCTACGATTCATCAGGAAGAAGTGAATACCAATTCCAAAAACCGTATAGTGATTTAACCGGAGAACTTATTGACGAAGAAGTTAAGAAAATGGTGGAACAACAGTACAACAGAGCTAAGAAAATTATTGAAGATAATAAAGAAAAAATGACCATATTGGCTGAACTCTTATTAGAAAATGAAGTTATTTATTTCGAAGATGCAGAGCGTATTTTAGGAAAACGAAAATTTAATGATGAATATGAAGAAGAAATTCAAAAAATTCGACTTAGAAATATTGAACGGTTTAAAAAACAAAAAGAAGAATCAGAGAAAAAACAAAAAGAAGATATAGTTTCAGAGAACGATATATCTTCAAAAGATTCAGAAAAAATATAAACCAAAAAATCAAAACTATGAATAATTGGGTGAAAATACAAACGTTCGACAGAATTCATCAAGCTGAATTAAGAAAGGATATTTTAATGAAAAATAATATCAATTCTGTTATAATTAATGAAAAAGACAGTTTGTTTTTATTAGGCGAAATAGAACTGTATGTTGAAAACAAAAACGAAAAATTGGCAAAAGCATTAATCGATGAATTTAAGGGTTTAACAAAAATTAATTCATTTATTGATATGAAACCCATTATTCTGTTTCAAAAGGTGTTAAAAAATGCCGGAATTGAAAGCACATTGACTCGTGCCGAAAGCGAAAAATATTCAATCGGTAATTATGAACTCTATATAAATAACGAGGATTTAGAAAAAGCAATTCCGTTTTTAACCGGCGAAAAAATGACCGACCGGAAAGCTGTAAAAACATGTCAAAAAGTCAGACAAGCAAAACTGTTTGTTGATTTATTAAGTGAAAATTTAATTAACTCTATTACAATTAAAAAGAAAGACTCGGAATATCATTTAGAGAAAATTACGATTTACACAAAAATTGAAGATTCAGAAAAAGCAACAAAAATTATGTCTGAATTAAACGGTTACAATGAAATATTTTCAACTGAAAATGTTGTGAAAATTGAAAAACAAGAAGAGTTATTAGCTAAAAATAATATAAAAGCCTTTATCATAAAAGATAGTAAGATTTATAAATTGTTTGTTGCCGAGAGTAAAACGAATGAAGCAAAAGAAATTATATCAAGTGAAATTAATTGGCTATTAGTTAAAGAGTTTTCTAATATTGCTTCAGCAATGTATCATAAAAGTATTCTGGACACTGCTAATATTGCATCAATTATACTCAATGAACAAGATTCTTCTTTTTTATTAGGAGAAATTGAATTATTTGTTTCAGATGACGATTTTAAAAATGCAAAAGAAATTCTTGATAATTTATAAATTACAGTTTTGACAAAAAATTTTATAACCCGTTCAATTTCAGGTATTGTTTTTCTTGCCGTGCTGTTAAGCGGTATTCTGATTAATCAATATTTTTATTTAGGTGTATTTATAATTGTTACCGTAATATCTCAATTTGAGTTATATCTGATGTTTGAAAAAAGCGGATATTTCCCTCAAAAACGTTACGGAATATTTATCGGATTAGTAATTTATGTTTCAACCTATTTAGTTGCTAAAGGCCTTATTCCGCCGACTTCATATTTTATCGCAATCTTCTTTATTATTTCATTGTTTATTTTTCAATTATACAGTAAACGTGAAGATCATATTAAATGTATTGCGTTTACAATTTTTGGTTTGGTATATGTAGTTATTCCCTTATCAACTTTGAATTTCATAGCATTTGCGGGTATAAATCAAGATAACTATACCTATGAATATATCTTAGCCATGTTTCTTTTAATTTGGTTAAATGACACCGGAGCCTATATTTTCGGTTCAATTTTCGGAAAAAGGAAATTGTTTGAAAGCATATCCCCAAAAAAAACATGGGAAGGTACAATCGGCGGATTTATAGTTTCATTACTTACGGCACTATTTATTTCTGAATGGTTTATCGGATTAAACCGACTTCAATGGCTTATATATGCCGTAATTGTTGTTGTATTCGGAACATACGGCGATTTAGTAGAATCGCATCTGAAGCGAAGAGCCGGCGTTAAAGATACAGGCACAATAATGCCCGGACACGGGGGGTTATTAGATAGGTTTGACAGCACTTTTTTTGTCGCTCCGATGATTTTTTTATACTTAAAAATTTTAGAATATTTCTTTTAGAAACTAATTTAAACCGAACATGAAACACCCGGGTAAAACGATTTTTTACACACAAGAG
>DYOF01000098.1 GCA_020720665.1 Acetofilamentum sp. | reverse complement strand
CTTCAACAATTTGTTTTTCTTGGCATGCAGTTAATCCGAATATAACAAGGACTGACAAACCAAATATATATTTTAAAAAATCTTTCATTTTTTTATATTTTAATATTAAAATTAAACATTTATCAACACACTATTTAAAATGTAGGTGTAAAATATTCCCAAAAAACTCTGTATCCACTTGCTCCCAAATAATTGTAATACATAATAATCTCACGTGTTACGGGATCAAAATGTGTTACCTGAGCAGCGTTATAAGGATTACCTAAACTTACATCTAAAGTCCATGTATCATCAACAATATAAGTTATAGTGTTATCAAGGTTTACAGTTATCCAACATAAATCATCCCAAACAGCGAAAGTAGTTTCACATTTTCTTCCGGTAACGGCAACTAATTCTTTTTGAGAAAATCTTACACCACCATACGGATCGTCAGGATTAAAAGCAGGATCTGTCGGGTCGGGAGGATATGAACCTCCGGCTGTCGGGTGGAAATATCTCATTTCAACATCATAAATTCCGGCATAAGGGTTAGGTGCCGTATAATTTAAAGTTAATGTACCGCCTTTACCGCTGCCTGTAACATTTGCATCACCTGTAACAGTGAAATCAACATATAAAACAGGTGCAACATAGAGTAAAAATTCCGGTGTATCGTCCATAGGAGGAGTATTACCTTCGGTAACTAAAATAATTTCAATATTATCTAAATAATTATTTGATTTCTTTAAAGTTATCACAGGATTTACAATTCTGTACATATCGCCATCGACTGCTGTTGATTCATCAGTCGGTACAATCGTTACCGTAATATCACTTGTTAAATCCGCTACAGTAGGACCGACAATTTTAATAGGAACTAAAAAGGTATATTCACTACCGTTAGCTTCCCCTGTTAAATTCGTTTCGATACGTTCTAATGTAACAAGATTTTTACCTTCTGCATTTAAGTGCAGGTCGGTTTCGTTATTTATCAGACATGATTGAAAAAAGCTCATGCCCGATAAAAAGATTAAAATATAAGTTAATTTTTTCATTTTATTAAATTTTTAAAATTAATTAGCCCAAAATATTTTTGCAGTAAATGCATTTGCTTGTGTGGGTACATTAGCTGTATTAGTGGTTAACTCACTTGCAGGGTAAAATAATCTTACCGGTCTGTCATCAGTTGAAGCTAATTGAGAAATCGGTAATCCTGCAGGAAATCCTGTTCTGCTGTAGTCAAACCATGCTTGTTCAGCAGTTAAACCGTTTGTAGCAATCCATTTTTGAGTAATAATTGCTTCTAATTTATCTGTAGAGCTGTCCCAACTGACATTTTCAATTGCTTGTCCCAAATAAGCAGTAGCATCTCCGGCACCAAGATAGGTAAAAGAAGCTTGAACACCTGCCTCATAAAGACTTTTAGCGTTTCCTGCGGTATATATATTAAGAGCAGCTTCTGCTTGATTCAAATAACATTCGGCCAGTGTATAAATAACAGCAGATTGATCAGCTGATTTAAGAATACCGGGTCCTATATTTGAAACCAATTCAGGTACATATGCATCAGGCGTGGGAGTATCATAATCTAATAAACCTTGAGGAACACCCAGATGTCCTGTAGTAGGTTCTTCGTAGATAAAATCAACACGCGGGTCATTGGTTTGGGTGGTCAGATAATCAAGAATATAATCGGTTGCACAAGTAGCTTTACTTGTTAAAGTTTGAGTTCCGCCGGCATCAGTTCCGTATAAATTCCAGAACGGATTTTGTTTTCCTTCAGTTCCTGCGATATAACCGGGATTAATGGCAACATCTTCGGTCATAAAACCTGAACCTTCGGCAGCAATTGCAGTAAATTGCGTTTGAATATAAGTTTCTCTTCCGGTCATACTCATTTGACGAGTTAAAATTCTTAATTTCATCGTATTAGCAAATTGTATCCATTTTGTCATGTCACCGTCAAACATAACATCACCTTTAGGAGTTTCGGCAGCTACATTTTCAGAAGTTGTTTTAATAAGAGCAATAGCACTAGTTAATTTTACAATTAAATCTTCATAAATTGTTTGTGCATCATCATATGCCGGTGCGGTATTTTCGCCTCTTAATAATGCTTCAGAATAAGGAACATCACCATAAATATCGACTAATAATTGGAAGTGATAAGTTTTCATAATCATGGCAATTGCTTTATAATTATCATATTCAGTACCTAAACCTTCCAAAACAGTATATTGTTTAAGAGCATTACCGTATGAGTCTTCAAATATTGATTGATAAAACGAACTGTTTACCAAATATTTGAACTCATCGGGATACCAAGCAAAACCGTCACTTTGGCTCCAATTATACATCATCATGTTACCGAGTGTATTGATACGTCTGCCGCCTCCGTCAGAAGCAAGCAAAATATTTGCCGTATATTTTTGTGCAACCGGAAGAATTAAATCCGGGCTGACAACTGTCGGATTGTTGGGGTCTGTGTTTACATCAAGATATTCTTTACATGATGAAAACATTAACAATCCGGCAACAAATACTATTGTTGTATATTTTATTATGTTTTTCATATTATTAATTTTTTAAAATTCAATATTAAGATTAAATCCGAAAGATCTGGTCGGAGGTGATTGCATATATCCTCCAAGACCTACAGCATTTGCAGGAACGGTTGTTCCTCCTCTGCTTTTTTGATTTTGGAATTCCGGGTCTGAGAAATGATTAACTGCCGGTAACCAAGTTTTTAAGTTTATTGCAATAAAACCGACTGATAATTTTTGAATCGGTAATTTATCAATAATACTTTTAGGTAAATCGTAAGATAATGATAATTCTCTAATTTTAAGAGCTGTAGCATCTTTAATATAATTAGATTTTACATTATTGTAAACGTCTGTCCAGTAGCTTTGTCTTCCTCCTTGAACTTGAATATCAGTATTTTCTACATAAACACCCGGGCTGGTTTCAATAACCGAATTAGGGATAACAAAATCTTGTCTGTTAGCAGAAACACTTTCTAAAGAACGACCGGTGAACTCCATAGCATCAGAACCTTCTTCATAATAAACATGTCCGGTTCTGTAATCAGCAGTTGCTGATAAAGTAAATCCTTTAAAATTAACATTTGTTCCAAGGGCAACAATGTAATCCGGTACAGGACTACCTAAGTTTGCAAGTCCTTCCGCTTCTATCGGATATCCGCTTACGGGGTCAACTACAATACGTCCTTGAGGATCTCGTTCATATACATTTCCTTTCATTTGCGGGAAAGCCTCACCTTTAACGGCATAAACACCATATTGTCCGGTAGTATATAAAGCTATTTCATCAACAGATTCTGTAATTTCAGTTACAATAGTTTTTTCGTGAGAGAAGTTTGTAAACAACTTCCATGTTAAATCTTTGGTTTTTAAAACAGTACCTGAAAGTGAAACTTCCAAACCGTCACCATTTAATTCACCAATATTTGTCAGCTTTGTACTTGCGCCTGATGCATAAGATGAAGAAACGTAAGTAATTAAATCAGTTGTTTTTGTCATATAATATGATGCGTCAAGAGAAATACGACCTTTTAAAAACGCTGTATTTAAACCAAACTCGGTAGTATTGAGTTTTTCTTTTGCAATTTCTGCATCTACTGCAGTTGTAGAAAGAAAAAAACCGTTGATATCTCCGAAAGGGAAACCGGATGATTGATAGAATCTTTCATTAATTGCGTATGCATTGAATGAATTATATACGGTTGAATTACTTACCGTTAGTTTTAAATCAGACAATACATTATTATTTTTTAAAGCAGAAATTGCATCAGTAGCAACAAATGACAAACCTGCTGCAGGGTAGAAATAACTATTACTTCCCGGTGCTAATGTAGAGGTCCAATCTTGCCGTCCTGATAAATTTAAGAATAAATAATTATTATATCCTACGGTTAAATCGGCAAAAGTACCTATTTCGCGAGTTTGCGATTCATCAACATTTACATCTAATGCACCTGTAAAGTTAGAAATATCATAGAAACCTTCAATACTTAAATTATCGGCTCTGATTTCGCTTTGTCTGTAATTATACAATTTTGAAGTGGCACCTAAGTTTAATTTTAAGCTTATTTGTTCGCTTATGTTTTTATTAATTGCAAGTAAAGCATCAAAATTATAAGTTGCAGATTGGAACTCAAAATCTTCAACAAAAGAAGCTACAGTTCCGTGAGCCGGCTGTAATGCGGGGTTATAATCTTGATATGCTCTCCAATTTTTACCGGTTCCCCAACTGTTGTTGAGACCAACTCTGGAAGTAAATTTAATCCAATCTAAAATATCATAGGATATACTGAAGTTACCGTTCAAACGGTTGGTATAATCAACATTTCTGTTTGTACCGATTGCCCAATACGGGTTTTGATAATATGCGTTATAATAATTGTCGGCGTAACCGTAACTTAAAGGATTACTCCAGTCAGAATATTGTGATAAGGGAATATTAGCAGAAGTATTTAATACAAACCAATATAAAGTTCTGTCTTGATCACCGATTGTACTTCCTACGACATCAGTTTTATCATTCAAGAAACTGACATTAGTTGACATTTCAACTTTACCGACAGTTTTTGAAGCATTTACTCTTAAAGTATTTCTTCTGTATTCATCATCAATAACAATACCTCTTGCTCTTTGATCTCCGAATGACATATAGAATTTACTTGATTCGTTTCCGCCTTGAAAATATACAGTATTACTTAATGTATTACCTGTTTGGAAAAAATCTCTTAAATTATCAGCAACCGGAGCATAAGGAACGATTTGTGTTTCTAAAGGATGATCCTCAGGAAATGTCGGGCCTATTTGTCTTAAAGTTCCGTCAAAACGGGGTCCCCAGTTTGTGTTTTCAACTGCATCATAAGCACCTTCCCATCCGGTACCGTATTTAGTTTGGAAATCGGGCATATAAGCAACTTGATCCATTGTATAAGACGATGTTATACCTACAGTTACTTTGTCAGATACAGCACCTTTTTTGGTAGTAATAATTAAAGCACCGTTACCTGCATCAGAACCGTACAAAGCAGCAGCTGTTGCACCTTTAAGAACCGTAATATCTTCAATATCGTTGGGGTTCAAATCATTAAAAGCACCTTGTGAAGCAATGGAACCGTCTATTACGATTAAGGCTTCATTGTTTCCGCTCACAGATCTATAACCTCTTAACAAAATTTGAGACATAGGATTAACACCGTTATCTTGGATGTTAATCTGTAAACCTGCAACTTTACCAACCATACCTGAAGCAACTCTGGTAGGTGCACTTCTCATAATCTCCTCATTATCTACTTTGCTTGTTTGGTATGTTATTTCTCTTTTTTCTTTAACAATACCATAAGCTGTAACAACAACTTCATCAATTTCCAAATTTGGCTTTAAAGTTACATCCACTTTATCTCCGGAAATTGAAACTTCTTGAGTTTCCATACCGATGTATGAGAATACAAGAGTGTTTGATCCGCCGGGAACATCAATAGAGTATGTACCGTCACCCAGTGTCATTGTACCTACTGTTGTCCCTTTTACAAGTACACTGGCTCCGGGGAGAGCGTCTCCTGCATCGTCAGTTACAGTACCTGTTACTGTTTTTTGAGCATAAACTTGCATTCCTAAAATAGAAAAGAATGCAAATAGTAGCATTAGTTTTTTCATAAACAAACAATTTTTAGTTAACAATTAATTTTATCCCACAAACATAATAAAAAATTAATATAATAAAAAATATTTTAATCGTATTATTTATATTGATTTTTGACAATAATAAGATATACTTCTGAATTACAAATTAATACACAAACTATTTCTTTTAACATTTTTTAAGTTTTTTCAATAAATCTGAAAGTCAGCATGCAAATTTACTTAAAATTTGAATCTCGTCTCAAAAATCTGAAACTTGAAATTCGCACCCCGACTAATTTCAAATTAAATTTATAAGCGAATAATTTTATATATTTGTATTCTCCATTAAAATAAAATATTATGATAAACATACCTGAAAATGCGAAAAAATGGTTAAACGGGAATTACGATAATAATACCAAAGTTATTATTAAACAATTAGCAGAAAACAATCCTGAAGAGCTGACAGAGGCTTTTTATAAAGAATTGGAATTCGGTACCGGCGGTTTAAGAGGAATAATGGGCGTAGGCACCAATCGGATTAATAGATATACTATAGGTGCGGCAACTCAAGGACTCAGTAATTATATTATAAAATACTTTTCAAATATAAATGAAATTAAAGTAGCAATTGCACATGACTGCAGAAATAACAGTCGTTATTACGCCGAAATTACTGCCGATATTTTTTCTGCAAACGGTTTCAAGGTATATCTTTTTGAAAGTTTACGCCCCACACCCGAATTATCTTTCGCCGTCAGACACTTTTCATGTCAAGCAGGGGTTGTAATTACGGCTTCACATAATCCGAAAGAATATAACGGCTATAAGGCTTATTGGGATGACGGCGGACAGGTTGTTCCGCCGCATGACACTAATATCATAAAAGAAGTTAATTTAATTAAAGATGTAAATGAAATTAAATTTAAGGGAGTAACTAAAAATATAATGCCCTTAGGAAACGATTTTGACGACATCTATATAAAACAATTAACAAGCCTTTCTGTTTCAAAAGATATTATTCAAAAATATGCCGATTTCAAGATTGTTTATACGCCGATACACGGTTCAGGAGTTGATTTAGTTCCGAAAACCTTAAAATCTTTCGGCTTCAATAATATAATAAGCGTTCCGGAACAAGATGTAATTGACGGCAATTTTCCTACCGTAATTTCACCCAATCCTGAAAATGCCGATGCATTAAAATTGGCAATTGAGAAAGCGGTTGAAACAAATGCCGATTTAGTTTTGGCAACAGACCCGGATGCCGACAGAGTGGGAATTGCCGTTAAAGATTTAAAAAATAATTTTGTTTTGTTAAACGGAAATCAAACCGCAAGTGTTTTGATATACTATTTAATTAAATCGAGATTTGATAAGACCCTTTTAAAAGGGAATGAATATATCGTAAAAACAATTGTAACATCTGAATTATTGGTAAATATCGCTCAAAAATTTCAAGTTGAATATTTTGATACTCTGACAGGGTTTAAATATATTGCCGAAATAATAAAAGAAAATGAAGGTAAAAAATTATTTATAGGCGGCGGCGAGGAAAGTTACGGATATTTAGCCGGCGAATTTGTGCGAGACAAGGATGCCGTAATGTCATCGGCATTAATTGCAGAAGCGGCTGTTTGGGCAAAAGAACAAGGAAAATCTTTTTTTGAATTATTAATTGACATATATACAGAATTCGGTTTATACCACGAAGTACTTGTTAATGTTATTAAAAAAGGTAAAAAAGGAGCCGAAGAAATTCAAAACATGATGAAACGCTTCCGAGAACATCCCCCGTTTCAGATTGGCGGTTCAACAGTAACAGAAATTAAAGATTACAGCTTGCAACAAGGTAAAAACATTGTAAATAAAACAGTTGAGCCTATTCAATTGCCTAAATCCGATGTTATTCAGTTTTTTACGGAAGACGGTTCAAAAATTACCGTAAGGCCCTCGGGCACTGAGCCTAAAATTAAATTTTATATCGGATTAAAAACAAATTTGTGTTGTAAAGAAAATTACGAACCGATAAAATCAGACTTAAACAAGAAAATTGAAACAATTAAAAAGGATTTAGGTTTGAATGAAACCTGAAAATCTAAAATGAACGTTTAAAAACCACAAAGACACCAAGAAATTCACAAAGAACACAAAGATTTTATATTCATCTTTAAACTTTGTACAAAATGTTGATGTTTTGATGTTTAAATATTCAATTTAGATTTTTAAATGAAATATAAAACCCGTTATAAATTGTGTCATAGAATACAAGCTGAAAACCGGTCTGATACTGTTAAAAAAGCGTGTAAAATCCAAGAATTTACGATATTTGAATTAAACGACAAAAAAGTAATTTATGAATATTACACAAAGCTAAATTAACGAAGTTTTTTCGAAAACAGCACAAGAAAAAGACGGATATCAAACACTGTTAAAATGGTACTGTTTACCGGATATATCCGAAATTGTTAATAAAAGCTTTTCATTTATTTGCACCGGCAGTGAAAGGGTAAAAAT
>DYOF01000097.1 GCA_020720665.1 Acetofilamentum sp. | reverse complement strand
CAATCAATTTCTGCCGCCTAAATTATTCTTTTTTATTAAATTATCCAATGGACTTATAATTTTATTATTACTTATTTCTATTGTTTTTGTGTATATCTCTGTTGTTTTGGGCTGTTATGTCCTGACATAAGTAAGTTGACAGTTATAAGTGTATAGTTGCCGGTTTATAAAGTTTTGAATTACGTTTAGTTACGGAAGTATCAATCTGTATATAATTTTGTTCTGTTACTTATTTTGAAAATGCCTCCTGTTTATTCTGCCTTTGAATACAATGCAAATATTGCCTGCAACACATTTTTTTCGAAATTACTCCTTATAAACCAAGGGATTCTGAGCCTTTTTTGAAATTGCGAAACTCAGGAAAAATAGAAAAACATTCGAGAAAATAAAAAGAGATTTCTTCAAAAAGAAATCTCTTTTTTCATTTCGCACTTATTACAAATTGCTTACAGCAATAAACAACTAAAAAATCCCGTATCTGGCAGAATTTCCCAGCGCTTCTTCAATTCGTAGCAACTGATTGTATTTTGCAATTCGGTCTGTGCGAGATAATGAGCCGGTTTTAATTAATCCGGCATTAAATGCAACAGCTAAATCTGCAATTGTTGTGTCTTCGGTTTCGCCTGAGCGATGGCTGATTATGGTATTGAAGCCGCTTTTCTTCGCTAAATCAACGGTATTAATTGTTTCTGTAAGCGTACCGATTTGGTTTAATTTAATTAAAATAGAATTTGCTGCATATTCATTAATCCCTTTTATTAATCTTTCCGGATTTGTAACAAATAAGTCATCGCCTACAATTTGGATTTTGTCACCGATTTTTTCTGTTAATAATTTCCATGCTTCCCAGTCATCTTCATGCAAACCGTCTTCGATAGACGCAATCGGATATTTTTCGGTAAGTTTATCCCAATAATCAATTAATTCATCGGATGTTAAATTTTTGTTTTGAGATTTAAGACTATATAATTTTTTATTTTCATCATAAAATTCTGATGCTGCGGCATCCAAGGCTAAAACAATTTCTTCACCCGGCTTATAGCCTGCGTTTTCAATAGCTTTTAAAATCAATTCGATGGCTTCGTCGTCCGATTTCAAATTTGGTGCAAATCCGCCTTCGTCTCCTACGTTTGTAGAGAAATTCCCCTTTTTTAGAACGGCTTTTAAATGATGAAATACTTCGGTTCCCATTTGTAATGCTTGTGAAAATGACTGCGCACCTATGGGCATTATCATAAATTCCTGAATATCAAGACTGTTATCGGCATGAGAACCTCCGTTCAAAATATTCATCATAGGAATAGGTAATGTATTTGCATTCACACCGCCTATATAACGGTAGAGTGATTGACGAGTTGTTTGGGCGGCAGCTTTAGCAACTGCCAATGAAACACTTAAAATAGCATTTGCTCCTAAATTTGATTTGTTATCAGTGCCGTCTATTTGAATCATTGCTGCATCAATACCGCTTTGATCAAATATTATTGATCCTTTTAATTCTTCGTTAAGCACTTTATTCACATTCCCGACTGCACGCATAACGCTTTTTCCCATGTATATGCCCGAGTCTTCATCTCTAAGCTCAACGGCTTCATGTTTCCCTGTAGATGCTCCGGAGGGTACTGATGCTCTTCCCATAATTCCTGCAGATGTATAAACTTCGGTTTCGACAGTCGGATTTCCTCTTGAATCCAAAATTTGACGGGCTTTTATTTGTACAATTTGTGACATATTTATATATTTTTTTTAAACCTGTATTTTTATTCTTCTTCCACAATAAGTTTATAACCTTCACCATGTTTATTTATAATTTTAACTCTCGAATCCATTTGCAGAAGTTTTCTGAGTTTAGTGATGTAAACATCCATACTTCTGGCATTGAAATAATTATCGCCGCTCCAAATCACTTTTAAAGCATGGTCTCTGCGCATAACCGAATCGCGATGAAGACACAGCAATTTAAGTAAATCCGATTCCTTTGAAGTTAATTTCGCAGTTGTAGAATCATCATAATTTAAATGAATACTTTGTGTATTTGAATCGAAAACAATTTGTCCGATTGTAAATATTTTTCGGTTATCGGTCGTTTCTCTTCCCGCTCTTCTTAAAACCGCTTCTATACGATAAATTAATTCTTCCATATTAAAGGGCTTTGTAATATAGTCATCAGCACCTATTTTAAAACCTTTTAAAACATCTTCTTTAAGGATTTTTGCTGTTAAAAAAATTATGGGTATCTCTTTATTGAATGTTCGAATATTTTTTGCAAGTTCAAACCCGTCCTTTTTCGGCATCATAACATCTAATATGCAAATATCATACTCTTTTTTCATATACCCCTTATAAGCCTCATCACCGTCATAATACAAATCGGTTTCAAAATCTTTTGCATCTAAATATTGTTTCAATAATGATCCTAAATTTAAATCATCTTCTGCCAATAAAACTTTAATATTGCTCATAGCTTATATATTTAATTTTAATTCAGGCAAATATATATAAAAAGAAGTTCCTTTTCCGATTTCACTTTTTACAGATATTTGACCATTGTGTTCTTCTACAATCCGTTTTACATAACTCAGCCCTAATCCGAACCCTTTAACATCATGAACATTACCGGTAGGGACTCGATAAAAACGATTAAATATTTTCTTTTGACCTTCTTTACTGATACCTATGCCGTTATCATTAATTTCAATTAAAATTCCTTGTTCTTTATCAATTGTTGTAAGCTGAATTTTAGGAGGCCTGTCAATTTTTGAATATTTTACGGCATTATCGAGTAAATTGAATAAAATATTCGTAATATGTAATTTATCAGCGTTTAATATAAAATTTTCGGCTTTTAATTTAACGAAAATTTCTCCTCCTTTATTTTTTACTTTTAAATCTGTATTTAAAACGACTTGCTTAATTATGCTGTGAATGTTAATTTCTTGGATATTGAAATGAATATTTCCTTTTTCGAATAATGAAATTTGTAAAACTTTTTCTATTTGATATTCAAGGCGTTTGCTTTCGTCTTTAATGATTTTTGTAACTGATTTTTGTTTTTCCTCATTAATTTTTATGGTTTCGTCACTTAACATTTGCGAAGCTAAAGATATAGTAGAAACCGGAGTTTTTAATTCATGAGTCATATTATTAATAAAGTCATTTTTAAGTTCTGATAATTTTCTTTGCTTAAAAATAAGGTATAAAATAAATGCAAATGTTATGATGATAAATATTGTAAGAATCATTGTGATTATCATTTGCTTAGGAACTTTAGCCGGGAATATTTTGATTTTGCTTTTAAAATAAACCACTAAAAAATATTTCGCACTTAAAACATCATTCGGAAAAAGCAGAGTTTCATAATAACTCTTAACATAATCTAAACTAAAGTTATCAGATTTGATTTTAAATTCACCGGTTTCATCCTTTATTCCGTAAAAATATGTATAATTTATTTTATTCGCCTTTAATGAATTTTGAATGACCTGATTAAACTGAACGGCTTCTAAACGTTGTTCTATTTTTGTTTCACCTGCGATTAAACGTTTTAAAACATCTTGAATAAAAATTGTTTTTTTACTGATATTTGCAATAATCCGTTCTTTTAAATCTTCTTGTGTAAATTCTACATAATTCCCGAGGGAGTCTTGCGTTCCGGCTTCAATTCGGTATAAAGAGTCACCTTGTAAATAATAAATGCTTGTATTTCTGGGAGTTGTATCGTTTAAATTTTCTTTATTTTCAATAAAATTCTCTTCAAACAGAAATTTACTTCCCGATAATTGAGCCGGATCTTTACCGAAGGGCACGGATGATTGTGTTATTTGTAAAAGGGCTTCTCGCTCTTCAGTTATTTTAACCACTTCATAAAGTGCTTTGTTAACTTTTTCTCTGAATTCTTGTTCTTCTACAATTAATGCTTTCTCAATCCAAGCGGCTTGAACCAAAATAAGTAATGCCACGGTTACAGACATTATTATCGTTAAAATTCTGATGTGTCTTCTTCGCATTGAATTCTTATAAACGTTGTGCCAATTGTTTTACCATTTTATTTTTCCATTCCAAAAAAACTCCGTTATTTATTTTTTCACGAGCAGTTCTTACCAAATCTAAATAAAATGCCAGATTATGAATGCTTGCAATTTGAGAAGCTAAACGTTCCTGTGTTTTCATTAAGTGTCTTAAATATGCCTTTGAATAATAAGAATCGACAAATGATGTTCCGAATTCATCCAAAGGAGAGAAATCATGTTCCCATTTTTGATTTTTTATATTAATTCTGCCGTTCCACGTAAACAACATTCCGTTGCGACCGTTACGTGTAGGCATAACGCAATCAAACATATCTGTTCCGAGCGCTATGCCTTCCAAAATATTTTCAGGCGTTCCGACTCCCATTAAATATCTGGGTTTGGTATCAGGAAGTATTTCATTCACAATTTCAAGCATTTCATACATTTTTTCAGTAGGTTCTCCTACCGACAAACCGCCGATTGCATTTCCTTCTCGTTCAAAAGAAGCAATAGTTTCAGCCGAACGAATTCTTAAATCTTTAAATGTACTTCCCTGAACAATAGGAAAGTAAGCTTGTTTATATCCAAATTTTCCTTCGGTATTATCAAAATGTCGAATTCCTCTTTCTAACCATCTGTGGGTTAATTCCATAGATTTTTCGGCATAGGCATAATCAGAAGGATACGGCGGACATTCATCTAATGCCATAATAATATCGGCACCGATACTTCTTTGTGTATCTACAACATTTTCAGGCGTAAATAAATGTTTTGAACCGTCAATATGCGAGCGAAACATTACCCCTTCTTCTGTTATTTTTCTGATTTCTGATAAAGAAAACACTTGGTAGCCTCCGCTGTCGGTTAAAATCGGTTTATTCCAATTTATAAATTTATGTAAACCGCCGGCTTTTTCAAGAGTTTCAGTTCCCGGACGTAAATATAAATGATAGGTATTTCCTAAAATAATTTGGGCTTTAATGTCTTCATCTAATTCCTTTTGATGTACGCCTTTAACTGAGCCGACTGTTCCGACAGGCATAAAAATAGGGGTTTCAATTATACCATGGTCGGTATATATTTTACCGGTTTTTGCATTTGAGAATTTATCTTTATTTATAATTTCAAACTTCATCTTTTATCTCTTGATTACAATCTTTTATTTAATAAATTTGTATAAAGGTAAAATTAATGAATAAATCTGAGAAAAAAAGATTAAAATTCAGTTTGATTCCGACATTGTTTTTTTTGATGATGATGTGGATTGTAATGGTTTTTGATTATTCATTCAAGCTGAATTTATATACCTACGGAATATACCCGATTGAAACGAATTCATTATCAGGAATTTTTATTTCACCATTTTTACACGGCGATTTTAATCATTTAATTTCGAATACATTTCCTTTTTTAGTGTTAAGTACATCATTATTTTTTTTCTATCCGAAAGTTGCCTATAAAATTTTATTTTCCATTATAATTATTTCGGGTTTAGGAATTTGGCTTATCGGAAGACACGCCTATCATATTGGTGCAAGTTCGGTTATCTACGGATTGGCTTCTTTTTTGATTTTTGCCGGTTTAAAACGAAAAAACAAAACCTTATCAGCACTTTCTTTTATTATTATATTTTTGTACGGCAGTATGGTTTGGGGAGTTTTACCTTTAAACCCCGAAACCTCGTGGGAAGGGCATCTTTCCGGTGCTGTTACGGGTTTGTTATTAAGTTTTGTTTTTTCTGCCGAAAATAAAGTTCAGAATATTCAAAATGAAGTTTCAGTAAATGATTCGGAATTTTCTGAACGGACAGTTACAAATGAAACAGTCGGCTCGATTAAATATTTATATAAGGAAACCGGAAGAAAATTAAAATAAAAAAGCTTGTCTTAATAATCGACAAGCTTTTCTTATTTTATTTAATTTATGATTATATAAACTTAAATCTGTTATCAACTACATCAGCAGCTTCTTTAATTGTATTATATGCTTCTCTTGAAATTCTGAAAATAATTCGTCTTTCAGCATTCTGTTTGTCAGCGCTTACGTCAATATTTTCAACATTATCTACTCCTGTTTTGGAAGTAACTTTAAGAATATACACTCCGTTTTCGCCGATTATCGGCAGAGATAATTTATCTTTTTCAGAATAAACGGCAGTTGCAATAACTTTTAATTCATTACCGTCGTCATTTAATCCGGAAGATGCAAAGCTTATATTTTTGGCGGTTTTAACTAAATTCGATTCATTTTTTAATTCAGCCGCTAAGATTTCTCCTTTTTTTTGTATTATAACTTTTGCTTTAATTTCGTCAGTTATCTGATTTAAAGGAGCGATGCCTTCTTCTCTTATTTCTGTGAGAATAGCTACAATAAACATTTCATCTCCGTCTTGAAAAACAGATGAAACACTGTTCTTTTGGGTGTCGTCATTAAACATCCAATTGATAACTGCACTTGCATTATCAATACCTGCAATAACTTCTGTTTCTTGTGTTATGGTATTTGCTAATCGTTTTGTATATTTATTTTCCTCAACTAATTTGTCGAATTTTGCAAGATTATTGTCGGCTGCGTTAGAGAAATCACGGGCTTTTGCAAAATATTCGCTAAATGTATTATTACCGGGTTTAACTTCTTGATAAATTGCGGCTATTCGAACTCTTTCTTTTTTCTGTCCGCCGGTTTTAATTATTTTAGTAATATTAAATCCATAAGGAGATTCAATAACTTTTAGTTCGCCGGGGTTAGATTTGAAGCATTCATCAGAAAATTCAGGACCGAATTGGTTAACTAAAGCAGCTTCATTGAGCATACCTAATTCACCTTTGTTTTGAGCAGAAACATTGTATGCAGAATTGGTTTTGGCTGCTTCTGCAAAATCGGCTCCGCTTTTTATTTTATTATAAATACTGTCGGCAATTACTTTTGCTCTGTCCATATCTTTGATAACCTGACCGTCAGGACGAATTAAAATATGTGCAACTTCAACAGAATCAAAGAAATTAACACGGTCAATAATTCGTTTTATGTAATAGCTGCCGTTTTCATAAACCGGGCCTGCAACAATATTTTCATTTTGATAAAACAATGCAGAATCGTTTAATTCATCAAACGATAAATGGGGATATGAGAATTTAATATGCGAATTTGCATTAACATAATTAACAATTTCATCAATGGATTTATCTGTTTTTATTTCTGCAAATTCTTTTAAATAATCTGTTTCCAAATCATTTTTTATTAAATTCTTGTCTTCTTCCGAAGGAATTATATTAAATGTTACATATGCGATATCACGACTGTGTTTTTGTTCGTATTCATCTTTATGTTCGTCGTAATACTTTTCCAATTCTTTTTCAGAAACAGAAACGGCACTGTCAGATATTTCACTATATTTTTTTACGGCATAATCAAAATCTACTATTTCAGTTCTTTCAACATATAACTTTTTAGCTTCAAAGCGTGTAACATTAATGCCTTTTGATATTAAAGCCGAATATTTTGTGAATTTACGATTATCCTTCATTTCTTCTTCTAAGAAATTGGCAACTTTAGCACCGTCTTCTGTTGAACCGGCGTTTGTAAAAAACCCCACAGCACTTTGTGCATTAAAATTACCGTTTTGGTCAGAGAAAACTTGACGAGTCAGAGGATCTAAACCGTTTTGAATATTATCTCCGCTAATAATTTTCGCTAATTCAATTCCGCTGACATCAATTCCTAATTCATTATAAGTATCAGATAATGCATAATTTCTGACAATTTTATCCCAAACTTGAGTTTCAACGTATTTTTGATTTTCCGGCGTTAATGAAGACTCACCGGTTAACATTTTTAAACCTTGTTCATAATTTGTATATCTCAACTGATATTCTTGTAAAGAAACTTTAGTTCCGTTAATTTCAGCTATATTCTGATCATTTCCTGATGAAAATATTTTATTTACGTCTCCTAATAAAAATGCAATTAAAGCAATTCCGATAACAATAGCAATAACCGGTCCTCTGTTCCTAATTTTCTGTAATGTAGCCATTTGTGAATGATTATTATTTTAATTCAAAATTTTGAGTTTGCAAATATATAAAAATTATTTTATAATAAATTTTAATGAAAAAAAATGCTCCCTCTTAAACAAGTTAATAAATTTGAAATTTAA
>DYOF01000214.1 GCA_020720665.1 Acetofilamentum sp. | reverse complement strand
ACTGATATACAACATAAAAAAAGGAGTACTGATGTACCCCTTTTCTTATTTTTTGAAAAAGAATTTATTGAACACTAATTTTTTTAATTACTGAGAGTTCTTCAGAATTTATTTTCAGGATATAAATTCCTGTCGGTAAATTACCGATTTTCATTGTTTCTGTATTTTTAAATGATACTTTTTTATATAAAACTTTCCCGGTTAAATCCGTTAAATTAATGGTAGTTCCTTTTATATTCTCAGGAAATTCTATAGTTAATTTTTCTGATACGGGATTTGGATAAATTTTTATTTGCGAATTTAAGAAATCAACAGAAACAGGCGTACAATTTGTTTGCTCCCCGTCAGACCATAATTCGGAAGCTCTGACGAAGGTTTTAAAATAATAATTTGTACCGTTTGATAAACCGCTTATTGTTTGCGGTGAAACCGAGCCGTTATAAACGACTTTACCGCCGCCGGGAAAATCAGGATTTGAAACATCTGTAAAATTTAAAGAATTTGCAGAATAAATTCCGGTGGGAGTTCCGGTAATTGACGATTCACCGACAACAATTATAATTTCATCAGAACACTCGGGATTAGTCCATGAAATATCACTGTTTTCATGTCCGCATTGAGCAGATAAATCAATAATATCCGTAGGAATACAATAAATTCTGAATGAATTACTTATGATATTAAACATTCCTGATGTTGCAGTTAATACAACTGAAGATTCAATCGCTGTATGAATAATATCTCCGAATGATGCTATGCCGCTATTCCATGTTCCCGTTAAGGGATCTCCTCCCATTGTGCCTGATGAAACTAATGAAATTGCTGAATTATATGAGTTATCAATATTTCCGTTTTCGTCAACTGCTTTAAGCGTAACGGAAGGAGACATAGCTTCTGAAAGCTCAGTATCCGTAGGTTGTTGCAGAAAAACAATATCCGTTGCTTCAACATTTATTGTAAAATTGTTTGAAACAATGTCCGTTCCTCCGTTAAAAACCGGTGCAAATTCTGAATAATCTGTATCTGCCATAAATCCGTGGTTATCGGCATCAATTTTAAATGACAGAACCGAACCGTCAACAACAGCCTCTTGATTAAGATAAACCGATAGAGTAAATGTTTGAGAAGTGCCGTCAGTTATATCAACCGGGGCTGTCATCATATTAATATAAGCGTCTGTTATGCTTAGTGTATTAATCGTAATGTTCGAGCTGTTATTAAGTTTCACATTATGAATATGGTCGGTCCAATCGGCAGTATTTGAAGCTGCCGGATATATTCTCAAATTAATTAAACGGGTAATTTTTCCGTCAGATGTTCCTTTATCTTCAATTCGGAAGGAAAAAACCTCAACAGCTTCCGGCTCTGTATCAGCCAAAGAGGATATGGTTGAACCGGATATTTGTGTTGTCGGATTCAGGGCTTCGGAATCTGTGTCGTCAGCAGGGGAACTATTAAAACATTTCCATGTTAAATCGTCTATTCCGGCGCGTTTACTTCCGTCTGAAAG
>DYOF01000096.1 GCA_020720665.1 Acetofilamentum sp. | reverse complement strand
ATCGTTTTTTGGCAGGGCATTAAGTGCTTGAGGTAGAGCAGCGTTTTTTTCAGAATGAGAAAGGTGGTTATTGGAGTTTTTGTTATGCAAACACAAACACACACACTCTCTCTTTCTCTCTCTGAAAATACAAGGTTTGCGGTGATGTCAGGTAGTTTGGCTGTCATGTTTTGGTGTTTTATGCAGTAAATATAAAAAAATATCAGAAAAAATTATGTTAAAAATAATCAGCGGTTCATACTAAAAACTTTTAAGCCGATTATTAATACGTCGTCGGTTTTTTTCTGTTTTCCTCTCCAATTTCTGAATTCTTTTTTTATTTGTTCTTTTTGTACGGATAATTTTTTATTTGTGTTTATTAATAAAATCTCTTGGAGTTTGTTAAGTGTAAACTTTTTATTATTCGGTCCTCCGAATTGGTCGATTAAACCATCAGTAAACATATATATTAAATCATTTTCTTTTAAATCAAAATATTGATTATTGAAATCGGACATTGATATAAATGTGCCGATAGGCATGTTATCAGGCGAATAATATTTGAATTCCTTATTTCTGATAATTAACAAGGGTAAATTAGCACCGGCATAATTCAAACGTTTTGTTTTTGTGTTTATAATGCATAAGCTGATATCAAAACCATCATAAGTAATGGTTCTTGAACTTCCTTGTTCTAATGATGTAATAATTCGTTCTCTGAAAGCGTTTAAAATTTCAGCAGCGTTACGTGTTGATTCTCTGTTAATTACTTCTTCTAAGATAGTTATTCCCAACATTGACATAAATCCGCCGGGAATTCCGTGTCCGGTGCTGTCGGCAACTGCAACGATAAGCATATCATTTTTCTTCATAAAATAATAGAAATCACCGCTGACTTTTTCTTTAGGAAGGTAAATTATAAAATGATCCTTTGTATGCTCTTTTATAATATTTATTGAAGGTAATACGGCTTGCTGTATTTTTCTTGCGTATGTGAGGCTTTCAAAAATATGAAAATGTTGTAGTTTAAGTAATTCTTTTTGTTTTTCCGATTTTATATTTTGCTCTTTGAGGGCATTGTTTGTTTTGTTATATTGTTTTGTGTAAACAAAAAATAATGCTGCAATACCTGCCAGAACAGAAATGTAGCTGAATGAAATATCAGAAAAGCGAGCATTTTCGTTTGCGTATCGGTTGACATCTTCGGGAAATTTGAATTCAAAAAAGAACAATAAATAAGAGAGTACGATTACAAATATCGTTATGAAAAGTAAAACCGATTGTTTTTGTATCGTTGCGATTGCAAAGGCTAAATATAAAAAAATATAATATTGAAATCCGCCGATTGAACCTCCGTTACCAAACCACATAATAGGTGTATAAACGCATAAACTTACAAATAAGGAAATATAAACAGGAACAAGAAATAAACCTTTTACACGTGACAGATAATACATTACCGCTAAAACAACCGAAGTTATGCCGGTTGCATAAACGGTTATATCAGGGAGCCCTAGCGAATAATTAAAAACAGCAGATTGAAAACCTAAAATAACACCTAATAGGATAACGGCATTAGATATTTGGTGCTTTAAGTCAAAAAGCTCAGGATGACCAAGTATTTTAATTACAATTTTATTCAAGCAAATAATTTATAGGTTAAAATCCTTTTTTGTATTAATATTTGAATAATCTTCAATAATATAAACCGAATACTTGCCCTTAGTCCAGTTTTTCACCGGTATTTTAATATTAACAAAATATTCTCCCGGACCTCGAGCAACATTTTCAACTAATGTGCTGACCACTTTACCTTCGCTGTTTCTAATGTTAATACTTATAATAGATTGGTTTTTTACTCGGTAAGTAATTTTTCCAAAAAGTTCTTCCGCTTCACCTGTAAACAAACGAGAAGTGTCTGAAACAAATGTTAATGAATACCAGGGCAATTCTTCTTTTTTAAGTTTCGCCAGTTTTTGTTTTAAAGGAAGTACTATCTCAGGGTTTTCATGGTGCACTGAACTTATAGGATGATTATTTGACATAACCCAAACAGCATTTTGAATTGCTGATGACGGGAAATTATTTTCATTTACATATTCGGCTAATTCCACCCAAGTTTTCGGTGCCATAAATCCGATTTTGAAAAGAGCATTTTTCTTTGGACTTGAATTTGAGCTTTGACAACAAAATCCATAACCGTTTAATATTATGGAAGCTAAAGGCGGCAAAGTAATTTCATATTTTTTAATAATTAAAATATCTTGAAATGTTGAATCATCTGAAACTAATCGCCTGCCGGGTTCAATTAAAATATATAAAGTATCTTTTTTTAAACTTTGAATTTGAAATTCGGTGCATTCTTCACTATGACCGCCTAAACCTATAATTTTTGCACTTACGGAATGATTTTTTATAAGGGTTTCAATTGATGTATATGTTTTTTCTTTTTCAACAGCATAAAGTGAAAAATTAAAACAAATCAAAATAAACATTATGATTTTAATATAAATTCGATTCATATCAATAAATTTTTAAGAATAATTATGTTTTTTCAAATATACGAATTTTAAAACATTAAAAATACCCATAAATCAGAATTATATATTCACTTTTAAGGAATCAACAGTGAACTGTCTCCGTAACTTAAAAAGCGAAAATTATTTTTTATTGCATAATCATAAATTCGTTTCCAATCATTTCCTATAAAAGCGGCAATTAATAATAAAAGTGTGCTTTTAGGTTGATGAAAATTGGTAATTAATTTATTAATAATTCTAAATTTATATCCCGGAACAATCATAATTTGAGTTGAGGCTTCAATTTTATCAGTGTTTTTTTCATTCATATAATTTAGGAGGTTTTGTAATGCTTTTTCGGTATTGCAATTATATTTTTTGTGATAAACTTCCCATTGAGAAATGTCAAAATTATAGGGTTCAATACCTTTTTCAAGCCCGGCACCTATATAATATAAACTTTCTAAACTCCTGACAGTTGTTGTTCCTACTGCCGTAATTTTTCCTTTATGTTTTATCAAACTGCTTATTAATTGTTTGCTTACAAAGAAATGTTCAGTGTGCATTTCATGTTCGTTTATGAAATCCGTTTTTATCGGTTTAAATGTACCCGCTCCTACATGTAAAGTAACAAAATCAGTTTTAATTCCCTTTGTATGAAGTGAACTTATAATATTTTCAGTGAAATGCAAACCTGCAGTCGGAGCTGCAACCGAACCTTTAAATTTTGAGTATATGGTTTGATAACGATTTTTATCAATGTTTTCTGATTCTCTTTTTAAATATGGAGGTATAGGTGTTTTTCCGGTTAAATCTAAAATTTCCCCGAAATTAATTTCAGCGTTTGTCCAAGTAAATTCAATGATTTGTGTATCTCCGAGATTTCCCTTATTTTCGGCAAAAATTGTTGTGTTTTGTTGTGAGTTTTCTATATTTAATGCCAATTTTCCGCCTTTCCATTTTTTAAAATTACCAACAATACATTTCCAGCGGCAAGGGCTTTTTGATTGAAACATTAACTGATAATCAGCGGGGGCAACCGGTTCTAAGCAAAATATTTCAATATCTGCTCCGGTTTCTTTTTTGAAATTTAAACGAGCTTGTATTACTTTTGTGTTATTAAATACCATTAATTCATCGTTTTCAATTAAATTAGGTATTTCTTTAAAAACACGTTTTGAAATATTTCCTTTATCATAAACTAAAAGTTTTGAATCAGAACGGTCAATCATAGGATATTTAGCAATGCGTGCATCTTCAAGTATGTAGTTAAAATCGTTGACCGGAATATTTTGAAACATGAAATCTTTTTCGCAAAGATAATATTTGACATTAATTCTTTGTTTGTAATGCCGGTTAATTCCATTACTTTTACAAAAAATTTATATTTTTTCAAAATTTAAGCAAAAGACACAACTGTATTAAATAAAACACAAGGAAATGATAAAAATAAATATAGGAGATAAAGTAAAATTTTTAAATGATATCGGCGGCGGACTTGTAACAAAAATTGTTGAAGACGGAACAGCCTTCGTGTTAAACGATACAGGCTTTGAAATACCGGTACCGATTAATGAATTATTGCCTGATATAACTAAAATTGAATATCATACGGAATTAAATCAAAAAAAGGAAACGAAAAAAGCAAATGTTTTTGAAGATGAACCTTTTTATACGAATAAACCCGATGTCAATTTTTTCATTGCATTTGTACCAAAAGAGCCGAAAAATATAGGAAATTCTGATTTAGATGTGTATTTGATAAATGACAGTAATTATTTTATTTACTATAACTATGCAGTTAAGAAAAACGATTATTATTACAGTTTAAACGGCAAAATTGAACCGAACGTTAAAGAAAAAATTACAGAAATTGAATTGAATACTTTACAAGAAAATATAAATGTCGTTATTCAATTACTATTTTATGATAAAAAGAAATTTAATATAAAAGAACCGGTAAGCAGTCATATAAAAATAAATTCGACCAAATTTTTTAAAGCCGGAAGTTTTACTGAAAATGATTTTTTTGACGAATCTGTTCATTTGGTCTCGGTAACTGAGCAAAATATGATGGAAGAAGCATTAAATAAACTTAAAAATGAAGATGTAGAACAGATTAAAGAACAGAAACAACTCAGCAGCAAAATAAATCGACCGAGAATATTCAAAAAAAATGAAGATAAAAACATTAAAGAAGTGGACTTGCATATTCACGAATTAGTTGATGATGAAGCAGGTATGACTGATAAAGATAAACTTGAACATCAAATTGAAGTTTTTCATAAAGAAATGAATATCGCAATAAAAGAAAACTACAGACGGATTGTATTCATACATGGTGTGGGCAGCGGAAGTTTAAAAATAAAAATACGAAGCGAATTAACTCATAAATATAAACATTATCAGTTTCAAGATGCTTCATTTCAAGAATACGGTTACGGTGCTACAATGGTTTTACTGCGTAAATAATTTTAGATTATCAAATTAAGTGTATAGTTATCACAAAAATGGCAAAACAATTTGAATTATCGAAAGAATATCTCAATAATCTGATTGAAATAATTGATGCTAAAAAAGATGTCGAAGCAGCTAAATTGATGGATGCTATTCGTGCGGCTGATATAGCAGAAGTTTATGACGAATTGAATATTGAACAAGCGAAATATTTGTTTTTATTAATTGAAGACAGAGAAAAAGCCGCAGATGTATTAGCCGAACTGCATGAAGACGACAGAATACGGTTTTTGAAAGTATTACCGGATGATATTATCGCGTCAAAGTTTATCGACCACATGGACAGTGATGACGCAGCCGATGTTATAGCCGATTTGCCCGACGACAGGCGTGAAGAAGTATTACAAAAAATTAAAGATATTGAACAAGCCGGCGATATTGTCGATTTATTGGCATATGACGAAGATACTGCCGGAGGTTTGATGGCAAAAGAAATCGTTACGGTTAATATTGAAAGTGATATTGAAGATGCAATTGCACAAATCAGAAAAAGTGTTGAAGAGGTTGACGAAATTTATTATGTTTATGTTACTGATAACGACGGAATTTTAAAAGGAACTATTTCGCTTGCAAAATTACTTTTAGCTGCTAAAGGAACAAAAATAAAAGAAATTTATAATTCAGATGTCATTTCTGTTAAGGCAGATATGAAAGCCGAAGATGTCGCTAATTTATCAGATAAATATGACTTAGTTGCTTTACCCGTTATTGATAATATAGGGCGTTTATTGGGACGAATTACTTTTGATGATTTAGTTGATGTAATGCGGGAAGAAGCTGACAGAGATTATCAGTTAATGTCGGGTATCTCTTCTGACGTTGAACATTCAGATAATGTTTGGCAATTAACCAAAGCAAGATTACCATGGTTATTCATTGGTTTAGTCGGCGGAATTATAGGTTCGTTAATTATCGGTTCTTATGAAGACAATCTGGCTGCCAATGCGGCAATGGCTTTCTTTTTCCCTTTAATTGGCGCTATGGGCGGAAATGTAGGTGTTCAATCATCATCAATTGTTGTTCAGGGGCTTGCAAACGGCTCACTTGGTATCGAAAGTGCTTTTCGTAAAATTTTTAAAGAATTGTCGGTAGCACTTGTAAATGCAACTGTTCTTTCAATAGCTATCTTTTTATATAATTTTTTCTTTATCGAGTCTTTTGTTCTAACCATAACTGTCAGTGTTGCATTATTTATTGTTATTATTTTTGCATCTGTTTTCGGAACTTTTGTTCCCTTAACTTTAAAACGTTTCAATATTGACCCCGCTCTTGCAACAGGACCGTTTATAACATCGGTTAATGATATTGTGGGTTTAACAATTTATTTGGTAACAGCGGGTATTTTGTTTGCAAGTATGTAAGCAATTTTTAATGAATTAATAATTAATTATGAAGAATTTAAACTCAATACTTTTACTATTAGTTTTAAACATATATTCATTCGCAAATCTTTTCGCACAAAACTTATCTGAAAATGCCGAAATAAGTATTATTACTTGTGCCCCCGGAGACGAGCTATATTCAACATTCGGTCATTCGGCTGTACGTGTGAAAGATCTTACAAAAAAAATTGATAAAGTATATAATTACGGAACGTTTGATTTTCAAACTCCTAATTTCTATTTGAAATTTGCAAAAGGGCAGTTAGATTACATGCTGAGCGTTGTTCCGTATAAATATTTTATTATTTCTTATATGAACGAAAACAGATGGATTAAAGAGCAAATTCTTAATTTATCTGAGCTTCAAAAACATAGAATATATTCATATTTGGAAAAAAATGCTTTACCCGAAAATAAATATTACAGGTATGATTTTTTCTTTGATAATTGTGCTACTCGTGTTAAAGATGTGATAAAAAATGCATTAGGAGAAGATTTGATTTTTCCCCAAGAAATTACCGAAAACAATGAAACATTCAGAGATTTGTTAAAACCATATTTAAAAGGGAAAAATTGGGAACGGTTTGGAATTAATTTAGCATTAGGGCAACCGGCTGATAAAATTGTCAGAGTTGAAGAAGCAACTTTTCTGCCCGATTATTTGGTTGCGGTGTTTAGCTCATCACAAGTTATTAAAAATAATTTAAAAGAACCTGTTGTTAAAGAAAGCAAAATGCTTTTTGACCCTATAAAAGTTAAGCCTTTAAAAAATACGTTTTTTACCCCCATGGTAACTTTTTCAATTATACTTCTGATTGTTATTATATTAACTTTAATTGAGTTAATACAAAAAAAACATTATCTGTTCCTTGATAAACTAATTTTCTTTATTTTCGGGTTTGTAGGTTTTGCTGTTTTGTTGCTGTGGTTCGGAACAGAACATAAGGCGGTTGTTAATAACCAAAATATCTTGTGGGCATCACCTTTATTACTTATCGCTTCATTTTTATTGAAAAAAACGGGAAATAGATTATTTTTAAGACAATTTTTTATTATTACGGCAATCATTTCAGTAATATGTTTAGTTATAAATCTATTTTTTATAAATCTATTTGATTTTGCAGTTAATCCATTGTTAATCATTATTATAATGAGGTCCTTATTGATTTACTTTAAATATTAGCAGTCAAATTGACATGTATTTTTTCAGAATATATGCCATAATGACTTAATTATATAGAAATTTCTTCATTTTTTTGATTTTGCGACTTCGGTACACAGATTGATATATTTCAAGTGAAATTAAAAATTATTAACTTAAAATAAATGAATCATGACAGTTATCAGAAGAAACCTAAATTCGCCTTTTTTACCTGATTGGTTAGAAGATTTTTTTTCAGGCGAAGTTAACCCGTTAGCAAAATCAAGAGTGTCCACAGTACCTATGGTAAATGTATTTGAAAACGATACTTCATACCGAATAGAACTTGCAGCTCCGGGTTTAACAAAAGAAGAAATAAAAATCAGCTTAGAACAAGATGTATTAACAATTTCAGCTGATAAAGAAATTAAAACAGGCGAAGAAAATGAAAAGTGTACCAAAAAAGAATACGGATTTTTTCAATTTTCTCGTTCGTTTACACTTCCCGAATCAGCCGATGTTGAGAAAATTGAAGCAAAATCTGAAAACGGAATTTTAAAAATTGTAATTGCCAAGAGAGAAGAACGAATAGTAAAACCTCTGCGAGAGATAGAAATTAAGTAGAAAAATTTTAAAGAGCGATTGTATTTTAATCGCTCTTTTTTTTAACATTGTATTT
>DYOF01000213.1 GCA_020720665.1 Acetofilamentum sp. | reverse complement strand
TCCGCCGGTGATGATAATTTTTTGCATGCGTATTAATAATTTTTGTTTATTTGAATCAAAAAATCACTCAGTTTCCATGCCTGAATGTGTTTTATACCGCCTTTTTCATTAAAAATAAAATCATCCAAACTTACAATTATTTTCGGATAATTATCATGTATTGCCTCCAACGAAGAGTATTCTCTGTTTATTGTTATCTCTTCGGACATAAGGTAAGCAACTTGAATGTATAATGTTTGGGTGTTTTTAACGGCAACAAAATCAACTTCTTTATTGCGAAGATATCCTACGTAAACATTAAAGCCGGCTTGGAGTAGTTGCAGGTAAACGATATTTTCCAATTTATAGCCTATGCCATAAGCAAAGCCGGAATACAAATAATTGTGATACGCCAAATCATTGATATAATACTTGTATGTTCCTGCAAGGGTTTCTTTTCCGGAAATATTATATTTTTCGACTTGATATATAAGAAAACTGCTTTTCAAATAACTGATATAATTTGCAAGGGTTTCGTAATTTGTTCGCCTGTTTTTACTTTTAAAATAGTTTACAATATTATTGATTGATACCGGATTAGATGCATTGTTGATAAGAAAAGAAAAAATATCCTCCAATAATTTTGCATCTTTAATTTGGTAGCGTTGAATGATATCGCGAAGGAGTATCGTATCTTTAACCGCTGAAATGTAATGCCTTTTGGTTTCTTCGTTAGGCAGATTAAATAATTCGGGCAAGCCTCCCGTGTTCAAATATTGCAAAAAACTTTGCTTCGAATTATCAAGTTTTAAGAAAGAAATGTATTCGTTGTATGAAAAAGGGAAAATTTGAAATTGCACATATCGTCCTGATAAATATGTAGATAACTCTCCGGACAGCAGTTCCGAATTCGATCCGGTTATGAAAATTTCAAACTCGCGTGTGTAATCCTGCGAATATGAATTGATTGTTTTTTCCCACGAAGTAACAGTCTGTATTTCATCAAAAAAAAGGTAAATTTTCCCTTCGGGTTTGATTTCGGAAATATACATTTCGACTAACTGCGATAAATCCGTATGCGATTGAATGAAGTCAAAATCTGTAAATTCTTTGTTGATGTATAAAATATTTTGAGAATGTGTACCTTTGTCAATCAGGCTTAGGATAATTTGCCTCATCAAATAGCTTTTACCGGTTCTGCGCTGTCCGACAAGCACTTTTATAAGTTTGTTTGATATAAAATCGCCTATTTTAAGCAAATATTCTTTCCTGAGAAATCCTGCGTCCGGATTTCTTTTATTCCACAGATTGTATTTTTGAAGAATCGCAATTTTATCAGACACAGCTTACAATTTTGTCAAAATTACAATATTTTCAGTTGTAACCAAAAATATTGCGTGTATTTTTTTACCTCTGACTTTTATGACACCATCTTAATGTATTGTCTTGTGTTTAATCACTGCCGAGCCGATAAACCCTGCACCGCCGGTGATGGGGATTTTTTTTCATGTTCTATAATCTGAGAATATACGGTTGGATATAGGATTGATTATCATGAGATTCAATCAGATTTTTATTGATG
>DYOF01000095.1 GCA_020720665.1 Acetofilamentum sp. | reverse complement strand
GTTTCATCTGTCTAAAAATTTATAATTAATTAATATTCTGTAAATTGAACTCAACTTAATTAAGGTATTCTGTTTGTCGGTTTCCTAAGTATGAAATTCTTTTTACACCGGTGTTTGATGATTTTATTTATAAATGAATAACTTCGTTTTCGGCTGCTGCTGCTGCTTCCATAATTGCTTCTGACATCGTAGGATGAGGGTGAATTGATTTAATCAAATCATGCGAAGTTACGCCTAATTTTTTAGCTGTTACTAATTCAGCAATTAATTCAGTAACATTTAAACCTATCATGTGTGCACCTAACAGTAAATCTGTTTTTTTGTCAAAAATTAATTTTATAAATCCGTCTTGATTTCCTGCTGCTGCTGCTTTACCGGATGCTCTGAACGGAAAATTTCCGATTTTTATTTCATATCCTTTTTCAATTGCTGCGTCTTCTGTCAGTCCCACCGATGCTACCTCAGGTGTTGTGTATATTGCAGCCGGAATGTTATTATAATCAATCGGCTCGGGGTTTTTTCCGGCTATATGCTCTACGCAAGTGATGCCTTCGGCAGATGCCACATGTGCAAGTGCTTGTCCGTGAACAATATCGCCTATTGCATAAATACCTTTTATGTTTGTTTCGTAAAAGGAGTTTACGTTTATTTTTCCGTTATTTAATGTAATGCCGAGTTCCTGAATTCCGATATGCTCAATATTGGGTAGAATACCCACGGCAGAAAGAACAATATCTGCCTCTAAAGTTGATTCTTTTCCTTTGGAATTAATTGTTGCAATACAACGATTATTTTTAATTTCAACTTTTTCAACCGATGAGCTTGTTAGTATTTTAATTTTAGCTTTCTTTAAAGAACGACCCAATTGAGCCGATATATCTTTATCCTCAAGAGGTATTATTGAAGGCAAAAATTCAACAATTGTAACTTCTGTCCCGATTGTATTGTAAAAATAAGCAAGTTCGGTTCCGATGGCACCTGAGCCTACAACTATCATGCTTTCAGGTTGTTTTTTTAGTGTTAATGCTTCACGGTATCCGATGATGTGCGTTCCGTCTTGTTTTAAGTTAGGTAATTCTTTTGAACGGGAGCCGGTAGCTAAAATTATGTGTGGGGCAGTAAATTCTTCAATTTTATCAGGAAAAGAAACTTCTACGGTATTATTATTTTTTAATTTTCCGTTCCCTTTTAAAAGCGTGATATTATTTTTTTTAAATAAAAATTCAACCCCTTTATTCATTTGTGAAGAAACCGCTCTGCTTCGTTCAATTATTTTTAAAAAATCAACATTTGCTTCTGAAATATTAATTCCGTATGCTTCGGCATGTTTTGCATATTCAAATACTTGAGCACTTTTTAATAAGGATTTGGTGGGAATACATCCCCAATTTAGGCAAATTCCGCCTAATTCTGCACGTTCGACAACAGCAGTTTTCATACCTAATTGGGAGGCTCTGATAGCGGCAACATATCCGCCCGGTCCGCTACCGATAATGATAATGTCAAAATTCATAATTATATTGCTTTTAAACTTAAATCAAGACTTTTTATTTGGTGTGTTAATGCACCGATAGAGATAAAATCGACACCGCATTCGGCATATTTACGTATTGTTTCTAAATTAATTCCTCCGGATGATTCTGTTTCAAATCTTCCGTTGATAATTTTAACAGCTTTTTTAGTATCTTCAACACTAAAATTGTCTAACATTATTCGGTGAATTTTCCCGACTTTAAGAACTTCGTTAAGTTCTTTAAAATCACGAACTTCAACTTCTATTTTAAGATTCTTTCCTTGTTTTTTTAAATAATCGGTAACCTTATTTATTGCAGGTTCGATTCCGCCGGCAAAATCTATGTGGTTATCTTTCAGCATAATCATATCAAATAAACCCAAACGGTGATTTTCACCTCCGCCGGTTAAAACGGCGAGTTTCTCAATAAATCGTAATCCGGGAGTTGTTTTACGAGTATCTAAAACTTTTGTCGGAAGGTCTTTTATTAAATCGGCATAAACAGCTGTTTGAGTGGCAATTCCGCTCATGCGTTGTAAGAAATTCAATATAAGACGTTCGGCTTGTAAAATTGAGATTACGCGTCCGCTTATTATAAATGCAATATCACCGGGTTTTATTTTTGTTCCGTCATTTAAAAGTATTTCGATTTTTAAATTCGAATCAATTTTTTTTAATATCTCTTTTGTGATTTCTATACCTGATAAAACTCCTTCTTCTTTAACCAACAAGTGAACTTTTCCTTGTTCATTTTCGGGAATACAAGCTAAGGAAGAGTGATCTCCGTCACCAATATCTTCGGCAATGGCTAAGTTTATTAAACGGTCAATATATTCGTTTGTCATTTTAAGAAATTAATTGATTTATTTTTTCAGCAAGTGAGTTATTTATTTCATTATAAATTTCAGTAATAAATTCAGGAAAAGGGTCAAAAGATGCGAGTTCAACAAGGGCAATTGTTTGGTTATTATATACAAACGGTATAATTAACATGTTTTTTGGTGAAGCACTACCCAAACCGGAAATAACGGTAATGTAGTTTTCAGGAATTTGGGTTATAACTTTCAGCTTTTTATTGAGAGCAACTTGTCCGTTTATTCCGTTTCCTTCGATAAAACCCTCAGGATTTTTATAAAGAGCGTAAGAGGCTGTGTGTCTGAATGATAATTTTTCATTGTCTTTAACATAAAAAACTCCTTGTACTGCTGAAAATTGTTTAGCAAATTTAATTAATAATGAATCTGAAAATTCGTCAATTTTTGTATGTTTTTGAATTTCTTTTAAAATAGATAAGCTGTGAAACTCAATTTGTTCTTTTTTCATTTCTTCATCAATTTCCGATTGAATATTTTCTGAAGACCGTTTCTGTTTTTTTTCTTGCGGGTTGTTTGTTGTTCGATTTTTAAAAATATTTAATAAAAATAAAATTACGGTTGAAAAAGAAATCAGTCCGATGATGAATTTAAATTTATCGTTTGAAATTTGTTGATTTGTAAGTAATATATATAATAAGCCAAGAATAATAAGAAGTAAAAGAGCGGAAATGATATTGTTAAATGTAAAGTACTTCATCAGGCTTATTTTAAATTTATTATAAAATCAATTATTTCTTGCGAAGTTAATATTTTTTGCGGATTTGTTTCTTGAATTGCTGCTTCCGGCATTGTTCTGACCATTGAATCGTTCGGGTTTTGGACAATAGTTAATCCGCCGTTGTCTTTAATTTTTTTTAGTCCGACAGCTCCGTCTTTATTAGCACCGGACAACATTATTCCTATCAGTGATTCTTTTAAAGAAAAACCGGCAGATGCTAACGATAAGTCAATTGACGGTCGGGAATGATTAACAGGTTCTTCGGCAGATAATGCAAACGTTTTATCCGGCTCAATATATAAATGATAATTGGCAGGGGCTATATAAATATGTTTTTCAAGAATTGGTTCTTTATCAAAGGGTTCCGTAACCGGTAATTTTGTTTTTGCTGACAATGCTTCAATAAACCCGTTTTTTAAATGTTTTAAACGATGTAAAATTAATATTAAAGTGTAGGGAAAATTTTTAGGTAAATTATCTAAAATGTCCGTAACAATTCTAAAACTGCCGGCCGAACCACCGATAATTATATATTTGAATTTTGTCATTTATGAAAAGGTTTTTTTCTTGTATATGCTCATTGTTTTATTTATACGCTTAAATTTTTTTCCGGACTCTTCGTTTAAAAGTTCTTTTTCACCGATTAATAAGATTCCGGTTTTTTTTAAACTTCTTAAAACCATTTTAAGACTTTTATCTTTTAACTCATTATTAAAATAAATCATAGAGTTTCTGAAAAATACGATGTCAAATTCTGAAATAAATACTTCTTTAAAAAAATTACATGTATTAAATATCAGCTCACCTTTGTAATTTGATTTAATTGTATAAACGTCTTTATTTTTTATAAAAATATCATCAGAATCAACTGCCGACTCTAAAATTTCGATATTTTTTTGTGATGCTTTTAAATGTTGCAATGAAAATTCCCCTTTTTTAATAACTGATAAATGTTTTTCTGTAACCGCAGTAACACATATTTTAATATTTTCGGAATAAAAATTATTTAAAATATATAAAAACGAATATAATTCCTCTCCTCCGGTGGCATATGCAAAATGAATTTTAATGTCTTTTTTTGTTATTAACTTAGGTAATATGTCTTTTTCAATATAGTTCCATACTTCTGCATCTCTGAATAATTCCGAAGGCGGAATAAAAATTGTATCGAGAAAATTTCCGGCAATTACAGGTGATTTGTTTAATTTGTATATTAAATCTGTTACAGAAATAATTTTATTTTCGAACATAAACAATTCAGTTCTTCTCTTTATAAAGCAAAATGCATATTCTGAAAAATCAATTCCGGTGTTACATTTTACTTCCTTCAAAATGTGTTTTATATCGGAAGATTTTAAATTAACTGCAGACATACAAAGTGTTTAAAATTCAATTTTTAAAATATAGTAATTTCATATCACTGAAAAATATAAATCTAAAATTATTATATTTGTTAGCTGAATAAAGTGTAAAATTAAACAAAAATATTTATAATATGCAATATCCTAAGAAAGTAGATTTGGGTGACATTACAGTCAGAGACGGTTTTCAACACGAGGAAATTTTAATACCTACAGAAGCCAAATTATGGGTTTCGGAACAATTAATTTTAGCCGGGTATAAAAAAATTGAAGTAACTAATTTCGGTAATCCCTCGGGGATGCCTCAATTTAGAGATGCAGAAACATTAATGAAAGCAATTCGCAACAGCAAAAAGCTGGAAGGAAAGTTAAATGATGTTGAAATAACATGTGTAACCATACGAGAAAAAGCTATAGAAAGGGCAATTCAGGCAAAAAAGGAAGGATGGGGTCCGGATAGAATATTATTAATGGTTTCAACAAGTGAATCGCACCAATTTAAAAACTCGGGTCTTTCACTTGCAGAGTATTGGAAAATGAGCGAAACGTATATTAAAAAAGCAAAAGATGCCGGAATTAAAGTTAACGGAACTGTAAGTACAATTTGGGGGTGCCCGATTGAAGGTCCCACAAAACTTGAAGATGCCGTTGAATATACAAAACGTTGGTTAGATATTGGTGCTGATGATATTGAACATGCCGATCATGACGGTTCTGCTTCACCTGACAGGGTTTATAAGTATTATTCCATGCTTTTGGATGCGATTCCGGATAAGTCGTTACATCTTGCTCATTTTCATACAACAAGAGGTTGGGGCTTAGCAAATGTTTTGGCAGCCTTACAAGCCGGAATTTGCAGATTTGAATCAACACTCGGAGGAATAGGCGGACAACCTGCAAATTTTGTAAGCGGTGTTCCCGTTTCAGGTACCGGAAAATATTATTATAAGGATCCGAATGCAGTCGGTTTAGTTTCAACAGAAGATATGTTAGTGATGATGGACGAGATGGGTATTGAAACAGGTATTGATATTGATAAGATATTAGAAATTGGAAGGATGTTAGAAAAAATTGTCGGTAGAAGACTACGTTCCGAAACAATAAATATGGGCAGAATTCCAAAAAACTTAACAGGAAGAAAATAATGATTACAGAAAGAAAAAGCGGTATTTTGTTGCATATAACATCATTGCCGGGTAAATACGGAATAGGTACTTTAGGAGATGAAGCCTACAAGTTTATTGATTTTTTACACGAAACAAAGCAAACGTATTGGCAGATATTACCTTTGGGTCATACCGGGTACGGAAACTCGCCTTATGCGTCGTATTCTGCTTTTGCGGGAAATCCGCTGCTGATTAACCTTGAATATTTGAATGTTTCAATTGATATTGAACTTGATGACAATCCCTCAATCAATTATGACCGATTAATTTCAGAAAAATTACCTGTTTTAATGCAAGCTGCCGAAAGTTTTTTAAATTACGGGGAAACAAAAATCAATTTTGAAACATTTAAGACCAATCATGAATTTTGGTTGGATGATTATGCTTTTTTCATGGCATTAAAAGATTTCTACGAACAAAAACCTTTATGGGAATTTGATGAAGATTTAAAATTGCGAAAACCGGAAGCTCTTGATTCATACAGAAATAAACTGTTTACAGAAATAGAAAAATACAAAGTCATTCAGTTTTTTTTCTTTGAACAATGGTTTCGATTAAAAAGCTATGCCGAAGAAAAAGGAATTAAAATAATAGGCGATATTCCGTTTTATGTAGCGGGCGACAGTGCCGATGTGTGGATAAATCCCGAAATTTTTATGTTATGTGAAGATTTAACACCTATAAAAGTTGCCGGTGTTCCGCCCGATTACTTTTCGGCAACCGGCCAATTATGGGGAAATCCTGTTTACGATTGGAATGCATCTGAGCAATCGGATTATAATTGGTGGAAAAAACGAATACATATGAATTTAGACTTATTTGATTATGTTCGTATTGATCATTTCAGAGCTTTTTCCGAATTTTGGGCAGTTCCCTTCGGTGATAAAACAGCCGAGCACGGTGAATGGTTACCCGGCCCAAAACTTGAGTTTTTAGATGCAATTTTAAAAGATAAGCATCAAATAATTGCCGAAGATTTAGGAATGATCTCTGAGGGTGTTGAGCAGTTATTAAAAACTTACAAGCTTCCGGGTATGAAAATCTTACAATTTGCATTCGACAGCGATTCATCAAATCCGTTCTTGCCTCATAATTATATAAAAAATTCTGTTGTTTACACAGGTACGCATGATAATGATACATGTATGGGAATTTTGGATGATTATAATGAAAACGAACTGCAATTTATGAAAGACTATTGTAATATTTCTCGTGATAATTTTGCTCATTTATTAATAAGAATGGCATGGTCGTCTGTTGCAAATATTGCAATAACACCCCTACAAGATTTAATGCAATTAGGAAAGGATGCTCGAATGAATACTCCGGGAACCATAGGTGAAAATTGGACATGGAAATTTGAATTTTCAAATATCACCGAAGAAAATAAATCGTTTTTAACTAAAATTACTGAAATATACGGACGAGTTTAAATGCTCTGTATTAACACAAAAATTATTTATGCCTACAGAAGAAAGAGAAGCTCAAAAAATTCAAAATACAATTAAGAAAGCGGGCTGCGTCTCTAAGTCGCACTCCCGCTGACACCATTTATTTTTTGTTTTATAATTTACATTTTAGTTCAAAATCGTACTTTAATATTGATAACTATCAAACAGAAGTAATACATTAAAGTAAGAAAATTTGATACTTTTGTAGGTATTAAAATAAAGCGATGCAACAATATCTAAATTTATTAGAACGAGTAATCGAAGAAGGAGTTAAAAAAGAAGACCGTACAGGAACCGGAACTCTAAGTGTTTTCGGGCATCAAATGCGATTTAATTTACAAGCCGGATTTCCGCTTATAACGACAAAAAAAATACATTTAAAATCAATAATACATGAATTACTTTGGTTCATTAAGGGTTCAACCAACGTAAAATATCTTCAGGAAAACGGAGTTCGAATTTGGAATGAATGGGCTGATTCCGCCGGCGAATTAGGTCGAATCTACGGATATCAATGGCGGTCGTGGACCACCGAAAACGGCGGACATATTGACCAACTGGCTCAGGTAATTGAGCAATTAAAAAACAATCCCGATTCCAGAAGACATATTGTAAGTGCATGGAATGTAGGAGATTTAGATAAAATGAATTTGCCGCCGTGCCATATTTTATTCCAATTTTATGTTGCCGATAATAAATTATCATGTCAGTTATATCAAAGAAGTGCAGATATTTTTCTGGGTGTTCCTTTTAATATCGCTTCGTATGCTTTATTAATTATGATGGTGGCGAGAGAAACAGGATATGAACTCGGTGATTTTGTTCATACATTGGGCGATGCGCATATTTACCTAAACCATATTGAACAAGTAAAACTTCAATTGTCAAGAAATCCTATGAAATTAGCTGAAATGATTTTGAATCCGAAAATTAAAAAAGTAAGCGATTTTAATTTTGATGATTTTAATTTAATCAATTATAATTCTCATCCGCACATAAAGGGTGAAATATCTGTATAAAAATGACTATTTCTATTATTGTTGCAGTTGCTGAAAATAATGTTATCGGAAATAATAACGACTTAATTTGGCATATTTCTGAAGATTTAAAACGCTTTAAAAAATTAACATCAGGGCATCCGATTATAATGGGTCGAAAAACATATGAATCGTTACCTGTTAAACCCTTACCCGGCAGACGAAATATTATTGTGAGCACCCAAAAAAATGTTCATTTTGAAGGAGCTGTTACTGTAAATTCGTTTTCTGAGGCATTGAAGCAATGTGATTCGGATGATGAGGCTTTTATTTGCGGCGGTGCAACAATATATAAACATTTTTTAAACCATGCTCAATTCTTGTATTTAACAAAAGTTCACCGAGAATTTGAGGGCGATACCTATTTTCCTGCGTTCGATTTAAACAATTGGCAATTAATTGAACAATCTGAAAGGAAAAAAGACCTAAATTCAAATCTTGAATATACATTTTTAACGTATAAACTAAAGGACGGAAAATAATTCAATATTTAA
>DYOF01000001.1:7606-91420 GCA_020720665.1 Acetofilamentum sp. | reverse complement strand
GTATTTTGTAATGTATTTCGGGGTGTAAAAAATGCCGTCCTTTTTGCGTTTGCTTTTAGATTTATCGGTGGTTTCGCCTTGCAATTCAGCGGTTAGTTCTTCAATTTTCGACAAAGAATGTTCAAAAATATGTCCTAAAATATTTACATCTACTTCGCTGCCAAAATCGTAAGCCGAAAGTAAGGAAGTATGGTTTTGCAGAAGTCCGTCGGGCAAAACTAAATCGGGCTTATCCAAAATTTCATCATAGCGAAACAAACCGCCGTTGTATGCCGGAATTTCGCCCCACTGTTTATAAATGTGTCCTTTGTCTAAGTGTGTAAAAAATTTCTGAAACCGGCTGTAAAGTGAAATCTGTTCGTCGTTTTCAACAAACATTTTCCATTGCTCTATAATTTTGCTGATAGCATTTGGCGGTATCAATCCGCTGTCTTCGGCAAATAGGATAAACAAAAACCGGTCTAATAGTTTTTGTGATTTTTTGAATAAGGTAAGTTTATCGTATTGCGGATTACCGCTACATAGAAATTCAAAAATACGGTCTTTAAATGCCTGATAATCTTTATATAATTTCAGCGTAATTTGCTCGTCATGAAATTTTGTTTCTTGTTTTAATTTTTCCGGCAAGTTGCTTAAAATACTTTCTTTGTTGAAAAGCAAATAAAATTGTTGAAACAAGGGATTGCAATCCCTTGTTGAAGCCATCTGAAACAAATCAAATTCTTCATATTCGGTTGCATTATCGATATAAAACCTGATGTTTTGAAAGTTTGAAGTAATTACATATTTGCAATTCGGTTGATTTACTTTGTATCCGAATGCCTGTTCTTTAATACTTTCGAGGTCTTTTGTTTTAGTTGATTTCAGTTCTATTACTGCACAGGGGGTTGCAACCCCTTGTTTCCGTTCCAAAATTGCACCGTCTGCTTTTCGACTGTCTTTTTGATTTTTAAATTCGGTTGTCAGATTGTAATCATTGTCAGGATTAATAGTATAGCCCAAAACCTGCACAAAAATTTCACGCAAAAATCCTTCCTGATAATTTTCTTCTTTGAGTTGCATAATATTGTGCAATCTCAATTTATCACCGTAAAATTTTTGAAATTTATCATACGCCGATTTCACCTTCTCTTTGTCAAGGTTTTTGAGGTACTTGTTTACAACTGATTTTTGAAATATCGGCATTTCTGTTTGGTTTATTTAAACAATGCTTTAAAAACATCTTCAACTTTTGCGGCTCCGAACACTTGAATGTCAAATTTTGAGAAATCAACTCCTTTTTGGTTAAATTTAGAAATGTAAATTTTCTTAAATCCTAATTTTGCTGCTTCCGAAACGCGTTGTTCAATTCGGGTAACGGGTCTGATTTCTCCTGAGAGTCCTATTTCTCCGGCAAAACAAATTTCTTTAGGCAAGGGAATATCAATATCCGAAGATAAAATGGAGCATACAACGGATAAATCACTGCCGGGGTCTTCCACTTTTAAGCCTCCTGCAATATTTAAAAATACATCTTTGGTTGCTAATTTAAAATGTACTCGTTTTTCTAAAACGGCTAAAAGCATGTTTAATCGTCTGACATTAAATCCGGTTGAGCTTCTTTGCGGAGTTCCGTATGCAGCAGTGCTTACTAATGCTTGTACTTCAATTAAAAACGGGCGAATGCCTTCAATAGTGGCAGAAACTGCAACACCGCTCATGTTTTCGGCATTTTGAGATAACAGCATTTCAGACGGATTAGGAACTTCTCTTAAACCTTTATTATTCATTTCATAAATGCCGAGCTCAGACGTTGAACCGAAGCGATTTTTAGTAGCTCTAATAATACGATATAAATGGTTTCTGTCACCTTCAAATTGAATGACTGTATCAACTATGTGTTCCAGCACTTTTGGTCCGGCTAAGTTACCTTCTTTATTAATATGACCTATTAAAATTACAGGTTTGTTATTTTCCTTGGCATATTTCATAATTTCGGTAGTGCATTCTCGTATTTGGGTAACACTTCCGGGAGACGAATCGGTTCGTTCGGTGGAAATAGTTTGTATTGAATCAATTACAATGATATCTGGATTTAGATTTTCAGTGTGTTTTAAAATTGTTTCCAAGCGAGTTTCACTTAAAACATAGCAATTATTTTCTCCGTCAGCAATACGTTCGGCACGAAGTTTAATTTGTTGCAGGCTTTCTTCACCTGAAACATACAGAGTTTTGTATGTATTTAAGTTTGTTGCTATTTGCAGTGCCAAAGTTGATTTGCCGATACCGGGTTCACCGCCAATCAGTACAATTGAGCCGATAACCAATCCGCCGCCGAGAACACGATTAAATTCTCCGTTTAAAGTATTAATTCGGATTTCTTTTTCGGAAGAAATATCTTTAATTAATTGTGGTTTAGATGAAACTTTTTTCTCGGTACCGGAAGTAAAACTGCTTACTTTTTCAATAATTTCTTCTTCAAAAGTGTTCCATTCACCGCAGACATTACATTGTCCAACCCACTTTGCTGCATTATTCCCGCAGTTTTGACATACGAAAACGGTTTTAACTTTAGCCATGTTTGTATAAAAATGAATAAAATCTGAGTTATCTTTTCAATGATTAAATTTAACTTATTTAATCAGTAATATTAAAATGTTAAACTTATTTCAAAACCCGGAACAGTCTGTTTTTGAAAGAGTTCGCATCTATTATCCTGAAAATAAACTCCTGAAAGTAATCGCGGGCTAAACTTGAAGCGTATATCTTCTTGTTTTTTTTGTAATCGATGTTGTCCGTGTATCCAATCAAACAAGTAACTTCCGAAAATCAAACTCAAAGATATAGTGGTAATGGTTGAGTATTTTTTTTGTTCTTCGCTTGAAAAATCATTTTTATTAAAGTTTAACAACAAGAGTTTTTTTAAATCAACACTATCTCTGTTGTTTGAAAGAACATAAGCTAATCCGGCATATCCGGTTAAGCGTGTTGCAAGCATACTGTAGCCCAATTCGTTTTCATGGGCATAAAAATGTGTATAACCCGGAACAATCATTGCATACAGCATGTGTTTCATTCGAAGGTCTCTTGATAAAAGTTGATATTCAGAAAAAGACATGGATTTATCAACAGAGGGCATTTTGAAATTATCGTTTTGGTGTTTGTTAAAAATGTCAATATCTTGCGAACGTGTTTGATTGATAAACAATACGGAAAGCAGAAGCGAAAGAAAGAAAAGTTTATTCATAACTCTTTTTTAATGATAAGCAAAAATAAATAAAATTCAGATATTTAGCAAAAACAATGCTATTATAAAATGCTTGAAATTCCTTATTTACGAAATTATTTTATTTGTTTCGGTATCGGGAAAAACAACGCAAGGTTTAAATGATTTAGCTTCTTCAAAATCCATGAGGGCATAAGAAAAAATGATAATGATATCGCCGGGTTGAACACGCCGAGCAGCAGCCCCGTTAAGTTCAATTTTTCCGGAATCACGTTTTCCTTTTATGACGTAGGTTTCAATTCGCTCACCGTTATTGTTATTCACAATTTGGACTTTTTCACCTTCTATAATGTTGGCTGCTTCCATTAATGTTTCATCAATGGTAATGCTTCCTACATAATTCAAGTCTGCACCGGTGACAGTGACTCTGTGAATTTTAGATTTTAAGACTTGTATGTTCATTTTTAAATTTATTATTCCGAGAGTTTATTTTCGGATTTTTTTTGCAAAGGAACTAAATATTTTAAACATGTCAATGTTAATAAAAAAAATATTAATATTATTTTTATTCTGAATTTGACATATATTGAGTTACGGCATGAGTTATTAATTAAAACCGTGAATAATATCGGTAATTTCTTTAACTTTTGTATCTAATAATTCTTTTGATTTAGCTTCAACCAACATTCTTAAATAGGGTTCGGTATTTGAAGGGCGTATGTTAAACCACCAATCTTCATATTCTAAGCGGTATCCGTCAAAATCAAAAAAAGCATCAGGTTGAGCTTGTTTAAAGTAAAAATCTTTAACGGCATTCATTGCTTCTTTTTTGTGCTCTATTTTAAAATTTATTTCACCGGAGTTATTATAAGCTTCAATTTTTGAAATCATTTTTGAAACAGAAATTCCTTTTTTCTTGTTTTCTGCAATAACGCTTAAAAAAATCAAACTTGCCAATAAACCGGAGTCTGAGAAATAAAAATCTCTGAAATAATAATGTCCGGCTAACTCACCGCCAAAGATACCTTTAATTTCACGTAATTTTACTGCAGCATATGCCCTGCCGACACGCCACATTTCTTTTTCAAATCTATTTCCGATATATTCGGCAACAGCTTTCGAAGTTCTTATATCTTGTAGGAATTTGCCGCTTTCGTTTTTGTAATAATCAGCTAAAACTGCAATCATCAGGTCGGGGGAAATGAATTTGGCATGTTCATCAACAAACATAACTCGGTCGGCATCACCGTCAAAAATAATACCGATATCCGATTTTTCTTTTTTAACTAAATTTTGAAGGTCAACAATATTTTTTGCAACTAAAGGGTTTGCCTCGTGATTAGGAAATGTACCGTCGAGTTCGTCATAGATATATTTGGGGCTGTCGGCTAATAAATCTTTAATTAAAAGCCCGGCCATTCCGTTTGAGCAGTCAATGGCGACATTTAGTTTTGAAATGTCCGGCACATATGTTTTTAAAAAATTAATATATTCTTCTTTTTGAGGGTAGTCAATGATTTTTCCTTTTTGCTCTTTTACAATAATCGGTTCCGAATTCATCATCAACTCAATTTCTTTCAATCCGGAATCATACCCGACCGGTAAAGCATCCGTTCGAGAAATTTTCATCCCGTTATATTCTTTTGAATTATGCGATGCCGTTATCATTACCGAAGCATCAAATTTATGTTTGGCTGTAATGAAATAAACCATCGGTGTTGTTGATAAACCCAAATTATATACATCGGCGCCGGCATCGTTTATCCCTCTGCATAAGTATTCAAAAATTTCGGGTGATGAAACTCTGACATCTCGCCCTGTTAAAATTTTATTTGTGTTAAGCAATTTCGGTAAAAAATATCCGATTTTATAGGCATCATCTTTATTGAAATCCTGATTGTAAATACCTCTTATGTCGTATGCATGAAAAGCTTTCATTTTAATAGGGTTTAATTTAAAATTTCAAAGGTAAAATATTTTTAAATTGTATCAAACAGCGAAGATGAAAACTAAATTAAAATAAACTTATGATTAAAATGAATTTTGAAAGAAGTTTTAAAAGAAAAAAAATATTATTTTTACAGTTTAATACATGTAGAATTAATTAAACAGCAAATGTTATGTTGAAAAATGTTTTAGCGGTTATACTCATTTTGTTTACGGTTCAGTTTTCTTTTTCTCAAGACGTTTTCAGAAAAGGAAATAATGCCTTACATTTAGGAGGCGGATACAGAACAATAGGATTAGAAGCATACGGTGCGAATTTTAGTTATGAACGTTCAGTATTTCAAATCAGAAAATTGGGTTATATCGGTGTCGGTTTAACCTCAGATTTGTTATTTTTAGAATCGGATATTGATGCTTCCGGAACGTTACGTATTATTTACCATGCCGGTTTTTTCAGAACCAAGGTTTTAGATATTTATTCCGGAGTAGGAGTTGCTACTGCACCGACTGAAAAATATTTATTTCACCCCGACATCTTTTTAGGATTTAGGTACGTATTTAAAAATTCAAATTTCGGATTTTTTTCGGAAATGGGATATTATGCCTCAAATTATAAACTGGGAGTTTGTATGGTTTGGTAGAAAAAGACGTTAAATTGTAAGAACTTAAAAAGGTGATTTTAATTTTTTAAATCACCTTTTTTAAGTTACATCTGATTAAATTTTGATTCCTATAATTAACACATCATCAACCTGTTCAATGTCTCTTTTCCATTTTGTAAATGTTCGGTTGATAATATGTTTTTGTTCTTCCAAGGATTTATCTTGAAAGGATAACAGCATGTTTTCAAATCTGCCGCTTTTGAATTTACCGCCCAAATCTCCTCCGAATTGGTCAACATACCCGTCAGATAAAGCATAAATCGTATCCTCTTTTTTAACAACAACCTTGTGAACGGCGGAGCCTTCACTGAAAGTAAACTTGACAGCAAATAAAAATTATTATGCACTGAAAGTAGGAAACTGTCTGTCAATTTTTTTTATTAAGCCTTGTAAAACTTTTCCCGGTCCTACTTCTGTATATGATTTTGCACCATCTGAAATCATGTTTTTCATAATCTGTGTCCATCTGACCGGTGAAGTTAATTGCGAAACTAAATTTTCTTTAATTATTTCGGTATTTGTAACCGGTTTTGCATCAACATTTTGGTAAACAGGACAAATCGGCATGCTAAATGTTGTATTTTCTATAGCTGTGGCTAATTCTTCACGAGCCGGTTCCATTAAGGGTGAGTGAAATGCACCGCCGACATTTAATTTTAATGCTCTTTTTGCCCCGGCTTCTGTTAATTTTATAATTGCCTCATCTATTCCTTTTTCAGAGCCGGATATAACAATTTGTCCGTCAGTGTTGTAGTTTGCGGGAACTACAATATCCTTTATTGAAGCACAAATTTCTTCTACTTTATCATCATCTAAACCTAAAACAGCAGCCATTGTTGAAGGTTCAATTTCGCAAGCCTTTTGCATTGCTGATGCACGTTTTGAAACTAAAATTAAACCGTCTTCAAATGATAAAGCTCCGTTAGCTGTTAATGCCGAAAATTCACCTAATGAATGACCTGCAACCATATCCGGTTTGAAATCATCACCAAGCGTTTTTGCTGATATTACTGAATGTAGGAAAATTGCCGGTTGAGTTACTTTTGTTTGTTTAAGGTCTTCTTCTGTTCCGTTAAACATTATATCAGTAATTCTGAAACCTAAAATTTCATTTGCTCTTTCGAATAATTCTCTGGCAAGCTCAGAATTATCATACAAATCTTTGCCCATACCGGGAAATTGGGCTCCTTGACCCGGAAATACGTATGCTTTCATATTTTAAATTTGAATAAGGACAAAATTAAAAAAAATCCTTATGATTAAAATTTTAAGTACTCATGAATTGATATTTTTATATTTATATCGAAAATAAAAAATGTATATTTGCAGGCTAAATAAAAAAAATAAAATGACAAACACATTAAAAACAAATGATTACAAAGTAAAAGACATAAGTTTGGCAGATTTCGGACGGAAAGAAATTATTCTTGCAGAACATGAAATGCCGGGTCTGATGTCCTTAAGAAAAAAATACGGAGCAAGCAAACCCTTAAAAGGTGCAAAAATTACAGGTTCATTACACATGACCATTCAAACCGCCGTTTTAATTGAAACGTTAGTTGAATTGGGTGCTGAGGTTCGCTGGGCAAGTTGTAATATTTTTTCAACACAAGATCATGCCGCAGCTGCAATTGCCGCAACAGGAATACCCGTTTTTGCGTGGGAAGGTGAAACTCTTGAAGAATATTGGTGGTGTACAGAAAAAGCATTACTGTTTCCAAACGGCGGAACTCCCGATTTAATTGTTGACGACGGAGGAGATGCAACCATGATGGTTTTAAAAGGATTTGAAGCTGAAAACAATGCATCAGTTTTGGATGAAAATGTTACACAAGAAGATGAAAGGGAATTATTGAAACGATTAAAAATAATTTTGGCTGAAAGCCCCGATATTTGGCATAAAACCGTTAAATCACTGAGAGGCGTTTCAGAGGAGACAACAACAGGTGTACATCGTTTATACCAATTAATGCAAAAAGGAAAATTATTATTCCCCGCAATAAATGTGAACGATTCGGTTACAAAATCTAAATTTGATAATACCTACGGATGTCGTGAATCTTTACCTGACGGAATAAAACGAGCAACAGACATCATGTTAGCCGGGAAAAAAGTAGTTGTCTTAGGATACGGTGATGTAGGAAAAGGTTCTGCAAAATCAATGGTCGGTTATGGTGCAAGAGTAACGGTTACAGAAATTGACCCCATTTGTGCTTTACAAGCCACCATGGAAGGTTTTGCCGTAAAACGTATTGAAGATATGCTGCATGAAGGTGATATATACGTTACAACAACCGGAAATAAAGATGTCATTACTATTAAACACATGGAGAAAATGAAAGACAAATCCATAGTTTGTAATATCGGTCATTTTGATAATGAAATTCAAGTTGAAAAATTAATGAAGTATCCGGGAATTGTAAGAAACCGAATAAAACCGCAAGTTGATCAATTTACATTCCCTGACGGACATTCAATTATTTTGCTATCAGAAGGACGATTAGTTAACTTAGGAAATGCAACAGGACATCCGTCATTTGTAATGAGTAATTCTTTTACCAACCAAACCTTGGCTCAATTAGAGTTATGGCAAAAAGATTATGAAATCGGTGTTTACAGATTGCCGAAAGAATTAGATGAAGAAGTTGCCCGATTACATCTTGCTCATGTCGGTGCCAAACTTACTGTTTTAACTGATGTTCAAGCCGAATATATCGGAGTGCCCGTATCAGGTCCTTATAAATCAGACCATTACAGATACTAAAATAGGCTTTATTCATATTTAAAAGAGGCTGAATAAAAGAATTCATCCTCTTTTTTTTACATTAAACGTTTTAACCAATTAAGTTTTTTTAATGTGTAAGGTGCATACTTCATGGGAGGTTCAAACCAAAAGGGCTTTTTTAAGATGCTTTTAAAATGCGAAAACGTTTTAAATCCGTGATATCCGTGATAATTCCCGATGCCGCTTGTTCCGATTCCGCCGAACGGTAAATGATGATTTGTTAAATGCATTATTGAATCATTAACAGCACCGCCACCGAATGAAACATTGTTCAAAATATATTCTACGATTTTTTTATTTTTTGAAAACACATATAAAGCCAAAGGTTTTGGCTTGTTATTAATTTTGCTTAATGCATCATCAAGCGAATCAAAAGCTATAACAGGTAAAAGAGGCCCGAAAATTTCATCTTTCATTATAGTGTCATTAAAATTGATTTTGTGTAGTATCGTAGGATAAATCAGCCTTTTTTCTTTATCAGAATTTCCTCCGATAAATATTTTAGTTTTATCTATTAAATTCATTAAGCGTTCAAAATTACTGTCATTTATAATTTGAACGTAATTTTCGGGAAGTGTATCAAAATTAGGAAATTGAATTTCAATTTGAGTTTTTAATTCATTCAAGAGTTTCTCTTCAACTGATTTTTCTACTAAAATATAGTCGGTTGCAACGCATGTTTGTCCGGCATTTAAAAATTTACCCCAAACTAAGCGTTTTGCCGTCATTTTTAAATTTGCATCTTTCAGAACAATAGCCGGACTTTTGCCTCCGAGTTCTAAAGTTACCGGAGTCATTTGTTTTGCAGCAGCTTGATATATAAGTTTTCCTACAGGAACACTTCCGGTAAAAAATATTTTGTCGAATTTAATTTCTAATAATTCTTGGGTTTCCTTAATTCCGCCTTCAAATACATGAATAATTTCGGGTATAAAAACACGGTTTAGGATTTTTGTTAAAACGGAAGAGGTATTTTTTGAAATTTCACTTGGTTTCAGAATAACCGTATTTCCGGCAGCAATTGCAGATATTAAAGGGATTAATGACAATTGAATCGGATAATTCCATGCCCCTATAACCAAACAAACTCCTAAGGGTTCAGGTACTATAAAACTTTTTCCCGGAAGATTTGCAATATTTGTTTTTGTTTTTTTGTTTGCTGACCATTTCGATATTTTTTTTATAGCTAAATTTATTTCAGCGTAGGTCATAGATAATTCTGTAGCATAGGTTTCAAATTCAGATTTGCCGAAATCTTTGTAAATTGCTTCATACAAATATTTTTCATTTAATTGGAGGGCTTCTTTTAGCTTTTTTAATTGTTTAAGCCTGAATTTTACAGGTTTGGTTTGTCCTGACAAAAAGAATTCTCTTTGAGATGCTACTATATTTTGTGGTGTCATTTTGTAATTTATAAAGAAATATAAAAGTAGATATTTTTTAATAATTACATATTTTGTTTTGTTATAATTGTAAAAATCATTTAGGTTTGAATTTTTAAAATCAATTTTATGAATATTTCTGTTGAAATCAGCTATTATCCTCTAAAAGATGAATTTAAGGCAGCAGTTTTAGATTTTATCGAACGGATTCAAAATTATCCGAACTTGGAAATTTCTCGAAACGGTATGAGCACTCAAATTTTCGGAGAATATAATGATGTAATGTCGATTCTGACAAAAGAAATAAAAAAAAGTTTTGAATTGCCGTCATCAATTTTTTTATTGAAAATCGTAAATGCTGATTTACAATAAAAACGTATGACTTTAATAGATTTTTTTTTAGAGCCCTATAAACAGGCTTCGGGTATAAATATTTTTTTAGAATTTATAGCTGCACTATTTGGTGTTATAAGTGTTTTTTATGCCAAAAAAGAAAATATTTTAGTTTATCCTACCGGAATAATCAGTACAGCTTTATATGTATATTTACTGTCTCAATGGAGTTTATACGGTGATTTAATTATAAATGTCTATTACACTTTAATGAGTTTATACGGTTGGTTTATGTGGAGCAAAGTTATTGATGACAAAAATAAGCATATACCAATCAGCCGAACCGACAACAGAGACAGGATTAAAACTACCGGAATTTTTGTTTTTACTTCAATATTTGTTATCGTTGTGTATCGATATTATGATGTGATGCCTAAGCAATTAGGATTTGCTGAAAGTATTAATTATGTTTTTTTGAAACTGAGTTCGGGAAACTTAGCAGATTTCAGAGATATAACACCATTTTTGGATACGTTTACAACCGGAGTTTTTTTTGCAGCGATGTGGTTAATGGCAAATAAAAAACTTGAAAGTTGGGTTTTTTGGATTGCCGGAAATATTGTGTCGATACCTTTGTATTTCATTAAAGGATATGGTTTTACGGGAATACAATATGCAATATTTTTGGTTTTGGCTGTTTATGGTTCTATTGAATGGAAACGAAAACTGTTAAGCCATAAAAACATAACTTAAGTTTCAGAGCGGTTTTGTTCTGTCGGTCGCCCGTAAGAATCTTAATTTGCTGATAATAAGGATTAAATTTGCAAAATTTTACAAATAACTCGCAGGGCAACTTTTCGGAATAAAAAATTGTTATTTTAAGATTGTAATTTTAACTTTGCCGATTATTAACAATAAATTATATTATGAAAAAACTATTAGGTTTAACTTTGATTACAATGTTAATTTTTGCATCAGCAGGATGTAAAAAAGGGGAAAATGACCCATTTTCTTTGCTGACAAGAAAAGCAAGAATTACCGGTGTTTGGAATTTAACTTCTGCCGATTATAAAACTGTTGACATTGATGACGGAACTACAGAAACTGAAAATTATGCTTATGACGGAACTAAATTGACCGTAACAGTTGACGGAGAAGGTGAAACTATTGACTATTCAGAGCTTTTAACTATTGAAAAAGACGGAACATTTAAAATGGTTATTGATCAAGCGACTGAATATTTTGACAGCGGCTCATTAGAATGGAAAACCGGTATATCAACCGAAACAACCGAAGGCGTTTGGTATTTTTTAGAAGGAAACGATAATTTAGATGTAAAAAACAAAGAACGTGTTGAATTTTTGACAGAAAATTATAAAAGAGTTGAGCCGGACGGCGACACATATGAATATTCAATGTCAGGTAAAACAAACACATTTGTTACGATAATTTTATTAAACCGATTGGCTAATGACGAAATTATCTCATCATTTGATTATACTCAAACTCACGGTGATGATAGCTATTCTAAAACCGGAACAATGACCTATTCTAAACAGTAATATTAAAATTTTAATAAACAAGGCTGTCCGAAAAGGGCAGCTTTTTTTATTCAGATAAAATAAGTTTTACTTTGAGTCGCTTTAATGCTTCTTTTAATGATTCGTCAGGTTTTATGAAATTTTCGTTTCCCCAAAATTCTGAGTCATAAATATACTGATAATCAACAAAAACCAGATTTTTTTTTACAACTTCTTCGGATTCAAATTTTTCTGTACGGATGGTGTCGATATCAAATATAACGGTTTCAAAAAATGTTCTGTATTTTGTAGGAAATAATTCTTTTTTACGTTTTATTTTCATTTCTAAATCTGCTCTTACATGATTTAAAATATATTTTTTGTTTACGGGTCGATAGTTTATCGAATATTTTGCCGAAATAGGTTCTACAGAATATTTTTTATTTTTTTTAACTACAAATTCGGGTCGCTTATTTCCCTCTTTTAAATTAAGTTCAAATTCAGCAGCTATTATGGCAAATGTTTCTGTTTCAATATAGAAACGCCCTTTGAAAAGTGCATCCTCCAAACCTCCAATTTGCTCAAAATCAATAGCATAAACCAATTTGCCGTCATAAACAGTCAAATCGGTTAAGTGATATTTATAATATTGTAAATTTTCTGAATTGAGAAAATCAACGGGGTTTTTAATAATATCCAATTCCAAACCGGAGTATAAACCGTCTTTTAATTTAATAATAAGGGAGTCAGATTTCTCTACATTTCTGATTTTTCTTGATTTTTCGATTTTAATTTTATCAGTAATTAAGGATGATTTATAGGGTGATTTATAAATTGTAATTAAAGCCTCCGAAAAATTAAGAATTGTTTCTTTTTTATAAACCCCTTCTCTATAAAATGCAGACAAAACAGTCGGTTTTTGAAAATAATTATTTTGTGTATGTTCAAGTGCTTTTTTTAACAAAAAAATAGGGTCATTTATTCGAATTATTACTTCTTGTATAGGTAAATATTCTGCTTGGAGAATAATGTTATTAATCTCTTTCTCAGAAGCTTCCCTAACCGGTATTTTTACAGATTTATATCCTAAATGAATTACATATAGGGTTGAATCGATATAAACAGAGTCTATTTGGAGTGTAAAATTGCCTGATTCATTTGTAACCGTTCCGATGGTTGAATTTAAAATGCCGACAGAAACAAAAGGAAGGTTTTTTTTTGTATCGGCTTCTGAAATTTTTCCGTTGATTTTAATTTTAGTTTCTTGATAATCAGCGGGTTTGAATTGTTTTCTGTTTTTGCATATCACAATATGATTATCAACTACTTTATAAATTAATGACGTGTCAGATAAAGAAATGTCTAAAATTTCTTTAATTGAAACATTTTTAAAATTATAAGTCAAATATTTATTTTGATTAATAATTTCAGAGTTGTAAGTAAAGTAATAGTTTGTTTTTTCTGTTATTTTTTTAAAAATATCACTTGCCGTATTGTTTTTTAATTGAAGATTAATTTTTTTTTCTAAAACTGAAGATTGAGAATTGCTATAGCGAATACCTATAATGCATAAAATTATTGCAAGTATATAAATCTTCATATTAAAAATGTATTGTTATTTATATATAACTGTTGTTTCTTCTGATTGTTTGTATTTTAAATTTTGAGATACGCATATAATTTCAATAACTGAATCAATAGGTTTATTAACAAATTCAGTTGTTATTTTTATTTCACCGATATCAAGATTTTTAAAAACAATATTTGTTTGATAAACCCTATTTAAATCATTAATAACCGTATTTAATTTTACATTTTCATAAATAAAATGTTTCGTTTTCCATGCCGAATAATTCAAATCTGAATTTATATTTTTTGTTAGGGTGTTGTTTTCAATTTTTCCGGTTTCATTTTTTGTTAAAACAAGGCTTTCATTATTTTTGTTAACAAGTTGTACTTTCCCCGAGTTAACATTTACTATTACTTCATTTTTCTGTTCTGAGCGTACATTGAAAGAAGTTCCTAAAACTTTAATTTCTGCATCGTTAGTTTTTATTATAAACGGTTTTTGAGGGTTTTTTGCAATTTCAAAATATGCTTCTCCGCTGAATTCAATTTCTCTTTTTTCAGATGCAAATGTTTCAGGATATTTAAGTACGGAGTTTCTGTTTAATGTTATAACAGAACCGTCTGAGAGTTTAAGTTCTTTAATTTCATTTCCTGTTTTTATTTGAGCATATTTTACAGTTGCGAAGGGATTCAGCAATAGAATTCCGGTGAGCATTATTCCGATAACAATTATAATACTTGCTGCAATTCTTATTTTTGAAACCGATTTGAATGTGGTGAATCCGGAATTAGATTCTTTATCAATTTTGTTTTGAAGTTTCATCCATGCATTTTCCGGATTGAACTTAGTTTCATCAGAATTAGTTTCAATGTCAGAATTTTGATAATTTTTATTAATCATTTCTGAAGTTATTATTCGGGTTTTGTCATCAAGTGTACCGTTGATGAATTTATTCAGTATATCGTATTCTTTGTTTAACATGGCTTTAGATTATGTATATTCAGGAAAATAAATTCTGAATGTTTTTAATGCTTTACTAATATTTGCTTCAACTGTTTTTATTGAAATTGCTAAGCGTTCAGCTATTTCTTTGTATTTTAATCCTTCAAATCGGCTCATTTTAAATATTTCTACACAATTTTCAGGGAGTGTGTTTAACGCTTCATTAAAAATTTTAATGCTTTCATTGTAAATTATAAAATCATCGGGTAATTCGCATTCATTATTTTCGTTTTCTTGAATTTGACTTTCGTATAATTTAATTAATTTATTGTGATTAATGTTCTGTATGCATTTATTTCTGACAGACATGTATAAGTATGATTTTACAGAAATTTTAATGTTTATGAATTTGCGTTTTTCCCAAATTTTATAAAATACATCTTGAACGACTTCTTCAGCTTCTTCTTCATTTTTAGTAAATTTTAATGCAAAATAACACAGCTCTTTATAATGTTTTTTAAAAATGAACTCGAAATTTTTTATGTTTAAATTATTTATACTCGTATTTTCCAATTTGAACGAATTAAAATTCGGTATATAAATATAAGACAATTTTTAAAAAGAACCGGTATTTTAATTTGGCAAATACCGGTCTTGGCTGACTATGAGAACTAATTGGTTTGAATTTTTAAAATAACACCGTATTTTTTAATGGCATTTTCGATAGATTCTTCAGGTTTAATTGTGTTGTATTTACCCCAGAAGTCTTCATCTTGGTAGGGTCTTACTTTGTCTTCGAAAATTATTCCGGCTCTTAATTGTTCATTCTTGTTAAATTTAACCGCATCTTTATCCGATTTATCCGTAATTGCAATTTCAGTCATTACAGTGTATTTTGAATTAAAAACTTTCGCTTTCCAATTGCATTTAAAACTGACTTCGCCTCTTGCATGTGAGAAGTAATATTTGCCGTTATCTTCTTTATATTTAACAAAGTATGTTGTAGAAGTCGGAACAATTGACATTAATAATGGCTTCTTTTTTATAAATAAGGCGGCTGCGGCTCTTTCATTATCCAGATTAAGGCTAAACTCTGCCGCTGTAATTGCAAGTGAATTAATTTCTACATACAATTTGCCGTTGAACAGCGGATAGTCATTGTTTTTAATTTGCGTAAAATTTATCACATAATTTTGTTTATTATTTATACCGGTAATTTCAGTAATTTCAAATTTATAATCATCAATATTTTCTTTTGAAAAAATCAAATCGGGGTTTTTTGCAATATCTAATAACAGAGCTGTACTCGGTCCGCCTTTTAATTTCATTATTACTGTATCTTGAGTTTTAACATCGGCACTTTTTCTGCCTTTATAGAGTTTAACTAAATCTTCACTAATGTTCTGATTGTAAGGGGCTTTATATATTTCAACAACAGCTTCTGATATTGAAACATATTTTCTTTTCTTTGAAATGGTTTCTCTGTAAAATGCCATCATTTTATTTGGTGTGTTACTGTAATTTTCCGGAATTTTTCTTAAAATCTCAATAATCAGTTCTCGAGGGTTGTTCGGATGAACAATGACTTCTTCAATAGGAACAGCATACGATTCTAATTTAACTATTAAATCAGTTTTAGGCAAATCGGAAATGTTAACGAGCTGTTTTACATACCCTATATAACTAAAACTAAGCTGTTTTACGTTTAAATTTTTTTCAATATTTATTGAGAACATTCCTTCGGTATTTGTTATTGTTCCGATGTTTGTTCCGACTGCAGATACTGTTGCAAAAATAATCGGTTTTTGTGTTTTTGAATCGATAACTTTTCCTTCAATAACGATGTAATCATCAGAATTTATGACATTTAAACCGCTTATTAATGAGCCGGCAAGACTGTAATTTAGGGTTGTTATTAAAATTAAAGCTACTAAGCACAGTTTTTTTAATTTGTTTCTTGTTTCCATGATATTTAAGTTTTAATTTTTATTATTCGTTTCATATCTATGATATTTTATTATTCGTTTACCCTATTTATAATATAGAAAAGCTTCAATTGTTTTAATTGAAGCTTTTCTATATGGCAAAAAATCAGTTCGTTAACTTTATTTTTTATTTTTTAATTTTTCTTGTAAAATTTCTAACTCTTGTAATTTAAAAAACATTTCAGTTTCTCTTGCTTTTAATTCTTCTGTTCTCATAACTAAATCCGTTGTGTCAAATCCCATCAGAATAATTTTATTTATATTATTTGATGAGTCTTTAATAATTGTAAAGGTTCCTTGAATAAATATTTTGTTTTTGTTTTTTCCTATAAAATTAAATGTTCCTGATACGTGCTTACCGTTTTGAATATCTTCGAGTAATTGTTTGTATATTTTAGTTTCAATAACTTTTTCAGAAAATAATATCTCTTGATTTTTTGATAATATTTCGTCTTTTTGATATCCGAATGTGTTTATAAAATTTTCATTGACATCAGTTATTATGCCGTCAATACTGAACTCGGCAATAATGTTTGTTTGGTTGATTCCTTCTAAACGGCTTTTTGAAACAGCTTCTTTTTCTGCAAGTTCCTTTGAACCGGCAATAAGTTCGGCTTCTTGTTTTACCATTAGATTTTGCATTTTTTGCATATCTTCAATTTGGAAAAATAATTCTGTTTCTCGGGCTGTCAATTCTTCAGTTTTCCTGGCTAAATCGCTTATGTCAAATCCGATAAAAAAGACACTTGTTGTTTTTCCTCGTCTGTCTTTAATAGCTGTAAACGTTCCTTGAATGAATATTTTTTTATTGTCGGAACTTTTAAAATTAAATGTCCCGTTATGATGTTTTCCGTTTTTTAATTTTTCCCACAAATCTTCATAGGCTTTTGTATTTAAAAAGTTTTCTGTAAGTATTGATGATATATTTGTACCGATGACATCATTTTCATTAAAACCGAATAGTGTATTAAAAATTTTGTTGGATGAAAAGATATTTCCTTCTAAATCAAAATTAAAGGAAATGTTAGTTTGGTTTATTCCTTCTAATCGACTGCCTGTTATTGCTTCTTCTTCTGCAATTTCTTCCATTTTTTTTGCTAATTCCTTTCGTTGTTTCATTGCGTTTTCAATGGCTGATTGTAAGGTTCTTTCATTAGCAATTAACATTTCGTTAGTGTTTTCCAGAATATGTTGTTTTCTTTCAGCTTCTTTTTGAGCCTCTTCTAATAGTATAAGTTTTTCTTTAAGTTGGTTTTCTAATTCTTTTGATTCTGTTAAATTTATTCCTACCGAGAAAATATAGCGAATTTTACCGTTATTATCCATAATCGGACGATAAACAACCGAAAGCCAAATTTCATTTTCATCAATTTTTAAGTATTCAATTTTTTGAATATTTTCACCGGCAAGCAACATGTTCCAGAATTCTTTATATTCATCTTCCGTAAAATGGAATATATTTTTATGATATTCGCCGACAAGTTTATCTTCCGGTATGTTAGTAAGCATAAGAAATTGTTGATTTACGGATTCGATAATTCCGTTCGAATCAATGTTAAATATTGATGATGATGAGTCAATTGCATCTAAAATGCTGCTCATTTCGGCAGCGTTTCTGGATGATTCTTCTTGAACTTGCTGTAATTCTTCAAAATTTTGACGCATTTCTTCTTCTTGCACTTTCATTAACTCAGCCTGACGCTGAGATTGTTCAAATAAGAACGCTGTTCGTTGGTTAATTCTGGTAATTGAAAGAGATGAGGCAATATTTTTCGAAAGATTTTCAACAAATTCAATTTCATATGTTTTTAACAAATTGAATGATGCCAATTCCACAACGCCGATAACTTCATCCTCTACAGTCATAGGAACAATTAATAAACTTCGAGGAGATGAGCCTCCTAAGCCGGAAGAAATTGTTATGTACGATTCCGGAATGTCCGTCATATAAATCGTTTCTTTTTCAACGGCAACAGTTCCTACAAGCCCTTCTCCGAGGTAGATATGTTTTTGTTTTTTCTTCTCATGACCATAGGCATAAGCTGCCGTTAATTCTAAATATTTGTTTTCCTCATCGTCATTAAAAACAAACATTCCGCCTTGGTTTGCATTAATAAATTTAACCAATTCAGAAATAACAGCAATGGACATTTCGTTAATATTTCCTTGATTTTGTCTTAATATATCGTTGAATTTTGTCAGCCCTACGTTTGTCCATGAACGAATTTCATCTTCCTCTTTTCTTTTTTGTTCTTCGTCTCTCGCAATAATTAAATTACTTCTCATTTCAAGTAAAGCATTTCCAAGCGAATCTTCTTTACTTAATGGTGTATAGTCAATTGAATATTTCCCTCGTCCGATTGACAAAGCAAATTCTGTTGTTTGTTTTAAACCTTGTACTAAACTGTTTAGGTTTTCACTAATGTCAGAAATTTCATTTTTCCCTTCTGATTTGTAAATAACTTTTGGTAAACTACCTTTACTTAAAGGATAAATGTATTCTTTTAATTTGGTAAGAGGTTCAACTATAGAATTTGAAAATCGCCAAAAAAGATACAAAAATATAAGGGTTATCAGTCCGAAGAATATAAAAATATTACGTTTTGAAATTCGTTCGGTTGTATATTTATTTTCGTTTACGATATTTACAATAATATCTAAAGCCGAAAATTCCATGTTTCTTAACTGACCTTTTATTCCGTCGTTATATGAAACTCCAATTTCTTTATTAATCCCTGCTAATGCAGTAAAAATGTTTTTAAATTCGTTTATATGCTTATCGGCGGTAATTGAATTTTCCGGAACCGTCAGGGTTTCCGGATTTGAAAGGTTTGACAATTTTCCGTATTCTTTTAAAAATAATTCAAAATATTTTTCATCAAACGAATACATATATTTTTCAGAATAATTTGTCATTTTTGATATTGCCGAACCCGGAACTCCGTATAGATTATCAAGTTTTTCGGCGGAAATTTTTAACTCATATAAAATACCGCCGTTTAAGGAACCGCGTTTGTATATTTTTTGGGTTAAATTATTGAATGAAAGGATGTAATTTTGAAGTATTGCTTCGAGCTTATTTATGTTTTCAATTAATTTTAATTTATTTGAAATGGTGCTTTTTTTAAGTTCAGTTATTATTTTTGATGCTGCAACAGCTTCTGAGTTTAATTTCTGAATATATGTGTTTTCACCGGAAATAAAAAAATTAGCGTCTTCATGGTATCTTGAAATAAAATGTTGTTCGTATCTTCGTATATTCAAATAATGAATTTTTAGATTGTTGATATTTTCATTGTATTCATTATATCGGTTTACTTTATTAATAGAATACGTAAAAAACAGTATAATAAATGATATTAAAATTATTACAAAAATTGTAATGAAATTAAATCTGGTGCGGATACTTATGTTTTGAAAAATATTCATTTAAAATGTGTTTAAAAGAAGCATATTTTTTTCTTGGTATCAACAAAGATATGAAAAAAAGTAAAAACTTATTAAAAGTTTATAATTTCTTAATAAGTTAGAAGTATAAATATTCTAAATTCGTATTTATGAACTTATATCCGTTAAAATTTACACCGATTTTTAAAGAGAAAGTTTGGGGTGGCACTAAACTCAGGGATATATTAAATAAGGAAACACCTGTAGAGCTAATCGGTGAAAGTTGGGAAATTTCGGGGATTCAAAATAATTTGTCGGTAATAAGAAACGGCAAACTTAAAGGAAAAACTCTTAATGAATTAATAGAAACATACAAATCAGATTTTTTAGGAAATAAAGTTTTTAAAGAATTTGGCTATGATTTTCCGTTGTTAATAAAATTTATTGATGCAGCGGATGATTTATCGGTTCAGGTGCACCCGGATAATAATTTTGCAAAAAAAACTCATAATGAAAACGGAAAAAATGAAATGTGGTATATTGTAGATAATTTACCTGATGCCGAAATAATTATTGGGTTTAATAAAACGCTGACAAAAAGTGAGTATGCGAAAGCTGTTAAAGATAAAAATCTGGTGCCGTTTTTAAATAGAATTAAGGTTAAAAAAGGAGATTATTTTTATATGCCTGCAGGCAGAATTCATGCGATTATGAAAGGTGTTTTATTAGCAGAAATACAACAAAGTTCAGATTTAACTTATCGAATATTTGACTGGAACCGGAAGGATAAAAACGGGGAATATAGAGAATTGCATACAAATTTGGCTCTGGAGGTTATTGAAACTGAAAAATACACTCAAAATAATAAAACAGTTGATGAAATAAAAAATCAAAGCGTTGAGTTATTTTCGAATTCTTTTTTTACTGTAAATAAAATAATAGCAGACAAGCAAAAAGTATTTGAATATGAGCACATTGACAGTTTTGTGATATATATGTGTATAAGCGGAGGATTTAATGTTGCTTATAAGAACTTTGCAATTTCTGTTAAAAAGGGCGAAACAGTTTTAATACCCGCATGCATTAAGAAAATTGAAATAATTCCGGAAAAGTACTCGGAGATATTGGAAGTATATATTTAATTTTTACATGCCGAAGAATAATGAAGCTTCCTTTTTAAGCAGAAGCAAAGCATCTTCAATCGGTTTTTTTTCTAAATCATTATAAACTTCAATCAATACTCTTGAAAATTCAGCCGAGCTTGATTGTGTTTCCGGTTTCGTTCCTGTCAAATTAATTATTCGTATTAATTGTTCTTTTGCATTAACAATTACCTGCCATAATTCATCAGATATATAAACCTGTTGTGAAAGGTTATGGTTAAACTCTTTTTTAACATTATCCGTTAATAACATTTGAGCTTGTTTAGAGGTGTTATCTGAATTATAAAGCCTAAGTGCTAAGGAATCGGGTTTAATTCGTTCTAAAAACAAAGTCAGTCGTTCATAAGCCTGTAACCTTATAGGGGTAAGTATTTTATTATTGGATCTGATAATTTCAAATTTTGAATTGTTCTTTTCTTTATCCGAAAAATGTTTAAGGATTAAAAGAACGGCAACAATAAGAATTATCAGAGGTGTTATATACTTAATTATTTCTATACTATCATTCATTATATCTTTTGAATGTTAAAACCTAATTTATTTGGGTAATTTTAATTTTAGCAAATTTTTTTAATTAAAATTGCTAATAAAATTCTTTTCTTATTTGTTCCATTGCTTTTTCAAATTTTTCAATCATTTCAGGGCTATCCGGCGTTTCTTCTGCATACATGCTCGGTATTTTGGTTAAAAGAGCTAATTTGCCTGCTGCTTTGAAGCCTCCTATTTCCTTTGCTTTTTCAAAATATTGTTTTAACTTTTGTCCCATAATTTTCTGTTTTAAATGTTTTAGAAAAATGTACTCAAATAAAAAACCCGATTGATTTCAATATGAATACAAACTTATTTATTTTATACTTACTATTTTTCTTTTGTTATAAATTTCTCAACAAGCTTTATTAAATTTTCCGGTATTTTGTAAATAGGCAATACATTATCAATAACACCTGCCAATATTGCAGATTTAGGCATTCCAAACACAATACTGGTATTTTCATCTTGAGCAATGGTGTACGCTCCGGAATTTTTCATGTTTTTTAATCCTTCGGTTCCGTCAGTTCCCATTCCTGTAAGAATTATACCTACTGAATTTGTTGTAAAATGTTCTGCAACAGAGTTAAAGAGAATATCAACTGACGGTTTGTGTCTGTTCACCGGTTCTGCATCACTTAATATTATCTGAAAATTATTATTTTCTTTGTTCAATATTAAATGTCTGTCTCCTCTTGCGATGTATGCACAACCGTTTTTCAAGGGTTCATTGTCTTCAGCTTCTTTTACTTCTATTTTTGATGAATTGTTTAGTCTTTCTGCAAATGATTGTGTAAATCCGGCCGGCATATGTTGCACTATAAGAATCGGCGGAAACTGTTCCGGAATACTGTCCAGAAACCATTTTACAACTTCGGTTCCGCCGGTTGATGCTCCTATTGCAATGATATAGCTGACTTCATGTTCCGGGCTGAAATAACTGCCGAATTTTGATGCCGTTTTTTCTTCAATTTTAAAAAATGTTTTTTCTGTGTTATCAATAGGCGAAACATTGGCATTTTTTGCAGTTTGTAGAGCTGCACTTAATTTGTTTTTATATTTATTAAATTCAACCGGAGTGCTTAATTTAGGTTTTTCTATTATGTCAATTGCTCCGTATTCAAATGCTTTTAGGGCATTTTCACTGCCTTCGTTTACAAACGCAGAAAATATAATAACCGGTATAGGATTTTTTGTCATTAAATTTTTTAAAAATACTAAACCGTTCATTTTGGGCATTTCAATATCTAAAAGGAGTACATCCGGTTTTAATAATTGAATTTCTTTAACGGCTTCAAAAGGGTCGGATGCTTCTGCTATGACCTGAATTGTTTCATCATCATTATATAATAATTGAATTGTACGCCTGATATGTTCAGAGTCATCAACAAGTAAGACTTTAATTTTTTCTGACATCGGATTATTCATTTTCAATATCAAATTCAATTTTTTCAGTACTTTTTTTCAGAATTTCTATTTCTGCGGATGATAAAATGTTTTCAATGTTAAGAACTGTAATAATTTCATCGTCTTGTTTGACAAATCCGTTAATAAATTCAAGATTGTATTTGCTTCCTATTTCAGGATAAGTGCCGATATCATACGCGTCAAAATCTGATACTTCTAAAACGGAATCAACAATTAAACCTATTTCTTGTTCTTTTTCATTATTAAAAAATTTGGTAACAATAATAAACCCTTTGTTTAGTTCTTGTGTATTTTTTATATTGAATTTTAAACGCAAATCTATAACCGGTAATATATTTCCTCTGAAAATCATTATTCCTTTAACAAATTCCGGGGTTTTAGGCAGAGGGGTTAAATCTTCGGTTTCTAAGGTTTGAATAACATTTAGTACATCTATTGCAAATGTGTCGTTGCCTAATTTAAAGAGTATATAGCTTGATTTTTTTGCCATCTTATTTTTTTATTTTGCAGTTGTTAATTTATTAATTAATTTGTAGGTATCAAGAATATAACCTATTGAACCGTCAGATAAAATACTGGCACCGATAAAAAAGTCATATTCTCGAAAAATAGAGCCTAAGTTTTTAATAACAGCCTGATATTCTCCGATGATGTTATTAAACAGTAATCCTGTTTTTGTTTGTCCGTGATTAACAATTATTAAATTATTTTGTGCTTCATTGTGTTTTAGGTTAAAAACTTTTGAAATATTAATAATCGGTATTAACTCGTTGTTTAATAAGATTTTATTTTTTTCAAATTCTTTTACTTCTTCCGAATTAAACTTCAAACACTGATTTATATTTGAAATCGGGATTAAGAAATTTAAGTTTCCGGCAGTTAAATGCATTGATTCGATGATTGAAAGCGTCAAGGGAAGTTTAATCGTAACACTTGTGCCTAATTCCGCTTCTGAATCTATTTCTACATCACCTCTTAAATCTTGAATTGATTTTTTTATGGCATCCATGCCGATTCCTCTGCCGGAAATTTCTGTTAAATTTTTAGCAGTTGTAAATCCTTGAATAAAAAGTAAATCATAAATTTCTTTTTTCGTCAATTCATCTGTCGGCTTGATTAAGCCCATTTTTATAGCGGTATTTTTTACGATTTCGGGGTTTATTCCTCTTCCGTCATCTTGAATTTGAACAAATACATTTGTGCTTGAATAAAATGCAATAAAACGGATGATTCCGGTTTCTCCTTTTCCTTTTTTTATTCGTTCTTCGGGTAATTCAATGCCGTGGTCTATCGCATTTCTGATGATGTGTGAAAGCGGTGTAAATAATTTTTCTATAATATTTTTATCTACTAAGGTTTCTACACCGTCGGCAATAAAATAGATTTTTTTATTAAATTTAAGCGATAAGTCTCTGATTAGGCGTTTATACGGAGGTATAATATTTTCAACGGGAATTAAACGAAGGCTGAGCGTATTTTCTTTTATTGTATTTGTGATTTTTGAAATATTCTCAGAAAGTATTGTTATTTTTTCGTAGTCTTTATTGAGTGCACTTTTAGTTAATTGAGAATTATTGATAATCAACTCGCTGACTAAACTCAGTAATTCGTCTAATTTGCTTGCCGGAACTCTGATTTGTTCAATTTGTTGCGTTTCTGACTTTGAGTCTTTTTCAATTTCTTCCGCACCGATTAATACATCGGCATCCGATTTCGCTTCTTCCGGAAGAGCTTCAAATTGGCTTTGTTCTTTAAATATATTACAAAAATCTTTCAGCAACTCAATTCGTTGTTCTTTTTCAGGGACTATATCAACCGCACTGAAATAGAACTCATTGAAATCGGTTTTTTCAAAAATATTAAAATTTGCTATTTCAATAATTTCATATTCATTGGGTACAAAAAGAAAAACTGCTTTGATTTCGTCTTCTGTGTATGTTGAACTTACAATTATTTCAAAAAACTTTTCATGTTTTCCTTTTTGCCTACGCTCGAAGTCAGTTTTTTTAGAAATGGTTTTATATTCAAAATCTGCAAAATCATTAATAATGCCGTCAATTCCTATTCCTCTTTCTTCTATATCAAGATTGGGTTCAAAAAAAATATAAAAGGTTTTGAAATTTGTAATATTAACGGATGTTCTGACTTTGGAAGTGATTTGAACTTTAATACTGTTAATTTGGGAAATTAAATATTCAATTTCCGAGTCGTCAATAATAGTTTCTGTATCTGCATTTATTAATCTTAGTAATGTATCATTTGCCTGAAGAGTTAATGTAATAATTTCATTAGTAACTTTTAACTCTTGTTTTCTGATGTTTTCAAAAAGCGACTCAAAATTATGTGCAAGCAGAACTGTTTTTTCAAGATTATATACCCCTGCTGAACCTTTAACGGTGTGCATGGCTCTGAAAATATCTTGAATAATGTCATTGTTTGTTGAGTCATTTTCTAATAAAAGTAAATCTTTTTCAACTTTTAATAACAAATCGGTTACTTCTTGTACAAACAATTTTTTTTGTTCATTAAACATAAGTCTGCTTTGTTTAGTTTTTTAATGCATTACCGATAATTTTTATGAAATCATTGGAATTATATGGTTTTTGTATCCAGCCTGTAACATTTAGTTGCTTAGCTTTTAGTTTCTTATTGAAGTTAAAATCAGTTGTTAAAATGAAAATAGGAACCTTGTCAATTTCTTTTATTTTTCTAATATTTTCAATCAATTCAAAACCATCCATTTTGGGCATGTTCAAATCTGTTATAATAATATCGGGTATGATTTGCTTGTTTAAAATTTTTAGTGCTTCTTCGCCGCTCCCGGCTGTTATTACATTTATATTATTTTTTTCAAGAGTGAATTTTATTACATTTAATGTGTTCGAAAAATCATCAACAACTAAAGCGGTTTTTGATTTTTGTTTTTTATTTTCATTAAAAGTGCCGGGGGTTTCTCCTTCCAATAATTGTGTTATATAATTTTTGTTGTCTTGTGTTTTTAAAATAAAATCAGATTTTGTTATTTCTTTTTTAAATGTTTCTTTTAATATAGGATTAAAACTCATAGACATTCCTACAATGAAAACTTCTGAATCTATTGCCCTAATTTTTTTAGCTACATCTGTTATTTCTGAATCTTTTGAAAATGAATCCAAAAAAATTATATCGGCACTTTCATTTTTATAATCTCTGAAAAATTGTAAATTCGTATATTTTTTGGTAAATTCATTACAACACCCTGAATTTTGAATATTATTCGTTATGTTTAAATTATATTGGTCAGGAAATCCTACTAAAACTACTCTTTTCATAAAAAATCTGTAAGCTTATGATTTGCAATTTATTCGCTTTTTTGAAAAATTGAAAATTTAAGTTTTTTAAAAGGTAAATCTTTATTAAACATGTTTTCAGAAACTCCGATAATTAAATAACCGTCTTTTTTTAAATATGAAGCCATTTTAATGAATGTTGAATCTTGATTAGCGCTACTGAAATAAATGGATACATTTCGAAAAAATATAATATCAATATCATTAGGAATATTATATGTGTTATCCAATAAGTTGATATGATAAAATTTAATTAATTTTTTAATATTTTCGTTTACTTTATATCCGTCTTGAACTTTTGTGAAATATTTTGTTCTCATCGCTTCGGGAACAGGAGAAACCTCACGCTCCTGATATTCTCCGTTTCGTGCTTCATTTAATGCTTTTACAGATACATCGCAAGCATAAATTTCACAATCAATATTATGATGATGTAATAACATGGCTATTGAATAGGGTTCTTCACCCGAAGCGCATCCTGCACTCCAAATTTTTACTTTATCCTTTTTATCTGAAAAATTTTCTTTTAAAAAATCAAAATGTTGTATTTCTCTGAAAAATTCGGTTCGGTTAGTTGTAATTTCATCAACCATATTTTGTAATTCATTTTTTCCCGAAGTGCTAAAAACATACTCAATATAATCTTTAAATGTCGGTTTTTCAATTTCTGCTAATCGTTTAATTAAACGTGTTTGAACCATGTTTAATTTATTATTAGGCAATTGTATTCCGTATGTTGTTTCAATATATGAAGATATTTTAGAGAAATCGCCTAATGATAATACTTGCTTGAAATAATCTTTTTTATCAATCATGGTATAAATCTATATTTTAAATGTAGAAATTTGATTTTTAAGTGCTTCTGCCTGAGCTTGCAGTTCTTCAGAAGAAACAGACAATTCTTCAGCGATAACAGTGTTTGTATGACTGAAACCTACTAATTCTAAAACAGACGTGTTTATCAATTCAATACTCATAATTAATTCTTTACTCGCAACAGCAATACTGTCAATTAAATCGGCACTTTCAGCAATTTCCGGTACGATACTGTTAAGTTTTTCTCTTGCATCTTTAGAAATTTCTTGACTTTCTATTGATATTTTCTCAATATCGGATGCCGCATCTCTACTTTTATCAGCTAATTTTCTGATTTCTTGGGCAACAACGGCAAATCCTTTTCCTGTATCGCCGGCGTGTGCAGCTTCAATTGCGGCATTTATTGACAGGATGTCTGTTTTTGATGCAATTTCAGAAATAATGGCAATTTTCTTAGTAATTTCGTAAACAGAATTAATTGCTTGTGTAAAAAGTGCATTGTTTTCTTTAATTCCGGCAGCAGATTTGTTTGCAGATTCTCCTGTCATTTCTGCTCGTTTTGTGTTTGATTCAACCGTTGCTAAAATTTCTTCTATTGATGAAGATATTCCCTCGGTAGTTGCCGATTGGGTATCAGACGTTGAATGCACATTTACTGCAATTTCTGATAATTGAGCACATGCTCCGTAAATAGTATTTGAAGTTTCTGTAAGTTCTGTAATAATTTCTTGATAACTATCGGCAATTTTATTCACCGAATGATACAAATAACCGATTTCATCATTAGTGGTTGCAGTAATTTTTGAACGAATATCTCTATTTGCAATTTTATCCATAACATTTACAACCGTAGAAATTGGTCTGCTTATGAAAATTCTTGTTAAAAAGAGTACCAAAAAGATGATAACTATCGGTAAGGCAATACTTAAAATATAAACTGTTAACCTTGTATTCGTTATTGATGCCTCTGCTTCTGACATATCAAATTGTATAACCCCAACGCCTTCAGCTTTGTTGTCAAAATTATAAATCGGAAAATAGGCATAATAAAAATTTCCGGTTCGAGATTTTGTTACTTCTTTTATTCCCGAATTTAATTGCTCGGCTTGAATATTTTTAACATTAAAATTTTTAGCGGTTGATTCGATAAAAATAAAATTTCCGATAATCGGATTTTCGGCTTTCACATTTGTTGTGCCTTCTTCAAAGAAATCAGTAGCAATATTCAACAATGAGGTATTCATAAAAACAGCAAAATCTTCATTATCTGTAAGTTTAGCCGCTTTAACCATTTCCGTAATAGAATAAAAATTTTCAACGGAGCCGTAGAATTGTCCGTTATCGCTGAATATGGGTGCAATACCTCTGATAACAAAACCACCGCGTCCTACTTCAATACCTTCAACGGGTTTGTGAATTTCAGATATTTTTAAAACAGTGCTTCTGAAACTGCTTAAATCATCACCCTTTTTTTTGGAAAAGCTTCTATAAAAAGACAGAGCGGGCGGCAAGTGAAAGTGAATGGATGCATCTTGCACACCGGTATAACTTTTTAAAGCTTCGCTAATTTGGGTCATTTGTTTAGCAAGTGATTTTGTACTGCCCTCTATATCACCTGTTTCATAATAATCAGCATACGATTTTTTTACTATATCCAAATTTGAACATACTGACGCTATCCACAAAGCCTTATTTTGTATTCTTTTGATGTTATTGTCGATATCTTTCATTTTATTTTCAAAAGATTTGTCAATTGATTTTTGATGTTGTGTTTTAACTCTTTGATAGTTTATTAATAACAAGGTTAACATTAGTATAGTTGTTATTAAAATAATGGGTACCGAAATTTTTACCCCTAATGACATTTTGAACTTAAACATATCTTTTATTTTAGAGAATTTGTTAAAATTTTAAATAATAATGAATACCAAAATGTAAATTTATAAAAAAAATATAAAAAATGAAAAAAATATAAAATATATAAAAAATGAACATTCTTGTATTAATGTGTCTGTCAGGATGTTTAATTATTATAATAATTGTTAAACATATTTTTTCTTTAAACCGGCAGTTTATTAATAATTATGAATTTGCATAACGAGAAATAAATTATTAAATTTGTTTGATGTGAATTAATCAATTTTTTTAAATAATACTATCAAAATGAAAGAAGTATATATTGTTTCAGCCGTAAGAACACCGATAGGGAGTTTCGGAGGCGGTTTGTCGAGTATTTCGGCAACACAATTAGGGGCAACTGCAATAAAAGGTGCTGTTAAAGCTGTTAATTTGGATGTAAATCTTATAGATGAGGTATTTATGGGAAATGTTATTTCTTCAAATTTAGGTCAAGCTCCCGCAAGGCAGGCCGCTATATTTGCCGGTATCCCGAATAAAGTTCCTTGTACGACAATCAATAAAGTTTGTTCGTCCGGAATGAAATCGGTTATGATTGCTGCTCAAACGATTATGTTAGGTGACAACGATATAGTTGTTGCAGGCGGTATGGAAAATATGTCTTCAATTCCTCATTATGTTCCCGGTATGCGAACCGGAATAAAGTTAGGCGACGGTAATTTGGTTGACGGATTAATTAAAGACGGATTATGGGATGTTTATAACAACTACCATATGGGAAATGCTGCTGAGCTTTGTGCAAAAGAAATGAATATAAGTCGTGAAGAACAAGACCGTTATGCCGTTCAATCTTATAAGCGTTCAGCTGCGGCAACTGAATCGGGAAAATTTAAAAATGAAATTGTACCTGTAGAAATCACAACAAGAAACGGTGTTATAACAATTGATACCGATGAAGAATTCACAAATGTGAAATTTGATAAAATTGCTTCCTTACGACCGGTTTTTCAAAAAGACGGAACAGTTACCGCAGCAAATGCCTCAACAATAAATGACGGGGCTGCGGCTTTGATTCTTATGAGCAAAGAAAAAGCAGATGAGTTAGGAGTAAAACCGATGGCAAAATTAATCGGATACGGTGATGCGGCACAAGCACCTGAATGGTTTACGACTGCTCCTGCAAAAGCGATTCCGAAAGCAATTAAAAAAGCCGGATTAAAAGCTGAAGATATTGATTACTATGAAATTAACGAGGCATTTTCTGTAGTAGCATTAGCCGGAATAAAAGAATTAGGATTAGACGAAAATAATGTAAACGTAAACGGAGGTGCGGTTTCATTGGGGCATCCTCTGGGAGCATCCGGTTCCAGAATTATAGTAAGCCTAATTAATGTTTTGAAACAAAATAATGCTAAATACGGTGTTGCCGGATTATGTAACGGCGGCGGCGGTGCTTCGGCGGTAGTTATTGAAAATGTTAATTAAGATTCAAAACATAGTTATTAAATTTGGTCTAATTTAGGTTTAACTTTATAACTCTATATCTTAATAATTCTTATACACGGGTGTTTTATAACAAATACTTTTTACTTTTGCAAATTATAAATTTGCAAAACAATTCTGATGGCAGACTCAAATTTTATTGACTATGTAAAAATTTTTTGTAAAGCAGGAAAAGGCGGAGCCGGATCAATGCACTTAAGAAGAGACCGGCTGACCGCAAAGGGCGGTCCTGACGGAGGTGACGGCGGGCGAGGCGGACATGTCATACTAAAGGGTAACAGCCATAAATGGACATTACTCCATTTAAAATATCAAAAACATATTGTAGCTCCAAACGGAACACCGGGTTCGGAGAGCAACAGCTTTGGTGCCGAAGGAGAGGATGTTATAATTGAAGTTCCTTTAGGAACAATTGCAAAATATGCTGATTCGGAAGAAGTATTATTTGAAATTACAGAACACGATGAAGAAAAAATTTTAATGAAAGCCGGCAGAGGCGGCTTAGGAAATACTCATTTTAAATCATCTACCAATCAAACGCCCAGATATGCTCAACCCGGTGAAGAAGGTGAAGAAGCTTGGATAATACTTGAACTTAAAGTTTTAGCTGATGTAGGCTTAGTAGGTTTTCCGAATGCCGGTAAATCCACTTTACTTTCAGTTATTTCAGCTGCGAAACCTAAAATTGCAGAATATGCATTTACAACATTAACACCCAATTTGGGAATGATTGAATATCGTAACAATCAATCGTTTGTTATGGCTGATATACCCGGAATTATTGAAGGAGCAGCCGAAGGAAAAGGAATCGGTTTGCGTTTTTTAAGACATATTGAACGAAACTCAGTTTTATTGTTTATGATACCTGTTGATACAGACAATATTAAATCGGAGTACAATATATTACTGAACGAATTACAAAAGCATAACCCGGAACTGCTTGATAAACAACGCATACTGGCTATGACAAAATCGGATATGATAGATGAAAGATTGATTGAAGAAATGAAAGAAGAATTGCCCGCTGTTCCGTATGTTTTTATTTCTTCAGTTGCTCAAAAAGGGATTTCTGAACTTAAAGACATGATTTGGAATGCTTTAAACAGCTAATTAAATTACAATATTTTCCTTCTGACCGGCATAGTCATACATCTTGCACCTCCTCCTCCTCTGGCTAATTCAGAACCATGTATTGTTATTACTACTTTTTCGTGATTTTCAATTTTTTCAGTTCCTGATATTATATCTTTTGCTCTTAAAACAGAAAACCCTTTTTTGTTAAGTTCTTCAATTGTATGAACATTGCGTTCATAACCGATAATTTTTCCCGGAGCTATTGCAAAAAAATTAGCTCCGCTGTGCCATTGTTCTCTTTCTTGATTTTGAAGATTTTTACCTCCGCATAAAATCGGTTCAACAGGCATTCCTAACTCATTAAGGATAAACGGAATATTCGGAACTTCTTTTATAGATGTTATTTTCCCGTTTTCTACAACTAAATGAAGTGTTGCAAAACGGCTTGTTTTTAAAATCAACGGCTCATAAACCATACACTTATCTCGGTCTAACAGAGTAAAAACCATATCTAAATGAATAAACGATTCAGGTGTTCGAGGTAATTCTTGTACGATAATGTGTCGGGGAAATTCACGGCTTTCAAGTTTTGATGCAATATAATCAATTCCTTGAGAGGATGTACGAATTCCTGAACCGATTAATAAAATATCTTTTCCTGCAACCAATATATCACCGCCTTCTGTAGTAATATTATCGTTATATTGTCTGCTGTTTTTCGGGTTTATCGTTTTCGCTATAAATTGAGGATGATAATCAAAAATGGCTTCCATAATAATTGCCTCACGCTTTCTTATGGGATTTGCCATACGATTAATTAATACTGAATCATTTATTGCTGTTGATGCATCACGTGTGAAAAAAAAATTGTGAAGCGGCTCTAATTGATAATAATTCTTTTCTAAATAATTTGTTAAACTATTTTCCTGCATCGGAACTCCTTCTATTAACAATTCTGCTAAATTTTGAGCGTTTTGTTCCGACAATATATTTTTCACGTCGGCAGCTTTGCAACTTTCTGATATACGATTAACCATAAGGTTTTTAACGTTCGGCATTTCAAAAACATCTGCTAATAATGATTTAAGCTCAAAAACATTGGTAACTTTTTCTAAAACACCTTTTAATTGCTGATATTCTTTCGAAGCAACCGATAAATTTAAAATATCGCTGTATAATGCTCGTTCAGCATTTTCGGGTGTCATATTTTCCAGCTCACTTCCGGGAGTGTGTATAATGACACCTTCCAATTCACCGATTTCCGATTCAATTTGAATTTTAATTTTGGCTTGTTCCATGATATTTTATTTCCAAATTTTTTTTCTGTTTAAAGCATCTTGATACCTTCTTGCATAAATTCCGTGTTGTTTGGCATTTACAGAAAAATTATGATATCCTGAAAAATTCTCTTTTGCACACATAAAAATAAATTCATTTTTTTCATAATTTAATACTGCATCAATTGACGATATTTCAGGCATATTAATCGGTCCGGGAGGTAAACCGGTATATTTATATGTATTATACGGCGAATCTATTTCTTTATCTCGATTTAAAACTCTTTTTTTTGAAAAATCGCCTGAAGCAAATATCAATGTCGGGTCAGATTGCAGCATCATACCTCTTCTCAGTCGATTAATATATAATCCGGCAATTCTTGGTTTTTCACTGCTGTGTTCTCTTTGTTCCGCTTGTACAATTGAGGCTAATGTTGCTACTTCTTGTTTTGTTAAATTCAATGATTGAGCCTTTTTAAGTCGCTCGTCTGTCCAAAAATTTGAATATTCCTGATACATCTTTTCAATAAATTTCTCAGCTGATGTGTTCCAATAAAATTCATAGGTATTCGGAATAAATAAACTGATAATATTAATTCTACTAAATTGATATTTTTCTAAGATAGCATTATCGGTAAGCAGCTCATATATTTCAACCGAATCGGCTTCAATAAATTGTGAAATTTTTCCTGAAAATTCTTCGATGGTTTCAATATTATTAAATGTAAGTTTTACGGGTTTTTGTTTTCCTGATCTTAACATATTTATTAACTCATTATTTGTCATTCCCTTTTCCAAAAAATATTTGCCCGGATAAACTTTTTCGCTAAAATTTTTCAGCTTTGCTGTTTGTTCAAACGTTCTGATATCCGTTACAACATTCAAAGAGTTCAATGAGTTAATAAGGTCTTCATAATCAGACCCTGTATGAATGTACAGATAGGCATCTTGCGAAACGTTCCTTTTAAAAATATCCTGATAGATTGAATAGGCATACAAGCCTGATGCAGCGAGAATAATCATCACTGCGAATAAAATAATCTTTCCTTTTTTTCTTCTGTTTTTATTTGTCATTCATCAATTATTTAATATTTTTACAAAATTATAATTTTTTAGCTGAATAAAAATTTGATTCATTTATAAGCATTATGATTAAACAGATTATGAATAAATTATTTAGTGTTATAGTAATTGTTGTATTATCTTCTTCTTTCGTTTTTTCTCAAAAAACAAATGATGACGGCGGCAATAAAAATAGTAATAATGAAGGTAATGTACCGAAAGAAAATACTGACAAAAACAACAATGATCCGGGTAACAATACCTGCATGAATACCGCCATGCAACTGACCGGAATTTTCTTCGGAAAATATCAAACTAATTTATTATCCTCCGGAAAAAGCAATCCTACGGTTTCATCTTTTGAACTTTTGGTTCACGCCGGTGCTGTAAACGATATTAACAACACAATGCTGTTTGTTCCCCGATTAAAAATACATTACGGAGCAATTTCAGGCGACTTTAGATATAGTTATTTTACAAACAAATACGGCTCAACTGATTTTTTAGATTTTATTGCCGACTTTAATATTATTCCCGGAAAATTATTTAAAATGAGTATCGGGCAAGGCTTAATGTATATAATGGATGAATCAGGGAAAACGTATCATGAAAGTTATATCGGTATTGATTGGGGGTTTTCAGACCGAAAAATACTGATTTCGCCTGAATTCAGATTAGCTTATGACTGGAATATTGAAAAACCTGCAAATTCGGAATTAACTATTAGAGGAGGATACAGAATTTTAGGAACATCCTCTTTTGATTGCTACGCAAATATTGCCGGAGCATATCAATACATATCCGGAAGCGACTCAAGAACTTTATTGTATGGCGGGCTCAACGTATTTATTCATTAATAATATAAGTTTTTGAGCATAAAAAAAGCTGCCTTATCAGACAGCTTTTTTTATTTTTATAATTTGGGTATTCGTAAAACTTGTCCGGGATAAATTAAATCCGGATTTTTAAGCATCGGTGTATTTGCCTCAAATATAGCTTTGTATTTCATAGGATCACCATAAAATTCTTTGGATATTTTACTTAAAGAATCTCCCTTTTTTACAGTATAAAACTCTGATACTTCTTGATTTAATTCTACTTCCTCATTTCCTTTGTCATCTTTTACAACCTTCCCTACAGTAATATAGTCATCAACAGTAGCTACCCCGTTCACATTTCCGACTGCTAAAATAATCTTCTCTTTTACACTTTGCTCTTTTGCAACACCCCAAACTTTAGCATTCTCTCCTTTAAGTTCAATTTTAAAACCTTCAATTGCCAAATTGTAATGTTTAATCATTTGTTCTATAACTGAAGCTCTTGCTTCATCAGTTAATCCGGTATTCTTTTCACCGGAATCTTTATTAAAAGAAAATAATCCCATTGTTTTAATTTTTTTTATTTATTATAATCTTCAAAATTAATTACAATTTTCAATTAAGCAACAAATATATTTTAAAGAACTTAATTCTCACGCATAATTATTTTTTCAATAAAAATTTTACCTTTGTAGTTTGTGAGTATTGTTTTTGTTGAAAAAAAACATTAATGGCAACAACGGGAAGAAAAAAATCAAAAACTAAAAAAAAGGCTGCGGTTCCGATTAAAGACCGTATTCAAAATAAGATTCAAGACAAAAAATTCAGAACCTGGTGGGGAATGTTTTTTATTTTGATATCCCTTCTCTTATTTATTGCTTTCAGCTCATCTGTTTCAACATGGAAAGACGACCAAGACATTATTGATTTGAATTGGTTTGATTATTTGTTTAACTCAAGTGCAAGCTCTGAAAACATTGCCGGGAAATTCGGTGCACTGTTATCATATATATTTGTTTATAAATGGTTCGGAATTGCCTCTTTTTTATTTACTTTTTTATTCTTTTTAATCGGGCTGAAACTTTTAAATGCATTTAAAAAACCTTTATTAACAATAACAAAAAACATATTTTTTTCAGTTTTTTGGTTATCTGTAACATTTGCATTAATTTTTAACAGAAAGGAAGATTATGATATAATATACGGGCAGTTCGGATTTACGATGCATGAGTGGATTGAATCAATTATTGGTTTTTTCGGTGAGATAATTTTTTTAATGATTACACTCACGGCTTTTTTAATGATAGTTATTGACGGTTTCAATCATAAAATGAAAGGTCTTTTTGAGAAATTATTTAAAAATTTTAAATTTTCTGAATTATTTACAGGCTTTAAAGATGAATTTATTAAAGAAAAAAAAGCGGCTGTTAAAGCCGATAAAGGCATTCATAAAGAAACGGACTCTAAGCCTGAATTGAATAAAAAGACGAATGAAAGAAAAATAATAATTGATTTGGATGATGACGATGATGATGAAATTCTTATTACAGAAAAAAAGAAATATAAACTCTTAGACGACGGTAAAAAAATTGAAAATCACGATGATTTAGGTTTCGAAATAGAACAAACAAATCAAAAACACAATCAAATTAAAGAAGAAGATGAAAAAGAAGATGAAACAATTCAAGAATACATTGATAAAGAACTAAATAAAATTCAATACGGAAAACTTGCTTTAGATGTTACTCATAACCATGATGTTATGTCTGAATCAATTGAGAACAACGTGTTCAGAAATTATGATCCGACCCTGGATCTTTCTAACTTTGTATTGCCTGATATTGATTTACTTGAAGACCATCATGCCGGGAACCCCGAAGTAGGTAAAGATGAATTAATAAGAAACAAAAACCGAATTGTTGAAACACTAAAAGACTATAAAATTGATATTCAAAAAATTAAAGCTACAATTGGTCCTACACTTACATTATACGAAATTGTTCCTGCACCCGGCGTACGAATTTCTAAAATTAAAAACCTTGAAGACGATATAGCTCTTAGTTTGGCTGCTCACGGAATACGGATTATTGCTCCTATGCCCGGCAGAGGAACAATAGGAATTGAAGTTCCGAATGAAAACCCGGATATCGTATCATTCAAATCATTAGTAAAATCGGCTGCTTTCCAGGACACAAAAATGGAACTTCCTATTGCCCTCGGAAAAACAATTTCAAATGAAGCTTATGTATTTGATTTGGTAAAGATGCCTCATATGTTGGTTGCCGGTGCTACAGGTCAAGGAAAATCAGTAGGTTTAAATGCTATTATTGCCTCAATATTATATAAAAAACATCCGGCTCAAGTTAAGTTCGTATTAGTTGATCCGAAAAAAGTAGAACTTACACTTTACCAACAATTGGAACACCATTATTTGGCAACCTTACCGAATGCAAAAGAACCTATTATAACTGATAATCACGAAGTTGTACACACCGTTAATTCGTTAAATATCGAAATGGATAATCGATATCAATTATTAAAAAAAGCACAAACCAGAAATATTAAAGAATATAATGCCAAGTTTACAGCCCGAAAACTCAACCCCGAAAAAGGACATAAATATTTACCTTATATTATTCTGGTTATTGATGAATTTGCAGATTTAATAATGACTGCCGGAAAAGAAATTGAACTGCCGATTGCTCGATTAGCACAATTAGCAAGAGCTATAGGAATACATTTAATCGTTGCCACACAACGTCCGTCAACAAACATTATAACCGGTGTTATTAAAGCAAACTTCCCCTCGCGTGTTGCGTTCAGAGTTGCATCAATGATTGATTCTCGAACCATTTTAGACAGTCCGGGTGCAAATCGCTTAATCGGAAGAGGAGATATGTTAATAACCCAAGGCAGTGATTTAATTCGCCTGCAATGTGCTTTCATTGATACACCTGAATTAGAAAAAATAACTCAATACATTTCACAACAACAAGCTTATCCGATGCCCTTCTTTTTACCGGAACCGGAAACCGACAGCGATGATGAATTTGGAGAAACAGACTTAGAAAGTCGTGATGAATTATTTAACGAAGCAGCCAAAATAATTGTTATGAATCAACAAGGTTCAACTTCAATGATTCAAAGAAAACTTTCAATCGGTTACAACAGAGCCGGCAGAATAGTTGACCAGCTTGAAGCAGCCGGTATCGTTGGTCCGGCAAAAGGAAGTAAACCCCGTGATGTTTATGTTTCAGATGAATATTCTTTAGAATCAATTTTAAATTCTCTTCCATAATTCAATTAAAAACTGATACCATTTAATCGGTACATTTTTTGTTTAATTTAAATAAATCAAACACTATGAAATATTTGTTTTTATCATCCCTTGTATTTTTAAGCATGTCCTTTGCATTTTCACAAGTTGAACTAAACAAAGATCCCAAAGCAAAAAAAGTTTTAGACGCTCTTGCAAAAAAAACAAAATCATATAATAGTTTGAGAATAAAATTTGACTATTTGGTTGAGAATAAACAAAACGGGCTTAAAGAAAATCATACCGGTTATGCTTTTTTACAAGCTAAGAAATATAAAATCATTATCCCCGGAACTGAAATATTTTCAGATGGTAAAACGGTTTGGACATATATGAAAGAAAGTAATGAAATTACAATTACCGAACCGGGTCCTGATGAAGAATCTATTTTTAACCCTGCAAAATTATTTACAATTTATGAAACCGGCTATAAATATTTATTAATAGGGGAAGAACAAACAGAGAAAAAAATATTTAATGTAATAGATTTGTTTCCTGAAAAATCATCTGAAAGTCCTTATTCTAAAATTAGAATCAGAGTGGATAAAATTGAAAATGAAATCTATTCTGTTGAAACATACGGAAAATCCGGACTTAATCATTTTCTTACAGTATCTGAAATAAAACCTGACATAAAAATATCAGAACAGTTATTTATTTTTGATGAAAAAAAATTTCCTAAAGGTATTGAAATAATTGACATGAGATTTTAATTAACAGATATTTTTATTAACTTTACACACAAATTAATTACCTATTAATGAGTAAACCAAAAATATTAATCGTTGAAGATGACAGTATGTTATGTACGGTTTTTGAGATGTTTCTTGACGAGTTAGCTTATTCACACTGCGGAACGGTTTCTTCGGGTGAAGAAGCTTTGGAGCTTTGTAAAAATAAAAAACCTGACTTAATTCTGATGGATATCCATTTATCAGGTAAAATAGACGGTGTTGAAACTGCAAAAGTCATATCTGAAAATTTTAATATTCCGATTATTTATATCTCAGGCGTCAGTGATGTTAACACAGTTAAACGAGCTGTTTTAAAAAATACATACGGGTTTATGACCAAACCGGTTTATAAAACCAGTTTAGAACTAAACATTGAATTTGCAATTAATAAACATCTGATGTTCAATGCGTAAAACTTTTGAATGAAGTATTATGCCCTTAATATACTATTCCTTTTCGGGTTCTTTTTTTTAAAGATGATTGCTTTTTCACAAAGTGAAAAAATTGATTATTCCGCAAAGTACTACAACCTCCTTACCATCAGCAAAACTCATCAGCCTTTAAAAAACAACTTCAAACTCATTAAGCTCTATAAGTATTTTATTTCTTCACAAGACAATGAAGATTGCCCGTATAGTCCTTCTTGCTCAGAGTATGCGGCAATTTCAGTTAAAAAAAATGTGTTTATAGGTATTCTGAAAAGCTTTGACAGATTATCAAGATGCAATCGCTCCCAATCAAATTATTATAAAAAAACAAAGGAAAACAAACTTATTGATAATCCCTAAAAATGAGAAGACTATCCGCTCCGTATATTTTCACGGGAACATCTGTTCTGAAAAACGGTATTATTGAAATTGATTCTAAAGGAGAAATTTTAAATGTTATAAACACAAACGGAAAATTAAAAGAAACAGAATCTCTTGAATATTTTTCAGGTGTTATTGTTCCGGGATTTGTAAATGCACACTGCCATCTTGAATTATCACATATGAAAGGGCTTATTAAGCAAGATACAAGCAGAGGTTTGCCGGGTTTTATTGACGAAATTATCAGCAAACGAAATTTTCCGGATAATTTGCAAGAAAAAATTATAAATGCGGATTCAGAAATGAAAAGAAACGGTATTGTTGCCGTAGGTGATATTTCAAATACCGATGACAGTTTTAAAATAAAAAAAGAAAGTGCTTTATTTTATCATACATTTATTGAGGTTTTAACAATCAATAACCAAACAGCCCAAAGCACTTATGAAAAAGCCGTTCAGAATTTGAATTTACTTAAAAATTTTAGCCTGAACGGAACAATTGTACCTCATGCGGCATATTCAGTGCCTGATGCATTATACCAAACGATAATTCACAACAGACCGGAATCAAAACAAATTATTTCTGTTCATAACCAAGAAACTGAGAGTGAAGACACATTCATTAGGTCAAAAAAAGGAGCATTAGCCGAAGTTTTACGAAGAAAAAACTTTGAATTTGCAGATTTTAACTTTTATGAAAAAAGTGCAATTGAACATACTTTAAACAAACAACGTCCGAAAGACAATATATTGCTGATACACAACACGTTTACAGGAAATGAAAACATTAGTTTTGCAGAAAATTTTTCAAATAATGTGTATTGGGTATTTTGTCCTCTGTCAAATCTGTATATTGAAAATACGCTTCCCGATATAAAATTGTTTTTTGATATGGGAGTAAAAACATGTATCGGTACAGACAGTTATGCATCAAATACCGAATTATCAATTTTAAGTGAACTTAAGATAATTGTTAAACATTTTCCCGATATTCCGTTTTCGAAATTGATTGAATCAGCCTGTTTAAACGGGGCAAAAGCATTAAATATCAACCGTAAATTCGGGAGTATTGAAGTCGGTAAAAGTCCGGGTATAAATTTAATAAAATCCTTTGACTTTACAAACATGAACCTTCAAGAATCGAGTAAAGTTCAGCCTTTAGCATAATAAATCCGAACTTTGTTAAATTCGGATTTATTATACCTTTAATTAATGATCGTGTCCGTGTGAATGTACGTGCCCGTGTTTCATTTCTTGTTTTGTAGCTACTCTTACATTTAAAATTTTTCCTGAAAAATACAATTCTTCTCCTGCAAGCGGGTGGTTAAAATCCATCTTAATCATTTGATTATCTGATTCAATCACTTGTCCGTTAAAGTGATTTCCGTTTTCATCTTGCATCGGAATAATATTCCCGACATCTAATAAACCGTCTTCTATTTTTCCGTTTTGTTCAAATATTTCTTTTGGAATTTCTGATATAAAATCTTCGTTTCTGTCGCCATAACCTTCATCGATGCTTAATTTTAACTCAAAAGTGTCACCTTTTGATAAACCTTCTAAATTATCTTCAAATTTTTGCAACATCATACCGCTTCCGAAAATAAATTCTAAGGGGTCGTCGTCATATGCTACATCAACAATTTCTTCACTGTTTTCTGATATTCGAAGTTCATAACTTACAGCAACTACTTTATTTTTTTCTATTTTCATAATTTGATTTTAAAAAATCAAAAGTAGTTTATTTTTAAATTGAAAAAAACTTTATTCGTTTTCGATATTTTTTTATAATATCGTCATTCAATTTTTTTTACAAATTTATAGACAGGTGAAAACAATAGTAATAGGCGCCGTTCCGAAACCCGAACGATTTTCATATAAAGCCGTTGTTTTATTAAAAAGGTATGAGCATGAAGTAATACCTATCGGTATCAGGAAAGGTCAAATATCAGGCTCTGAAATACTTACCGGCAAACCTTATGTGAATGATGTTCATACAATTTCATTATATATCGGCATACAAAATCAACCGGAATATTACGATTATATTTTTTCATTAAACCCAAAACGACTAATTTTTAATCCCGGCACAGAAAATTCGAAATTATCATTCATGGCAAAAGAAAAACATATTGAAACAATAAATAACTGTACTTTGGTTATGCTGAATTCGGGTGTTTTTTAATTATTAAGTTAACGAAATCGGCTCATGTCGTCATTCTTTCTTTCCGCCTTTTAATTCATCTTGCCATTTTTTTAATTCATCCCATTTGGCTTGGTCAGCTAATTTTGCTTGATTGGGCCAAGTAGCCGGATCAAATCGATTATAAGAATTTCCTCCTGCCTGTATTAATAGTTCTGAAATTTTTGTAGGCTTTGTCAAAGATAATTTTTTATAAGTATCTATGCCGGCACTTTTCAAAATACTTGATATTTTCGGACCTATGCCCTCAATTTTTGTCAAATTATCTGAAATTTTATCTGTCTTTACCGATTTAATTGCTTTTGATTGTTTTTTAGGTTTAACAATCTTTTTAATTTCACTTTCGGTTTTGAAAAGATTCAAATCTGAAACTATCAAATTCGCTTGACATTCTGCCAAACGTTTTTCAAATTCACCGATTACAGCTTCTTTTTTCTTTTTTTCTGTTTGGCAATCTATTAATTTTTGCTCAATTTTGTTATATTCCGCTTGCAAACGATTATTTTTATCTTCAATTGCTCTGATATATTGCTCTAATTCTTCTATTTTATTATTTCTCCAAAACCATGCAATTAAAAAACCTAAGATAGCAGTTCCGAGCAACATAATTACGATTTCAAAAATGTGTTCTGTCATGTTTTTATTATTTTAATTAACTGATAATTTTATTACAACACGCCTGTTTTTGGCTCTTCCGGTTGGTGTTTCATTTGTTTCTGTCGGTTGAGTTTCGCCCTTGGAATCAATTATAAAACATTCCTCCGGAATTCCGGTTTCAATCAGTTTTGATTTGATGAATGAAGCCCTTTTAAATCCGAAAGCTAAATTTGCAGAATTTGTTCCGACATTATCTGTGTGTCCGATAATAATTATTTTTGATTCATTATTTTCGTTTAAATAAAGTTTTAAATTTTCACCGAATTCAAAAAAAGCATCTTCAATTTTATTGTGTTCTCCGCAATTTTTAGGAAAATCATAAACAACATAGCCTTCAAGAAGTTGATTTTTTATTATTTGAAGTTTTTTTCGGTTTGATGTGTCTTGACCTGCTTGAGTTTTAGAATCAGGTACTATTGAAATAAGAACATCATCAGAATGTTTATTGTCAGAAGTATCAGAAAGTTCTGTTTTGTCACAATAATGTTTAATCTTACAAACATACCAATAGGTTGAGCCGGACATCCAAAGCAATAACAGGAAGACGAAAAACCCGGAGTTTATTTTCATGATAATAATTTTATGTCATACAATAATATGAAAAAAAAACGAAAAAACAAAACATAAATAATTTATTATAAGGACTTAATGAAAATTTACTTAAACATTCTTCATTCCCCTGTAATAGCCTTAAAATGGAAAATATCATTTATTGTTAATTCGGCTCTCAGCAATTGATCCAAGCTGAGTCTGAAATAATCGGCTATTTTTATTACAGTATCAATTTTTGGTTCGGCTCTGCCCTCTTCATATGACCCCAAAGATGTTCTCTTCAAATCAAATAACTCTGCAAATTCTGTTTGAGTCATCTTTTTTGCGATTCTGATTTTTCTGATGTTTTTTCCAAAAAAAGACATGTTTATTTAAAAAAATATTATTCAAATATATAAAAAATGTTGTGTTATAAATAAACTTCATCAAAATGAGTTTAAATATTAAACAAACATATCTTATAAACAGATACAAAGCCTGCAATCGTATGTTTTTTTAATTGTTATTGTGATATTAGCAAAAAAACTTGTAGGTTTGAAACTCCGTTTAAAAGTTTATTCGTATGTATAAGCAATTGATATTATTTTTGTTCAGCTTTGTTTTAATGATTCAAGTTTTTTCGCAAGAAAATACAGGAAACGATATTCGCTTAGCCTATGAATACTATAACGGCAAAGAATTTGACAAAGCAGAGGTTTTATTTAAGCGAATTTTTGAAAAAACAGGAGCAAAAATATATTTTACTTATTATATCGATTGTTTAACAGAACTCAGCAAATTTGAGGAAGCTGAAAATGAAATAAAAAAACAAATTCGCAAAAACAATAATGAACCGACTTATCTGATTGATTTAGCATACATATACAAAAAACAGAACAAAAATGAAGAAGCAGATAAATATAACAATAAAGTTATTAAAAACCTTCCGCAAAACCCTGTAATGATAAAAACAACAGCAGCCGCATTTATTTACAGGAAAGAATATGAATTTGCCGAAAAAACATATTTAAAAGGTCGAGCAATAAGTTCTGATTTGTTTCAAAACGAAATGGCAAATTTATATGCAATTCAAAGGAAATATCCTGAAATGATTAACGAATATTTGGACTTTTTGGAATTATCGGATTTGAATCTGACAATCATTCAAAACCAAATGCAGTACTTTCTCAATTCTGATGTAAATAATGAATTTTCGGATATTTTGAAAGTCCAATTATTAAAACGAATTCAAAAAATAAATTCTAAAATCGTATTTAACAATTTTTTGGTTTGGTATTACATGCAACGTAAAGAATTCGGAAATGCGTTAATACAAGAAATTGCAATTGATAAACGATTAAATTCAAACGGAAAAAATATTATTCAATTGGCTGAAACGGCAAAAATGAATGATGAATACGAAACGGCAGTTAAAGCCTATGAATATGTTATTGAAAAAGGTCTTAAAACGGCATATTTTATTCCTGCCCGTTTAGGTATTTTAAGTATAAAATTTAGTCAATTAGAAAACGGCGAAAATAAACCGGTTGAAGAAATTATTAAACTTGAAGAGGAATATAATTTAGCACTTATAAATTTTGGTGTTGGTCAAAACACAATTGAAACTATTTTTGAATTAGCTCAACTTCAAACATTTTATTTGAATAAAGCCGAAGAAGCCGAAAAATTATTAACCGATGCTGTAAATATAAGAGGATTAGATAAACAATCAGCCGGAAGGTGTAAAATTGGATTAGGAGATGTTTTAATTTTTAAAAATGATTTAGATTATGCGGCTTTAATCTACGGACAAGCCGAACATGAAAATAAAGAGAACACCATAGGTGATGAGGCAAAGTTACGAAAGGCGAAATTAGCCTACTTCGTCGAAAATTTTCAATGGGCAAAAGCACAATTTGATGCACTGAAAGCCAGCACGTCAAAACCGGTTGCAAATGATGCTTTATTCTATTCAATTCATATTTCAGAAAATATTGAAAATGACTCTTTACAAACAGGATTAAAAGCATTTGCAAGAGCGGAACTATTAAAATTCAGACACCAAAACGATTCATCTTTGATGATTTTAGACAGTTTAATAAATCACAATCCGAACCATCAAATCATTGATGATGCTTATTTTTTAAAAGCCAAAATATTTGAATCTGAAAAAGATTTTCCGCAAGCCGAACAGTATTATAAAAAAGTATTTACTGAATATAATTGGGGTATTCTGTCTGATGTTGCATTATATAATTTAGCCGTGATGTTTGACGATAAAATTAAAAACAAAACAGAAGCCGCCGAATATTATAAAAAACTTATGCTGGAACACCCTGAAAGCATATATGTTTCTGATGCCCGAAGAAGATTCAGAAAAATCAGAGAAGAAACTGATTAATTGTCTTTCGTATTATAAAAAAATATTATTTTTACGGCGAATTTAAAAACTTTATAAATATGATTCGAATTATTCCGTTTATTGCTCAAATACTATTTGCTTTATTAGTTTTTCAAGATGCAAAAGAACGCCGTATGAACTATTGGTTATGGGCTGCCGTTGTACTTGTAATTCCGATTATCGGAATTATATTATATTTCATTCAACGTAAACCCAAATTTTAAAAATTAAAAAACGTTTTATTAACTAAGCGTTTCTTTGCTAAGAAAGCGGGAGTACGACTTAAAGCCGCACCCCCGCTGAAACTAAATTCTATTTAATTTTTTTTTACGGAATTTCACAGACAAATCAAAAGTTTGAAGATATGAAATCAATACAGTTTTTCTTATTTTTATTATTTATTCCGTTTCAATTTGTTTCTGCACAATACAAAACAAATGATTCATTTTATCTTCAAAACACTTTTGATGACTTAAAAAACAGCTATGTAAAAAATAATGTACGCGCTTTTGTTAACAGATATTATACCATAGCTGACGGTGTATTATCTGATTCCGTTCAAAAATATGAATTGATTTCAATTGATGAAAACGGGAATATTATTCAAAGAGCTTCCTTTGATAAAAACAGAAAAATTACAGATTTATATAGGTATTTTTTTAATGACAAAAATCAAAAAACTTCATCGTATCATATTTTAAATGACCGCCTTTTGTACAAAAATAAATTTTATTACGATTTATCCGAACGATTAGCGGAGAGAAATGAAACAAATGAATTAGGTTATGTAAATTCAAAAGAATACTTTAAATTTCATAATTCAAATTTTGCGTACAAATCAATAATATTTGGTCCTTCAAATGTAATAAAGAGCATTTCGGAAAGAACATATAATTCTGAAAATCAATTAATTTCACAAACATTTTTTTCTATAAAACAAAATGCCCTTAGCGAAAAAGCTTCTGCCGATTTCGAAATAAAAGCAATTTATGAAACGGGCTTACTTAAATCACTTTTATTAAAAAATAATGAACCGGCTAAATCTTTGTTTAATGAATATACATATGAATCGGATTTACCTGCTGAAATAAAGCAAACTACTGATAATTTAACATATATCATTAAACGAGAATATATTACATTTGAGCAAAAAACAAGAAACATTGAACGTTGGTTAATTATTCCGGATTACAGCAAGTTTTTTAAAGACGAAAACGAAACTAAAAACCTGTTTAAATATGCGGTTCCCCCACAATTTCCGGACGGAATTGAAGCCCTAAAAAGATATGTAAAGGATAATTTGAATTATCCTAAAAAAGCAAAAAAAGAAGGGATTGAAGGCATAGTAATCCTTGGGTTTTTTATTGACCAAAACGGAACTGTCGGGAATATAAGAATTTTTAAAAGCGTTACTACTGAATTGGATGACGCTGCCATTGAAATGGTAAATAAAATGCCTAAATGGCAACCTGCATTAAATGAAGCAGGTAAAGCAGTTATGTCTGATTATGAATTAGCTGTTTTTTTTGAACTCGAATAATTTATTTATCTACCAAACGCAAACCGTCGGCTTCAAAAACAATTAATCGTTCTTTATACAAACTACCGATTGCTTTTTTGAACGATTTTTTACTGATACCGAATAAAACTTTAATCATTTCCGGAGAGCTGTTGTCATTTGCCGCAATAAAGCCTTTATTTTCTTTAATAATCCTAAGAATTTTTTTAGAAATATCATCAATTTGCTCATACCCGACTTTTTGTAAAGTCAAATCAATTTTACCGTCTGTTCTGACTTTTTTAACGAAAGCCTTTTTTTTATCACCGGCAAATAAAGATGTAAACACTTCATTTTTATACAATAAACCTGAAAATTGATTTTCTACAATTGCTTTATAGCCTATTTCTGTTTCACCTTCAATTAATATTTCAACTTCTGAATTTTCAGTATATTCGGGTATGTTTGAGCTTATAAACTTATTAATTTTTGCAGTAGCAGCCAGCCGATTTGTTTTTTCATCTAAATAAATATATACAATATAACTTTTCCCTTGTATCATATCTGATTTTTGCTCTCTGAAAGGCACAAGCAAATCCTTTAAAATTCCCCAATCTAAAAAAGCTCCGAATTTATTTACCGCTTTTACCTTCAGGTATGCAAACTCATTGACTTTAGCATAGGGAGTTTCGGTAGTAGCTATTAAACGGTCTTCTGAATCGGAATAAATGAACACATCAATAAAATCTTCGGGGACGGTACCTTGAGGAACATATTTTAAGGGCATTAATATTTCACCGGCTTCTTCTCCGTCAAGATAGATTCCGAAATCGACTGTTTTAACAACCCTTAAATTATTATAATTTCCAATTTTTATCATTATTTTTTTTACAAATATACGTTTTATTCATTGTCAAAAAATTTATAAATAAAAAAAGCCCTGATTGAACATATTCAAAACAGGGCTAAAATCACAGGTATAAATTTTTATCAGTCTGCCTTGTCGTGCAGATATGAATTATTTTGATTTAGACTTATTTCGCCGTTATCGACAGAAAGAGTAAAGCGAGAAAATTTATCTTTTTCAGAAAATGTTTCGTTATTCAGCACAATTCCTTTTCTTTTATATGCAGGAACTTCTTCTAAATCGTGTAAGTTTTCTTGATAATTTGAAACATAAAACCGGGTTGATTGCATTTCATTATTGTTATTAATCTTGTTGTTCGATTCTGATGAAGTAACTAACTCAAATTCAACTTCATTTGTTTCTGCTTTTCCTTCGTTTGAAAAATAGGAATTATGAGAACGTTCAATTCCGTCAGAAGCATTTTCTTTTTTTACTTCTTTAATTCGGATTTGCTGTTCTTTATTGTATGAATCGAAAATATTGTCGTCATTAAGAAACTCATCTTTGTCGTCATCTGTGATATAATCTTCTTTATCGGCTATATGAATTACTTTTTTTTCTTCTTTCACCTCGTCTTTACTAATTTGCCCGGCAGCATATAATTTGGGTACATCATTTGTCGCAAAGCCTGTTGCTATAATGGTTACAGCAATTTTATCTCCTAAATTTTCATTTCGGTTACTTCCCCAAATTAAATCGGCTTTATTTCCGGCTTCTCTTTGAACAAAAGTATTGATATAGTCAATTTCATCAAGAGTTGCTTCTTTAATTCCTGAAGTAATATTTAATAAAATGTTTTTGGCTCCTTTAATATCTGTATTATCCAACAAGGGTGATGTCAGAGCTTCTTTAATTGCCGCTTCTGCTCTGTGTTCACCTTCGGCTTCGCCGGTACCCATTAATGCGACTCCGCTTCCTTTCATAACGGTTTTAACATCGGCAAAATCAACATTAATATTTCCTTCAATGGTAATAATTTCGGCAATCCCTTTTGCTGCGGTTGTTAAAACCTCATCGGCTTTGCCCAGAGCAACGCTTGCAGGTAAATCGCCGTATATTTCGCGAATTTTTTCATTATTAATTACTAACAAAGCATCTACCTGTTGTTCCATTTGGGAAATACCTTCTATTGCTGACCGTATTCTTTTTTCACCCTCATATCCGAAAGGAATAGTAACAATACCTACCGTTAGTATGCCCATTTCTTTCGCTGCTTGTGCAATGACGGGCGCACCGCCTGTTCCTGTGCCTCCGCCCATTCCGGCGGTGATAAATACCATTTTGGTTCCGGCAGCTAAAACGGTTTTAATATCTTCTAAACTTTCGATTGCGGCTTCCCTGCCGACTTCGGGTTGGTTGCCGGCTCCTAATCCCTCGGTCAGTGTTTTTCCCAGTTGAACTTTGGTATTAACGGGGCATTTAGAAAGGGCTTGCAGGTCGGTGTTTGCGACTACAAAATCAACTCCGGTAATTCCTTTTAAAAACATGTGAGTAACTGCATTGCTGCCCCCTCCTCCAACTCCGAAAACTTTAATAATGGAGGCAAAATTTGTCGGTAAATCAAAAGGCAATAAATCATCCATGATTCTATTTTTTTATATGGTTACTAATTTTTTATTTCAGTGTCTTCGTCCTCAAAAAACTTTATCGCTGTTTGCTTAGCAGTTTGGGTTATTGATGTGAATAAGTTTTTAAGTCCGCCTGATTTTTTTTCTTTAGTCTTTTTCACCGATTTAGTTTTCAAATCAGGTTTTGCTGATTTTTCAATATTTTCAAAACCTAACATTATTAAACCTACTGCTGTTGATAATTTCGGACTGTTTACTCGTTCACTACCCGAAGAAACTGAATTTGACGGCTTAGACAGTTTTACATCCAAACCGGTCATAAATTTCATTAATTGAGCAATTTTTTCTAATAATGAACCGCCTCCTGTTAAAGCAATACCGGCAGCCAATTTTTCTTTATATCCTGTATTAATAATTTCGAAATTTAAAATATTAATTATCTCTTCCATTCGAGCTTGAATAATTTTGGAGAGTTCAACCAGCGATATTTCTTTGGGTTCTCTTCCGCTTATTCCGGGAATAACAGCTAAAACTTCTTTTTTTGCAAATTCACTAAGTGCCGTACCGTGCTCGGTTTTTAATTTTTCTGCATATTTTTGTAAAATTTGATAGGCATTCTTAATATCTTTTGTAATCACATCACCGCCAAAAGGAATTACAGCTGTATGCCTTAAAATTCCATCATAATAAATTGCTAAATCGGTAGTTCCGCCGCCGATATCAATTAATGCGACACCGGCTTCTTTTTCTTCGTCGTTTAAAACCGCTTTTGCAGAAGCAATTGGTTCAAGAAATAAATCACTTACTTTAATTCCGGCTAATTCAACACTGCGTTTTATATTTTTTGCAGAAGCAGTATCGCCGATAATCACATGAAAATTACCTGAAATATTTCTGCCGTGTCGCCCTACGGGTTGGTCAATTCCGGAATCTTTGTCTATTGTATAGGTTTGCGGAATCACATCTAAAATTTCCTCATTTGCTTCTAAAGACATCTTTTTGATGTCAGAAATCATTATATCAATATCCTCCTGTTTAATCAGCTCATCTTCAGAATTAATAAATTTTGAGTGTTTGGTATAAATACTTTTAACGTGTTGTCCTGCAATACCTATGAACGCCGAGGAAAATTTTATATCAGATTTTTCTTCTGCTATTTTCACGGCTTCTTTTATTGCTCCGGAAACGATTTCAATATTTTCTACTACACCCATTTTTACACTTTTCGGAGGTGTCGGGACACTTCCTTGTGTAATAATTCTGATTTTTCCGTTTTCGCCTCGTTCTCCTGCTAATGCAATAATTTTGGTTGTTCCGATGTCAATAGCTGTTACAATTTCTCTCATGGTGATAATATTTTAATTGTTCGAATTATATATTTTTTTATGTATTACTTTTTCTGCAAACAATTTGATTTTTATATTTTAAACTTATATAATCATATGTACGCCAACCGACTTTATTAATTACATGTAAGTAAAAGTGTTTTAAATAACTTATTTTTTTTTTGTAATTGAATATATCGCCGAGAAGGACGATGTGATTACCCACTGTAGGTATCAATTCGTATTCATTTTTTCCGGTTCTGTAAATTTGTTCAATTTGTGCTTTCATAAATTCATCTTCGGAAATATTTTGAGCAATTAAAAAAATTTCTTTAACAGACTTGCTGACTGTTGTATCCTTCCCTATTGTTTTTAATGAGTTATCATACTTAAATCGAATATTTCCGTTGGCGACCATAACTCTTGAACTTCCGATTTTTGAAACCGGGAATAAATTGCCTTCACGGTCGATATAAAAATCATTTCCTGAAACCGGCATTACTCTGACAATAGGTATTCTGGAATCTAATTTAACAACCAAATAACCATTCATTTTTTTATAAACTTCTGCATTTTTAACAGAAGGATGTGCTTGCAAAATATATTCAATTTTCGATAAATCAATGGTATTAAATGAACGTCCGATTAAATCTTTATATTCAGTAAAAATTATTGTTTTTATATTTTCTCGGTCAATAATTAAATCTTTTTCTTCACCCGAAATCAAAATTTCTACTTGTTTACAAACGGGTTGTTTAGAAAACAGGAAATACACAATTAGAATAACTAAAATTACAGCTATTCCGGAAAAACTTATTATTTTATTTCGTTTGTTCATCTATTTCAATAAATTCAATAATTTTTCTTTTATTTGATTTACCGATTTATCAATATCTCCGGCACCTATTGTAAGGAGAATATCAGTATCATTAAGGGTTATTTTACTTAAAAGTTCATTTTTTGTTGTCAGATATTTATTTTGATTTGTAACAGAATTAAAAATCAGTTCTGAACTCACACCTTCAATAGGTTCTTCACGTGCCGGATAAATATCTAATAAATACAACTTGTCAAGCAAATCTAAACTTTTTGCAAAATCATCAGCAAAGTCACGAGTTCGTGTATATAAATGCGGTTGAAAAATTCCGCTTATTCTTTTTTTTGGGTATATACTTCTTACTGAATTAATAAAACTTCTTAATTCCTCAGGATGATGGGCATAATCATCAATATAAACAAATTCGGGCGTTTTAATAATATACTCAAATCGTCTTTTTACGCCTGACCATGATTTCAAAGCACTTTTTATATTTTCTTCTGAAACACCTTTAATATATGCAACTGCTGATGCTGCGACTACATTTTCAATATTCAAATTTCCCGGAATATTAATTTCAATATCCGATAATTTTACGCCGGGTGTTATAATATCAAATACACTTTTGTCCTCAAAGGTTTTAATATTATCTGCATAAAAATCAGCTTTTTGATTAAACGCATAAGTATAAACATTTTGAGGGTAACAGTTTGAATTTAATTGAAGTGATTGTTTAATAATTAAATATCCTTTTTTATCAATTTGTCCGATAAAATGTTCAAATGTTTCGATAATATCCGCTAAATTTTTATAAATATCCAAATGGTCTTCGTCAACTGAAGTAATTACAGCCATCCAAGGGTTTAAGCGTAAAAAAGATCGGTCAAATTCATCGGCTTCGGTAACAGCAAAGGGTTCAGAATCAGATGAACTGTTTAAAATTAAATTACTGTTATAATTTTTAGAAATTCCGCCTAAAAAGGCATTAAAGTTTTCATTTGCAGTTTTAAAAATATGAGAAATTATAGCTGAAATTGAAGTTTTTCCGTGTGTTCCGGCTACCGCAATAGTTTTATATAAATTTGTTATTCCGCCTAACACTTCTGCGCGTTTATAAACCGAATAGTTATTGTTTAAAAACCAATTCAGTTCTTTATGAGATTTCGGTACTGCCGGTGTGTAAACTACAATTACTTCATCCTTAGGTAAGTTCAAAATTTCAGAATTTATTAATAAAATTTCATCAACATAATGCACGGAAATTCCTTCAGAAGTTAAGCTTTCGGTGACTGAAGAAGATGTTTTATCGTAACCTGCGGTAAAAACACCTGCATGATTAAAGTATCTTGCCAACGCACTCATACCGATTCCGCCGATACCTATAAAATAAGCCGCTTTAATATGTTCTGAAAATTGGTAATTAGTTTGCATTTTTTAGTTCTGCTTTTTTATTAGTTTTAAAACTTCCTCTGCAATTTTAACATCAGAATCCGATAGTTTTTCATTAAAAATATTTGTTGATAATTCGTTCAATTTGTCTTGATTTGAAATTAAACGAAGGGCTTCATCAACTAATTTTTCATTTGCATCCTTATCAGAAATCAAAATTGCCGCATTTTTATTTACAAGAGCTGTTGCATTTTTAGTTTGATGGTCTTCTGCAACATTGGGTGAGGGAACTAATATTGTTGCTTTCGCCAAACACCCGAGTTCAGATATTGTACCGGCTCCGGCTCTGGAAATTACTAAATCGGCAGCTTTAAATGCCAAATCCATTCTTGAAATAAAATCATACACTTTAATGTTTTTTGCCCCCGATTCAATAACAGCATTATTATACTCTTCATAATAGGTTTTTCCGGTTTGCCATATAAAATAAATATTCGCTTGTGATATGGTATTAATTTTTTGCTTAATACTTTCATTTATGCTTTTAGCACCTCCGCTTCCTCCTAAGCTTAAAATAACTTTTTTATCTTCTTCAAAACCGAAAAAATTATGAACTTCCTCTTTTGTTACACTCATTTGTGTCAAATCTTTACGGACAGGATTTCCGGTAACAACAATTTTTTCGGCAGGAAAAAAACGTTCTGTCTGATCATAAGCCACACATATTTTATCGACAGATTTAGATAAAATTTTATTCGTTATTCCCGGATACGAATTTTGTTCCTGAATTAAAGCCGGTATTCCTTTTTTAACGGCGGCATAAACTAACGGACCGCTTGCATATCCGCCCACACCTACAACAACATCCGGTTTAAATTGCTTTATAATTTTTCTGCATTTAAAATAGCTGACAAAAAGTCGAAAAATATTTTTAATGGTTTCAAATGAAATTTTTCTCTCAAAACCTCTGATATCAATAAGTTTAATTTCAAACCCTGCTTCCGGAACTTTTTTCTCTTCAATTTTGCCTTTTGCTCCTACAAACAGAATTTTTATATCCGGACTGATTTGCTGAAGGGCTTGAGCAATAGATATGGCAGGAAAAATATGTCCGCCGGTACCACCACCGCTGATTATAATATTTGCTTTAATTTTTTCCATTAATTAACATTTTCATTTGATTCTGCATCATCACTAACATCTGTCATTTTACTTATATTTATTATAACACCTATTGAAAAACTTGTTACGAATAAGGATGTGCGTCCCATACTGATTAAAGGTAGTGTTTGCCCTGTTACCGGAAGTGCTCCTACCGAAACACCGATATTAATTAAAGCCTGCATAACAATCGCAACTGTTAACCCGATTGCTAAATAAGCTGCGAATAAGCTACCGGTTTTTCGTGCAATTCTTATTCCTCTGTAAAATAAAGCACCATATAATGAAATAATAAATAATGCCATAAAAAACCCATATTCTTCTACAATAAAGGCAAAAATGAAATCAGAATGAGATTGCGGCAATAAATACCTGACCGTTCCGTTTCCCGGTCCTTGACCTCTGAAACCTCCGTTAACAATTGCCATTTTTGAAATATCTAACTGATACGTTTCGTCGCTATGCAACTCAGTATCATCACCTAAGAAAACTTCAATCCGATGAGTCCATGTAGATAAACGACCGGGTAAATGATATGCTTCTGCAATTAACATATAAACAACAAATGCAGCACCGGCAATTAAAATAATTTTATATATTTTCTTTAACTGAACAGAACCTATAAACATAACGATTCCGATGATTACTAATATCATAAGTGCTGATGATAAATCTGCCGGAAAAATCAAACCGATTGTCAATACACTTGTCCAAACTGCGATTTTCACCTTTGAATCATGAACTTCCGCATCATTTCGTTTAGTAGCTAAAGAAGCTGCCACAAAAATTATTAAAGCAATTTTTGCTAATTCGGATGTTTGCACTTCAATTCCTATTAACGGGATTAAAAACCATCGTTTTGCATCGTTATGAGAAACTCCTGTAAGCAAAGTAAATAAAAGTATTACAATAATTATGGGGAAAATAAATTTTATTAATTTCAACCATAATTTATAATTAATTCGAGATACAATAAAAATTACCAAAAGCGCAAAGGCAACTGCAGAAATTTGTCTGACTAAAAAATGCATATCCCCATGATATGATTTATGTGAAATCATGGCAGATGCACTATATACAGCCGGAATAGACAGCAATAAGAGTAATAAAGTTATTATCCATAATACGCTGTCGCCTAAGAAATATTTTTTTAATACAGACACTTCGTTTCCTTTAATACGTTATAAATTTCTGACTTCGTTTTTAAACTGAGTTCCTCTGTCTTCGTAGTTCTCAAACAAATCAAAGCTGGCACATGCGGGCGACAGCAATACCGCATCCCCTTCATAGGCTATTTGATAAGCCGTTTTCACTGCTTCATGCATGGATTTTGTATCATAAACATTTACAAAATCCTCAAAAGCATCAAAAATAGCTTGGTTATCAAGCCCGAGAGCAACAATTGCTTTTACCTTTCGTTTAACTAAATCTTTCAACACACCATAATCATTGCCTTTGTCGGTACCACCCATAATTAACACAATAGGGTCATTTATAGTTTGTAAGGCATACCAAACCGAATTTACATTCGTTGCTTTAGAATCATTAATAAATTGAATACCTCTTACCTTAATATATTTTTCTAAACGATGTTCAACACCTGTAAAACCGGACAGGCTTTTTTTAATTTCCTCATTCTTTATATTGTTTATCATTGCAGCAAGTCCGGCAGCCATAGAATTATAGATATTATGATCACCTTCGATTGACAAGAGAGAATTTTCCATTATGAATTGTTTAGAATTTATGTTAAAATGTATTTGATTTTTGTGTTTATAAGCTCCGTTCGGTATTTCATTTTTCACTGAGAATGGAAACATTTGAGCATTAATTGTTTTTTTTGAGAGTTCATTTTGAATTTGTTCATCATCCGCACAAAATATAAAACTGTCGGTTGAAGTTAAATTTTGAATTATCCTGAATTTTGAATTGATATAATTTTGAAAATTATAATTGTAACGATCTAAATGATCGGGTGTTATATTTAATAATACGGCAACGTCGGCTTTAAATTCGTACATATTGTCGAGCTGAAAGCTGCTTAACTCTAATACATAATAATCAAATTTATTATCTGCAACCTGCAAAGCAAAAGATTGTCCTACATTTCCGGCAATACCTACATTGTATCCTGCTTGTTTAAAAATATGATAAATTAACTGTGTTGTTGTTGTTTTTCCGTTGCTTCCGGTAATACAAATTAATTTTGCATCGGTATATCTTGAGGCAAATTCAATTTCAGATATTACAGGGATTTTATTAGTTATTGCTTCTTTAACAATGTCTGCTTTATCAGGAATACCCGGACTTTTAATTATTTCAGAGGCATTTAAAATCAAATTTTTGGAATGTTGTTCTTCTTCAAAAAGAATATCGGCATTTATTAAACGATTTTTATCGGCATCAGAAATATGTGCTTTTTCCGAAACAAAAACATCAAATCCTTGTTTTTTTGCAAGAATGGCTGCACCTACTCCGCTGATGCCTCCGCCCAATATGACAATTCGTTTTCCTTTCATTTTACTAATTAAACAATTCGTTTATCTGATTTTAAGTGTTATTATTGTTAATATTGCTAATAAAATACCTACAATCCAAAAACGTGAAACAATTTTGGGTTCCGGAATTCCTTTCTTCTGATAGTGGTGGTGTAAAGGAGCCATTAAAAAAACTCTTCTGCCCTCGCCTGTTTTTTTTCTGGTGTATTTAAACCACGCAACCTGAATCATAACAGATATATTTTCCATTAAAAAAACACCGGCTAACAAGGGAATTAACAGTTCTTTTCTGACAATAATTGCAAAAACGGCAATAATACCGCCGAGGGTTAAGCTCCCGGTATCTCCCATAAAAACTTGTGCCGGGTAAGAATTAAACCACAGAAATCCGATGGTTGCACCCATAAACGCACCGGCAAATACAACCAATTCACCGATATGCGGAATATACATGATATTCAAATAATCCGCAAAAAGTATGTTACCCGATACATATGCAAAGATTGCTAATGTAGCACCAATAATAGAAGACGTACCTGTTGCCAAACCATCCAATCCGTCGGTCATATTTGCGCCGTTTGATACGGCTGTAATAATAATTATAACTAAAATTACAAAAACAACCCAAGCAGCATCTTTTTTATGTTTTCCCATAAAACCTACTAAGGATTCATAATTAAACTCATTGTCTTTTACAAACGGTATTGTTGTTTTTAGAGGTTTATCACCGTTTGTGGGATAATTATATTGTGCTACTATTTTTTCGGTTAAAACAGATGCTTCCGGATTTTCTTTTATTTGAATATCATCAGAAAAATAGAAAGTCAAACCGATTATTAAGCCCAAAGTTACTTGTCCGAATATTTTATATTTTCCGGATAAACCGGCTTTATTTTTTTTAAATGTTTTTATGTAATCATCAATAAATCCGATAGTTCCGAGCCAAACAGTGGTAATAATCATTAAAATTATATAAACATTACCGATTTCAGCAAAAAGCAGAACCGGGATTAAAATTGCAGCAATTATAATTAATCCGCCCATTGTAGGCGTTCCTTTTTTCTCGTATTGACCTTCTAAACCGAGATCTCTGACCACTTCGCCAACTTGTTTACGTTTAAGAAACAAGATAATGCGTTTACCGAAAACCATAGAAACAATTAATGATGTTACCGCAGCCAAAGCGGCTCTGAATGACAAATAATGAAACAAACCGGCACCGGCAAAGTCAATTTTATCAAGATATTCAAATAGATAGTAAAACATGGTTTTTAAATAATATTTTTTAAAATTTCTTGTATTGTTTCTTTATCATCAAAATGAGATTTGATTCCGTTTACTTCTTGATAGTTTTCATGTCCTTTTCCGGCAATTAATATAATATCGTCTTTTTCTGCTAACATTACTGCTGTTTTAATTGCTTCCTTTCTGTCAACAATCTTAAGAACATTCATTTTTTTCGTTTCTTCAATTCCGGCATACATCTCATCAATAATGATTTGAGGGTTTTCAAAGCGAGGGTTATCAGATGTTAAAATTAATTTATCACTTCCGTTAAGTGCGGCTTTTGCCATTAACGGACGTTTTGTTTTATCTCTGTTTCCGCCGGCACCTACAACCGTAATTATTTTTTGTCCGGATGTTTTTATATCACCGATTGTATTCAAAACATTAATCAAGGCATCGGGGGTGTGTGCATAATCAACTATTGCCGTAAGCTTTTCACTTTTAATAGTTTCCATTCGCCCGGCTACGGGAATTAATCGACTCAATTCGGTCAAAGCGGTTGCCGAATCAATACCTAATAGTGTTGCAACTGCATAAATTGCTGTCATATTATAGGCGTTAAACGTGCCCGGTAACAATGTCCAAAGTTCATTTTCATTAATTTCTAAGAGCATTCCGTCTAAGTGACGTTCAAAAATTTTTGTCTTGAAATCAGAAAACGATTTTAATGCATAAGTGTATGTTTCGGCTTTGGTATTTTGAATCATTACCTTTCCGTTTTTATCATCGATATTAGTAAGAGCAAATGCATCTTTAGTTAAATCATCAAAAAATTGTTTTTTGACACTTAAATACTCTTTGAAGGTTTTGTGGTAATCTAAATGATCATGAGTTAAATTGGTAAAAACAGCACCTTTAAATTTTAAACCATAAATACGCTTTTGATGAATTGCATGTGAGCTTACTTCGGTAAAGCAATATTTACAACCGGCATCAAGCATTTCCGATAATAGTTTATTAAAAGAAACTGCATCAGGAGTTGTGTATTCTGCCGGTAATTCTTTATCAACAATACAATTTTTAACTGTTGAAATTAATCCGGCTTTATAACCCACATTTATAAACAATTGATGTAACAATCCTGCAATGGTTGTTTTTCCGTTTGTTCCTGTAACTCCCACTAAAGAAAGTTTTTTCGACGGATGGTTATAAAACTCCGAAGCAGTTAGTGCCAAAGCTTTGTGAGTATCGGAAGTTTTTATAAAAGTAAGTCCGTTTGGAACCGGCACATCGTTTTCAGACAAAATTGCACACGCACCGGATTGAACTGCATCCGAAATAAACAAGTTACCGTCAGTTTTTTCTCCTTTTACGGCAATAAATAAATGACCTTTTTGAGTCTTTCGTGAATCAAAACTAATGCCTGTTATTTTAATTTCGTCAGAACCCGAAATTATTTCGTGCTTAAAATGTTTGCAGATATGTTTTAATTTTTTGGTCATTTATTTTAACTCTAATACTATTTCTGTTCCTTTTTTTGCTGTTGTTCCGGGTAAAATTGATTGATAAACAACAAAACCTCGCCCGTAAATTTTAGGTTTAAATCCCATGTTTTCGAGCAAATAAATTGCATCTTTTGCACCCATATATTTCAAATCGGGAATAGTTTTTCTGTTAATCGTTTGTGATTTTAAAAGGACAACATCTTTTTGAGCTTCTGTTGTAACCCAATCTTCATTATGTGTTTTATTTACAGGAATTAACAGGCTTGCAAATACAGTTTCTATATCCTCACGGTATCCGTTTTTTGATAAGGGTGTATTAATTTCAACATTTTGAAAATCATCAGGTTTATTTATTCTTCTGTCTTTTGAAAATAACTTATCGGCAATTTTTTTAAAAACCGGTGCAGCTGCATATGCACCGTAATAATCTGTCAGAGGTTTGTTTATAACAACGATAATTGAATATACAGGATTTTCAGAAGGAAAATAACCGACAAACGATGCTCTGTATGTTTCATTATGTGTACCTGTTTCGGTATCATAATGTTCGGCAGTTCCTGTTTTTCCGGAAATGTTATATTCGCTTGAATTTATAGATTTTGCAGTACCTACTTCAACAACATCTCTTAAAATTTTTTGAGCTTTTTTTATTGTTGATTTAGAACAAATCATCGGGTTTAATACTACGGGTTTAAATTCTTTTACGACCAAACCGTTTTTTTCAATATACTTGACAATTTGGGGTTTCATCATAACACCGTCATTTGCAACGGCATTATAAAATGTAAGTAATTGAAGCGGAGAAATAGTTACTTCGTATCCGTGAGCTATCATTCCCGGAGTTGAAGCCGCCCAATCATGATGTTCGGGTGTTTTAATCATCGGCTTATTTTCACCATAAATATCAACACCTGAAATATCACCAATTCCTATGGCGTTCAATTGTTTTAAAAAATGTTTAATTTTTCCTTTTTTGACATAATTATCATCAATAATTTTCAGCATACCCACATTGGATGATTTTGCAAACACCTGCCACACAGGTATTTTTCCGTAGCTATGGTCAGCGGCATCATCAACCGCAACTCCGTGATACATGATATGTCCGTTTCCTGTATCAATTATATCATCCAAATCAACACAATCATCTTCTAATGCAGCCATTAAAACCGGCAATTTAAAGGTTGAACCCGGTGCTAAATTTTCTCCTACGGCATAATTAAGTACTTCGGCAAAGGTCTCATTATCATAGCGTTTTACATTTGCCATTGCTTTTATATATCCGGTTTCGGTTTCCATAATAACAACTGAACCGTAATCAGCTTTTAGTTTAGATAATTGTTCTTTAAGAATATCGTCAACATAATCTTGTAAATCAATATCAATTGCCGTAACTAAGTCTAATCCGTTTTCGGTTTCTAAAATTTTTCCGCCTTTTATTTCTCGCCAGTTTCCTCCGGCAATTTTTTTCATATATGATTTACCGGCTCTTCCGCCGAGTTCTCTGTTATAAGTATATTCGAGGCCGGCTTTTCCTTGAACTAATCCGGTGTTTTTATCTTCGCCTAAAAAGCCTATTGTTCGTCTGAACAAATCGTTAAATGGTCTTCTGCGTTGAGTTGTTGTTTGACTGATAAAACCCCCGTTATTACTGCCTAATCTAAATATCGGGAATTTTTTTAATTCAATAAACTCATCGTAGGTTAAATGCTCGCCGATTTTAAGATAGTGAACCGAATTGTTTCTGGCGTTTATTATTTTTTCTTTATATTGCTTTGGCGTTTTATCTTTGAAAAAATTTGACAAACAGATAGCTAATGAATCGATATTTTCATTAAAGGTTTTATCACCAAGACCTCGCGCTTTTGTGTCCATGTGAACATCAAAAAAGCTAACTGTTGTAGCCAATATTTTTTTGTTTTCATCGTATATATTCCCTCTGATAGGTTCATCTTCTCTTAATTCTACGGCTATTGAATTTATTTTTTCATCCCATTTACTTTTTTCAACCGTAATAATCAAAACCATTTTCACCACAAGATATATCACAAAGATAATCAGTACGATATATACTAATGCTATCCTCGAAATTATTTGTTCTCTTATATTTAAGTTTTCTGATGACACTTTAACGATTATCTGATTTTATTAAAAATTTTAATTTATTTTTCTATTATAATTTGCTTTGGCGGTTTTGGCGGCAGTTTTAATCCGGAATTAATTATTGTACTGTCTTCGGCAACCTTTCGTTCTGTTCCTAAGACAATTAATTTCGTTTCAATTTTTGTATATTTTGAATGTAAAATATCAACTTCATCTTGCAATTTTCTGTTTAATATTAAAATCTCTTCTGCTCTATAGCGGTTATAAATTAAAAAAACAACAAGGACAACAACAAAAAACAAATAATACATTTTGCTTGTATTTATTTCGCTGCCCAGCCAATTACCTGTTAATATATTTTTTCCTGTTTTTAAAAAATTTGCCATTATAGTTTTTCTGCTATTCTTAATTTTGCACTTCGTGCTCTGTTATTTAATAAAATTTCTTCATCAGAAGGTATGAGCACTTTTTTATTAATTTCAACAAATTCTTTTTCAGGATTTCCGTATATATCGGTTATCAGCTTGCCCTCAAAATTATTATACTTAATAAAATTTTTTACGATTCTGTCTTCAAGTGAATGATAACTGATTACGACTAATCTTCCGTTTTTATTTAAAATGGATTTTGTTTGATTCAGCATAATTTTCAGAGCATCTAATTCGTTGTTTGTTTCTATTCTTAAAGCTTGGTAAACTTTTGAAAGGATTTTAAACTCTTTTCCGGATTTTATTGTTTGATTAATTATTTGATTAAGCTGTTCAATGTTATTGATTCTTTGGGTTTCACGAAATTTTAAGATTGCAGAGGCTAATTTTCCGGCACTGTTCAATTCTCCGTATTCTTTGAAAATTATAAATAAGCGTTCTTCATCAAATGAATTGAGAATATCAATTGACGATAATTTTGCGTCGGTGTTCATTCTCATGTCCGGAACTCCTCCTAAACGATATGAAAAACCTCTTTTTTCATTATTTATTTGATGTGATGACACCCCTAAATCAGCTAAAATGCCGTCAACTTTTTTATAGCCTGCATATTTGATAAAATTTGAGAGAAATTTAAAATTAGACCTAAAAAAAATTAAGTTATCGGCCTTAGAAATTTGACGTTTTACTTTATCGATATTTTTCTCAGCATCAGCATCTTGATCAAAGGCAATTAATTTTCCGGTAGTTAATTGTTTTAAAATTTCAACTGTATGCCCCCCGCCGCCGAACGTAAGATCAACGTAAATACCTTTGGGATTAATTTTTAAAGCATCTGTTGATTCTTTAAGTAATACAGGAATATGATAGGTGTCGTTCATAATCTTGATTTTATAATTCCGGTAAATCACCTCCCATAATTTCCTCAGCTAAATTTGCCAAATCATCAGATGATATTTCGTTTTGTTTATATTCTTCTGCCGCCCAAAGCTCAATTTTTCTGTTTTGCCCTAATAACTGAATTTCTTTTTCTACTCCTATTTCTTCCAATAAACGCGCAGGAATTAAAATTCTATTATTGGGATCTAATTTTAACTCAGCCGTTCCTTTATAAAACTCTCTTAAAAATAAAGAATGCTTACGATTATACGGATTTGTTTTTTTATTGATGATATCGGTTTGCCGAGCCCATTCTTCTGCGGTATAAATAATTAAACATTTATCGTAAATACCCTTTTTAATGACAAATGTATATTCGGAATTTTCCGGCATCTGCTTTAAAAATGCAGCCGGAAAATTAACTCTACCCTTAGAGTCAATTTTTGCAGTAAAATCTCCGATAAAAATTGCCATTTTATTTTTTAAAAATAATATAAGACAAATATAATACATTTTTACCACTTTAACCCACTTTACCCCACAATTATCTAATTGTCAATTTATTAACACTATTAACAATTAATGTATATTATTGATTTTCTGAACATTAACTAATTTATTAAAAATTTATTGTCAATACTTTTTTTTAAAATACAATTTATTTGAAGAAATAATATGAATTTTTATATTTGCAAAAACCGGAATTTCAAATGAATATTCAACAAAATCATACTCAATTATTGAATATTGAACATATAATTAAAGCCAAAAACCCTCGGTTATACAAGCTACTGCCTGCATTTGTAATTAAATACATAAAAAAAACGATACATCAAGATGAATTAAATTCATTCATCATTCAGAATTTCGAAAATAACGGGATACAATTTTTGAAAAATTCATTCCTGTCATTTGACATTAAATCAAGCGTTAAAAATATTGAAAACTTACCTGAAACAGGGAAAATTATATTGATTTCAAATCATCCGATAGGAAGTTTTGACGGCTTACACATAATTGACATATTGCATACAAAATATAAAAAAGTTAAAGCCGTAGTTAACGACCTGTTATTAAACATTAAAAACCTGAATGAATTTTTTGTAGGTGTTAATAAACACGGCACGACACAAAGAGAACAGGTAAAACTTTTAAACGGTGTATTCTCTTCTGATTATCCTATTTTTTTCTTTCCGTCAGGGTTGGTTTCAAGAAAAACAAAGGGTAAAATTTCTGACGGAGATTGGAAAAAAACATTTATAAGCAGGGCAATAAAACACGAAAGAAATGTTGTTCCGATACATATTAACGGAAAATTAAGTAAGCGTTTTTACAGAATAGCAAATCTTCGTAAATTACTGAGGATTAAATCAAATCTTGAAATGTTCTACTTAGTTGACGAATTATTCCGGCAAAAAGGTAATACTATAATAATCACAATAGGTAAACCAATATCTTTCCAAAAATTCGACTCGTCTAAAACACATTTTGAGTGGGCACAAGAAGTTAAAGCACATGTGTATAAGTTAGCTGATGACAATACAATTGAATTTTAGTGTTTTCCTAAACATATTTGTTAAATACTTTACAAAATAATTGATATAATATAATTAAATATTTCTTTTAATATATTTTTACATATATTTGACCGCAAAGAATAAGAATAAAATATGAAAGAAATTATTTCGCCTATCAGCAAAGACCTTTTGATTTCGGAACTAACGAAAGACAAATTTATGCGTCGTACGAATTTCGGCGATAATGCAATATATATTTGTACGGCTCACAATTCGCCGAACGTAATGAAAGAAGTAGGACGATTAAGAGAACTTGCATTCAGAAATGCCGGCGGCGGTACCGGAAAAGATGCTGATATTGACTCCTATGACACTGCTGAAATTCCTTACAAACAGTTAATTGTTTGGGATGAACGCGACAAAGAAATTACCGGCGGATATCGCTATATTGACCTGAGTGAGGTTCCCTCCGAAAAATTAAAAGAAATTAAATTGGCAACACAAGGTTTGTTTGAATTTTCCGAACAATTCATAAGCGAATATATGCCATATACCATTGAGCTGGGGCGTTCATTTGTTCAACCGAATTTTCAATCGGGCAGTGCAACCAGAAAAACCTTATTTGCTTTGGATAATTTATGGGACGGTTTGGGTGCTTTATTAAAAACGAACCCAAAAATAAAGTATTTTTTCGGGAAAGTTACAATGTACACTCATTTTGAAAAATTTTCAAGAGATTTAATTCTCTATTTTATGAATAAACATTTTACCGATTCTAAAAAATTAGTTTACCCGATTTCACCTCTACCCTATTTTCACTCAGAAAAAGAATTAGAACAAATTTTTTCTGACGATGACTATGAAACAAATAAAAAAATATTATCAAAAGAAGTCAGAAACAGAGGTGAAAACATTCCTCCTTTAATTAATTCATATATGAGTTTATCTCGAACAATGAAATGTTTCGGAACAGCAAAAAATTCACATTTCGGAGAAGTAGAAGAAACCGGAATATTAGTTACGGTTAATGATATTTATGAAAGTAAAAAACGCCGACATTTAGTTTATTAGAAAAGTTCAAATTTTGCCTGCAATAACCAAATCAGAAATATTATTACTCCTCCGGCTAAAAACGTAAGAGCGTATTTGTTTATTCTTTTTGATTGATTTTCAGAATATTTGTTTTTTATTCCGTAAAGAATAAAACCGGTTCCGAATGAAATAAAAATACCTAAGGAAACATAATCATTATTCATTAAAAAATTAATTCCGGATACAATTAACATAATAATACCGGCTGCCACAACAGGAATATTTACCTTTTTATCCATCTCTGATTATTTAAACAAATTTAATATGCGCTGAATTTCATTCAAACTTTCAACATCATTTTTTTTGATGTAAGAATGTGTTAAAAATTTCAATAAACGTTTAATGACAACACTATTGCTGCAAGCTTTAAAATATCTGTCGCCGTGTTTTAATTTTTGAACTTTTAAAAACGATTCAATATCTTTTTTGGTAACAATTGCGCCCTTATTTAGCGGATTAATATAAAACAATGCATCTGAATTTTTTTCATCTTTGAAAACCAGCAAGAAATTTCCCGGAAAATCAACACCATAAACAGGTAAACCTAATTTTTCGGCGATAAACAAGTAGATAATACCGATAGATACATCGTTTGTTTTTTTTCGTTCTAAAACTTTGTTAATGTATGAGTTATCCGGATTTATTATGTTGTTAAAATCTCCGTTGAAACGCTGAACGGAATATAACAGATGATTAATCTTTCTGATTTGTTGTAGTCCGGTAAAACTTTTAAAATTAATTTCGCTTCTTATGTCATTTATTATTTTTGTTATTTGATCTTCAATATCCTCATAGTTTAATTCGGGATATTGGTATTTAGCAACCAAATAACTTCCGTATAATAAATTACTGTTATCTGTTTTCAACCAAATTTTAAATTCATCATCTAATTTTCGAAATCTGAGTTGATTAATTATTGACAGTGCACGATCAATAAATAAATTGTCTTTTGAAAAAGAAATCGCTGTTTTAAGTTCAGGAATTATCTTTTCATCTGATTCTAATAACTTTTTTCTGACGGCTGAAAAAACATAGCTATCATCGTCATCTAAAAGTCGAATTAAAGCAGACAATTCTTTATTGTTCATCTGTCTAAATATTTATAATTAATTAATAATCTGCAAAATGAGTGCATATACGTATTTATAAAACTTGTTTTTTCCCGCAGATAGGAACACCTTTATAAATGTGCATTAAATAATATTTTTCGGTTGTCATACCCTTGTGAGTAAAAAATCGTTTTACCCGGGTGTTTCATACGTTTATGTTTATAATTTTCAAAGGTTTGCGAGCTCTTTTATTATAAAACTATACGGTCTAAAATAGTTTTAACTAATTTCTCTACGGCAATTTTATAATCTTGACTATATTCTTTTCTAAAACGGTTAGCAATTATACTGCATACAGTTACGGCATTGTGTCCCAATAATTTTGACAAACCGGCAATGGCAGAACTTTCCATTTCAAAATTGGTAATTTTTCTTCCTTTGTATTCAAATTTTGAAATTTTATCATTCAATTCAGGGTCAGCTGTTTGCAGGCGTAAAACACGACCTTGCGGACCGTAAAATCCGGGAGCTGAGATTGTAATCCCTTTCAACATTCCTTCACCAATTTTATTTATCAATTCCTTAGAAGCATCAGCAAAGTATGGTGCAGGCAGCCGTTTATGCCATCCGGTATAATTTATAAATGCATTTTCAATATCTTCATTTCCGAGTTCATCTCTTCCTGCATAAAAATTTAATAACCCGTCAAAACCGATTGATGTCTCAGAAAGCACCGGGGTATCAACCGGAATATCTTCCTGTAAAGCTCCTGATGTTCCTATTCTTATTAAATTAAGGGTTTTATGAACAGATTTTGGAACTCGTTTGTCTAAATCAATATTTACGATTGCATCTAATTCATTCACAACAATATCAATATTATCCGTACCTATACCGGTTGAAAGAACGGAAATGCGTTTCCCTTTATACATTCCGGTATGCGTTTTAAATTCACGGTTTTGAACTTTAAAATCTATTTTTTCAAAATATTTTGACACCATTTCCACTCGTCCTTGATCTCCTACAAGAATAATATAATCTCCTATATTTTCAGGTTTTAGGTGCAAATGAAAAATACTGCCGTCAGCATTTAAAATTAATTCTGAATCTCCTATTCTGTTCATGCTTGAAAATTTTAATGATGTGATGCAAATATAGTAAGTTTTCAAAAAACGCGACTGATTTATTATATTATTTCTATAAGCTGAAAAACTATTTAACTGAAAATTAAAATGCTCAGTTTTTATACTATATTTGTGTGATTCAAATTTAAGGAATACCATATTGAAACTATATAGACAAAACGTTTACGGTCAGGCTTTATTTATAAAAAAAGCTTTGATAAAATTATTAGGTTATATTTCACATCGCAGATACAGCGGATTTAATCAATTGGAGATTACAAATTCTGAATTAATCAGAAATTTGCCCGAAACCGGAGTAATGTTCGTTTCAAATCATCAAACCTATTTTGCAGATGTTACAGCCATGTTACATGTTTTTAACGCTTCACTTTACGGCAATATTGATAGTTTGAAAAAGCCTTTCAGATATTTAAGAAAACCTAAACTGAATATTTATTTTGTAGCCGCCGATGAAACAATGAAAAAAGGAATATTTCCTCGAATTTTAGCATATACAGGAGCTATAACCGTAAGACGTACTTGGAGAGCAGACGGTAAAGAGATTCAACGTCTTGTTAATCCTTCTGACACTGATAATATAGGAATTGCACTAAAAGACGGATGGGTTATTTCATTCCCGCAAGGAACTACAAAACCTTATCAACCGATTAGGAAAGGTACCGGACACATCATAAAACAATATAAACCGATAGTCATCCCGATAGTTATTGACGGGTTTAGGCGATCATTTGATAAAAAAGGAATTTATATTAAAAAAAAGGGCATTTTACAATCAATGGTTATAAAGCAAGCACTTGATTTTGATTATGATAATGATACAATAGAAGATATCATTGAAAAAATTTCTTATGCCATTGAACAACATCCGTCATTTTTAACTACAATACCGAGAGAAGCTCTCATAGAAGCTGAAAAGTTAAATAAGAAACGAGACTTTTGGGAGTATTAAAAAAAATGACTGCCTAAAAATGCAGTCATTATGTATTACGAATCAAATCGTTCAGATCTTTTTCTTTCGTGTTCGTCCAAAATAATTTTTCTGAGGCGAATAGAATGCGGGGTTACTTCAATATATTCATCTTTTTTAATGTATTCCATACATTGTTCTAAAGAAAATTTTATAGCCGGTGCAATAGCCGATTTTTCATCAGAACCGGATGCTCGCATGTTCGTCAGTTTTTTGGTTTTGGTGATATTAATAAGTATGTCATCTTCTCTGGTACTTTCACCTATTACCTGTCCGGCATAAACCTCTTCTCCCGGATCTACAAAAAATTTTCCTCTGTCTTGTAATTTGTCAATCGCATATGGAATTGAAGTTCCGGTATGCATTGAAATTAATGACCCTTTTTTTCTGGTTTCAATATCTCCCTTCCAAAGTTCATATGCTTTTAAACGATGTGCTGAAATTGCTTCACCTTCACTTACGGTCAGAAGAGAGTTTGTCATTCCTATTAAGCCGCGTGCAGGAATACTGAACTCTAAATGCATTCGTTCATTCTTATTTTCCATTTTAACGATGTCGCCTTTCCTCTTGGTAACTATTTCTATAATTTTACCTGAAAAACTTTCAGGAACTTGAATTGTTAACAATTCAACCGGTTCATGTTTTTCGCCGTCAACTTCTTTTATCAGAACTTGGGGTTGCCCGAGTTGAAATTCATATCCTTCACGTCTCATGGTTTCTACTAATATTGATAAGTGAAGAATCCCTCTTCCGTACACTAAAAATTTATCGGCTGAATCGGTTTCTTCAACTCTTAATGCCAAATTTTTCTCAATCTCTTTAAACAATCGGTCTCTTAAATGTCTTGAAGTTACAAATTTTCCTTCTTTCCCAAAAAAAGGTGAATTATTAATTGTGAAAAGCATACTCATAGTCGGCTCATCCACTTTTATTGTTTTTAAACCTTCCGGGGTTTCAATATCGGCAAAAGTATCTCCGATATCAAAACTTTCAGGACCTAATACGGCACAAATTTCACCGGCATATATTTTTTCATGTTTTACTTTTTCTTTTCCTAACCCTTCAAACCGATACAATTCTTTAACATCAGATTTTTCAATTGATCCGTCTTTTTTTACGACTGAAATTTTTTGTCCGGGTTCGATTGTTCCTCTTGTAACTCTTCCTACGGCAATACGACCTAAATATGAAGAATAATCTAATGATGTTACTTGCATTTGCAAGGTACCTTTTTTCATTTCGGGAGCAGGAATATGTTCGAGAATAATATCCAATAAGTAACTGACATCTTGAGTCGGATTTTTCCAATCATCAGACATCCAGCCGTTTTTTGAAGACCCGTAAACAACCGGAAAGTTTAATTGATCTTCTGTAGCATTCAAGCTAAACATTAAATCAAATACATCTTCATAAACCTCTTCGGGTGTGCAATTCGGTTTATCTACTTTATTTATAACCACTATCGGTTTTAATCCTAATTCAATTGCTTTTTGAAGCACAAAACGGGTTTGAGGCATCGGTCCTTCAAATGCATCAACCAAAAGTAATACACCGTCTGCCATATTTAAAACACGTTCTACTTCACCTCCGAAATCAGAGTGACCCGGTGTGTCTATAATATTTATTTTCACTTCTTTATATCGAACCGAAACATTTTTTGAAAGAATTGTAATTCCTCTTTCACGTTCTAAATCATTTGAATCCAAAATTAAATCCTGTACTTCCTGATTATCACGGAATAGCCTGACTTGGTGTAAAATACGATCGACTAAGGTTGTTTTTCCGTGATCTACGTGTGCTATAATAGCAATATTTCTTATATTTTGCATTTTTAAAAATTAAAAGTTTGCAAATGTACGATATGATAAATTACATGCAAATAAAAATTCATTATAAGCTGAAAAACAAAAAAGATGATATTCGTTTACGAAACATCATCTTTTTAATTAATTTTAATAAAATCGGCATATGAGTCGTTAGTTTATTAACGCCCTATTTTATACTCAATTATACTTTTGCCAATGCTTGGTCTAAGTCATGAATAATATCTTCAACAGTTTCAATTCCGACAGAAAGCCGCACCAAACCGTCAGTAATATCAGCGGCTTTGCGTGCTTCTTTTGACATTCCGGCATGTGTCATTGAGGCAGGATGTTGTATTAATGTTTCAACACCGCCTAATGAAACAGCTAAAAGAGCTAAATGCACATTATCCATTAAAATTCTTCCGGCTGCTAAGCCTCCTTTTAAACCGAAACTTATCATTGAACTGAATCCTGACATTTGTTTTTTTGCCAATTCATGTTGCGGGTGTGATTTTAATCCCGGGTATAAAATCCATTCAACTTTAGGGTGTTTTTCAAGATATTCGGCAACTTTCATCGCATTTTCCTGAGCTTTTTCCATTCGAATACTTAAAGTTTTTAAGCCTCTGTGAGTTAAAAATGCTTGGTGCGGATCCATGTTTCCGCCCAAATATATCATAGACGCTCTTATTTTTTTATACATCTCTTCCTCTTTCGCAATTATAACACCTCCAACAATATCGGCATGTCCGTTAATATATTTTGTAACAGAATGCAAAACAACATCGCAACCTAAATCTAAAGGTTTTTGCAAATACGGACTTGAGAAGGTATTATCAACAACAACCTTAATTCCGTGTTTATGAGCTAATTCTGATGCTGCAACTAAATCTGTCAATTGCATAGTCGGGTTTGTGGGTGTTTCAATATACAAAACTTCGGTATTTTCTTTAATTGCTTTTTGAATTTCCGAAATTTTCGATGTATTAACAAAAGTCATTTCCACACCGAATCTTGAAAAATCTCTTTCCAAAATACCTCTTGACGGACCGTAAACGGATGAAGAACAAATAATGTGTTTTCCGGTTCCGAGCAAAGCAAAATATACCGAAGATACTGCAGCCATACCTGAACTTGTTGCAATACCGCCAAAACCGTTTTCCAATTCGGCCATTGCTGTTTCAAACGCATTAATTGTAGGATTTCCGATACGAGTGTAGATATATCCGTCAGATTTACCGGCAAAACAATCTGCTCCGTGTTGTGCATTTTTGAATGCAAATGTAGATGTTTGATAAATCGGTGTTACCGCACTTCCGAACGGATCATCAAAAGCGCCCGCATGAACTAATTTTGTGTTAAATCCTTTATTTTTTGTATTCATTATTTGTATATTATTATGTGTTTATAAAATTTATCTGAAAATATTTTTGGTCGGTATTGTTGCAACAAAATCTTTTAAATAAAACGGTTCAAAATAAGCAAGATCTTCAAATTTTTTTTCATTGAATAAATTTTCTGAAAAATGAATCATATAGTCTGCCGACGGATGAATATGCTCATAAAAAATTGCATTTTTATGTAAAATCGTATGTTTGCACTTATCGGCACCATCACCGAAAAAACAAATTTTATGAGAGTTTAATTTAGTTTTGAATGAATTTTCATCGACAACCAAAGCTTTAATTTCATTAACCGGTTTTAAATTAATATCATACAATTGAGTATAAACTTCCATCCTTCGCGCATCAATCATCGGAGCAAATAAAACCGGTTCAGAAATATCTAAGGTTTTTTTAGCACCCCATGCCATACTTTGTAAGGTGTTAACAGACAACAGTTTTATTCCGCCGCCGTACACAATTCCCTTTGCAGCCGAAACACCTATACGCAGTCCGGTATATGAACCCGGCCCCTTACTTACTGCAACTGCATCAAAACTTGAAATTTTATATGCTGTCTCATTTAAAATTTCTTCAATAAAAACTGTTAAAATTTTTGAATGAGCATTTTGCTCATGGGTTTCTCTTCCGATAATTTTATTTCCGTTTTCGGCTATATTAACCGAACAAACAAATGTCGAAGTTTCTATATTTAAAATACGTGCCATTTTATGAACAAAAGTTCACAAAGTTAAAAAGAATAAACGAAACAGGATATTATTTATCTAATTTTCGGGCAAATTTCTGTTTTAAAAATTAAAATCTTAATTTCGCAGTGATTTTATATTCTGATTAATAAGTATAAATATGAAAAAGTACAATTTGATTAATAATATAGCCGGATGGTCAGTTTTTGCCGTTGCTGCTTTAACCTATTTATTAACTATTGAACCCACGGCAAGTTTTTGGGATTGCGGCGAATTTATAACATCTGCTTTTAAATTAGAAGTTGGTCATCCTCCGGGAGCACCTTTTTTTATGATACTCGGTAGATTTTTCACATTATTTGCATTCGGAAATCTTGAATTAGTAGCTAAAATGGTTAACATTTTATCTGCAGCTGCAAGTGCTTTTACAATTTTATTTTTATTTTGGAGTATTACACATATTGCAAAACGAATTATAAGTAAAACAAATGAACTTACTTCCGGACAGCTTATAACCGTTATAAGCAGCGGTATTATCGGCGCATTGGTTTATACGTTTTCAGACACTTTTTGGTTTTCGGCAGTTGAAGGTGAAGTTTATGCGACTTCGTCATTTTTTACCGCAATTGTTTTTTGGGCAATTTTAAAATGGGAAAGTGAAGCCGACCAAAAATATTCTAATCGTTGGTTGATTTTAATTGCTTATTTAATGGGACTTTCAATAGGTGTTCACCTACTAAACTTATTAGCAATTCCGGCAATTGTATATATTTACTATTTCAAAAAATATGAAACTTCAAAAAAGGGAATTATTTATGCAGCACTTGTTTCAATTGCATTACTGATAATTATAATGTACGGCATCGTTCAAGGTTTATTTGTTATAGGTTCTCAATTTGAGCTTTTATTTGTGAATGAATTCGGCTTACCTTTCTTTTCGGGATTATTTTTTTACTTTTTGGCTTTATTTGCCGGCATTGCATACGGGATATATTACACATACAAGCATAAGAAAATACTTTGGAATACAATTTTCACTATGTTTGCGGTAATCCTTATCGGTTATTCATCTTTTGCTCTTATTCTTATCCGGTCGCAAGCCGATACACCGATGAATCAAAATAAGCCGGATAATGTTTTTGAACTGTTAGGATATTTGAATCGAGAGCAATACGGCGACAGACCGCTACTATACGGAAATCATTTTAATTCAGAATTAGACCAAAACAATCCGTATGAAGAAACAAAAAACATTTATTTCCCAAAAACAGAAAATAACGGGAAAGATTACTACAAAGTAGTTGACAAAAAAATCAGAAGAAATTATAAAGGAGAAGATCAAACAATTTTTCCCAGAATGTACAGTGAAGGTGACGGAAGAGACCATATTAAGGGATACATCAATTGGCTGAATAAAACTGAAGGCGATTTTTATTTTGCAAAAACAAATCCTGAAACAAATGAACCTATACGAAATCGTTACGGAGAAATTCAATACGATCAAAACAGGATGAAAAGGCTTCCTTCATTCGGAGAAAATTTGTCGTATTTCTTTAAATATCAAATGAATTTTATGTATTTCCGTTATTTCATGTGGAATTTTGCCGGAAGACAAAATGATATTCAAGGACACGGAAATGTAAAAGACGGAAACTGGATAAGCGGAATTAAATTCATTGATGAAATGCGCATAGGTAATCAAGATCAACTGACTGATGAGTTGAAAAATAATAAAGCCCGCAATGTCTATTATTTCTTACCTCTTTTAATGGGAATATTAGGTATGATTTATATGTACAAACAAGGGAAAAAAGGAATTCAATACTTTTGGGTAGTTATGCTGTTTTTCTTTTTTACAGGAATTGCTATCGTTTTATATTTAAATCAACCACCGTTTCAACCGAGAGAAAGGGATTATGCTTACGCCGGTTCATTTTATGTTTTTACAATGTTTATCGGATTCGGTGTTGCATTTATTTATAATTTATTGAAACGTTTTGCTCCTGAAAAAACTGCAGCAATTTTAGCCGGAATTTTAACAATCGGGATACCTGTTATAATGGCTCAGCAAAATTGGGATGACCATAATCGTTCAAACAGATATACCGCAGCTGACTATGCCCGAAACTATTTAGAATCATGTGATGAAAATGCCATTATTTTTACAAACGGAGATAATGACACATTCCCCTTGTGGTATATTCAAGAAGTTGAAGGATACAGAACTGACGTCAGAGTAATCAATTTAAGCTATTTCAATACAGAATGGTATATTGACCAAATGACAAAAAGAGCGTATAAATCGGCTCCGATTAAATTTACATTAACAAAAAACCAATATGACAGAGGGAAACGAGATGTTCTTTATACAATTGAAAACCCCGGCTTGTATTTAAGCGAACGTTACGAATCAAATAAGGAATTGTTTGAAGCTGAGTACGCTTCTGTTTTTAATGAATATATAAGCTACTTAGAACACAGCAATTTTAAATCGGTATTCCCGAAGGAATACAATACCTTATCAAAAGGTTATAATTTTGTTGACCCTGTTCAATTTTTCGGATTTACACAAAAATTGAGTGATGAAAACCTGATTAAATCTAAAAACTTAAATTTGTCTTTGGCAACATTAACAGATTTAAATGTAAAAATAAATACTTTACTTGAAAAAATTTCAGAAGCTGCCATACCCTTATCCACAATTATTAAACACATTGCTCAAGAAAATAATGAATATAAGGCTCCGTTGCAAAATCAGGAAATGGTAAACTATTTACCGACTTCAAAGTTCATAATTCCCGTTAATAAAGAAAGCGTTTTAAAGAATAAAATTGTTGCACAAAGTGATTCATCAAGAATTGAATCAAAAATTAAATGGGATATAAATAAGCAACATATTACAAAAAATGAAATGATGGTTTTAGATATGTTAGCAACCAATAACTGGGAGCGACCAATTTATTTTGCTACTACTGTGGGCAACAGCTTATATTTGAACTTAGAAAATTACTTTCAATTAGAAGGTTTAGCTTATAAAGTTGTTCCCATTTTATCTCAATCCCAAAGAATCGGTTCGGAAGGAAGAATTAATTCAGATATTTTATATGATAAAATGATGAATAAATTCAAATGGGGAGGCTTGGATGTTAATCCTGAAAAATTATATTTAGACGAAAACAACCGTCGATTTATAATGAATTTTAAAAGCAGCTTTATTGCCTTAGCCGAGCAACTGATACAAGAAAAGAAATTTGAAAAAGCCGAAGCCGTTTTGGATAAATGCACTCAATTATTCCCGAACAAGCTATCAGCATACAATTATTATGACTTGATTTTTGCAGAAGATTATTTTAAAATTAATAAACCGGAGAAAGCTTTATCTATATTTAAAACTGCGTGTGATAATTTTCAAAGTGAATTAGAATATTATTTATCACTTGATGACAAATATTTAGGCGGTCCGTTAGGAATGTCAGAAGATGTGGGCAGACTGGGGGCAATTTATCAAGAAGCATTAGGTTTATTATATGACAACAATCAAGATGCTATTGCTCAGCAATATACATTAAAAGCTTATAATTTAATAGAAAATCGTTATTTGTTTTCAAGCCAAATGGGTCATCATACAAATTCGCAAGAACAACAATTATGGTATTCTAATTTACCTGATTATCAGAAAGGTTTGTTGCAATTTCACATGTCGATTTCTGAATATATGAATAAAGAATAAAATAAAAAACGGTAGTAAAAGCTACCGTTTTTTATTTATCTAAACTTTCATAAGAAGAATTTTTACTGATAAATTCCGGAAGAATTTCTTTCATTAATCTGACAATTTCAAAATTATCGTGATTTTTTAATTGATTAATCATAAAATCAATTTTGGGTAAAAGTTCTTCAGCATTATATTTTCGAGTTTGGGCAATCATAATTTTTTCATGCATTGTTGGCATTGTTTTTTCTTTGTCTGCCAATAATTCTTCATACAATTTTTCGCCGGGACGTAAACCTGTATATTTAAGATTAATATCTCTCCCTAATTTTAAGCCTGATAATTTTATCATTTTTTTCGCCAAATCGACAATCTTAACAGATTTACCCATATCAAAAATAAAAATTTCGCCTCCTTTCCCTATAGCTCCGGCTTGTAACACCAATTGACAAGCTTCGGGGATGGTCATAAAATATCTGGTAATATCGGGGTGTGTTATTGTAATCGGTCCGCCGTTTTCAATTTGTTGTTTAAATCGAGGGATTACAGAACCGTTTGAACCTAAGACATTTCCAAATCGAGTGGTAATGAAGGCTGTATGATTTAAATTTTGCAAATTTTGGATATAAACTTCGGCAATTCGCTTTGAAGCTCCCATAACATTTGTAGGGTTAACAGCTTTATCAGTTGAAACCATTACAAATTTGTTAACTTTATATTCTACGGATTTATCTGCGATAATTTTTGTTCCTAAAATATTTGTTCTGACTGCTTCTGACGGATTGTTTTCCATCATAGGCACATGTTTATATGCCGCCGCATGATAAACGATTTCAGGTTTAAACGTATCAAACAGCTTATTAACTCTGACAATATTCGTAACATCACCGATAACAATATCATAGTTAATAAAATTATGTTTTTCACGCAATTCTAATTCTAAATCGTACAAGGGTGATTCGGCTTGGTCAAAAGCGATTATTCGTTTTGGTCTGAATTTCGTTAACTGAATTACAATTTCACTCCCTATTGAACCGGCAGCGCCGGTAACCAAAACAACTTTTTCAAGAATGTCTTTTTTTATTTTATCAACATCTAATTGAATAGGCGCTCGTTCTAATAAGTCTTCAATATTAATTTTTCGAATTTGATTGTAGCTTAATTCGCCGTTTATCCAATCTTTAACATCCGGAAGGGTTAAAACATTAATATCATTTTCTATACATAAGTCAATTATTTCTTGTTTTTTTGCCGGCGGTATGTTTTTGTCTGTAATAATCAGTTCTGCAATTTGAAATTTATTGATAATTTGCTCCAATTTATCAGAGTTATAAAATTTTACTCCGTCTAATTGTTTTTTTTGCCCCGTATCATAAGGGTCAATAAATGCCGCAACTTTATATTTAATATCATTATCTCTTGTTAATACGCGTTTTGTAACTATTGCATTTTCATCTGTTCCGAGAATAACAATACGTTTTTCTTCTTTAAATACATTATTTACTTCTGCATAAATAGTTTTAACCATTAAGCGAAATGTTGTCATTAAAAAAATACTTACAAAAAAGTCAATCAGGATAATTGAAAACGGGATTATGTATTTACCCGAAATGTAATAGTACCATACAAAATTTACTGCAATATAAATTAAATTGGACCATGTAATAACCAAAATAATTCGAATGGCATCTTTTGTTCCTGTAAACCTAATAATACCGGCATAAGAACGTGTAGCCAGAAAAATTGTTAATCGAATGATAATTACAAATAAAATTACTTGATGAAATGCATCAAAATATGTATTTGAAATATCAAAATTAAATCGTAATAAAAATGCAAAAACAATTGAAAGAATTGAAACCGTAAGGTCAATTAAAAGAATAATCCACCTCGGTGTATGTTTGTTAATTGAAAAAAAAGTCAGCATTTTATTTATTTAATTTCTGATTACTTTCACTTGATTATTTTTTCCGATTTTTATTATACTCGACGGTTCGTTTATTGTTAATTCATCTTGTTTATAATTTACAATATAATCAACTTTAGATTTTATTTCATCGGATATTTCGGAAAAATTTGACGGAGGTTTTTCTCCTGACAAATTTGCGGAAGTAGAAACAACAGGCTTTCTGAATTTTTGCAACAGTTGATCGGTAAATTTTTCTTTTGTAATTCGAATACCGATACTTCCGTCATCAGCAATTAAATTTTGAGCCAAATTTTTTGCACCGCAATAAATTATAGTTGTTGGTTTGTCAGATAACTCAGCAATATCCACCGCAACTTCCGGAACCTCTTCAACATACGAGTAGATCTTATTAATATTATTAAGCAATATAATCATGCTTTTTGAATCTGCCCTGTTTTTTATTTCAAAAATTTTTTGCACTGCGTTTTCGTTTGTTGCATCACAACCGAGCCCCCAAATTGTATCCGTAGGATATAATATCACACCTCCGGAATTCAATACACCGATAGCTTTTACAATATCGTCTTGCATTTTATTTTAAATATACATTCATTAAATTTGTCGCAATTTTGTCTTCATTAAACATTTGCACATATTCATAACCGTCAGCAATCATTTTATCTCTTAATTTTTTATCTTTTAGGATATTAGTTATTGCCTCACTTAGTTTTTCAATATTATCAGGTTCAATATACACAGATGAATGCCCCCCGGTTTCACTAAATACGCCTCCTTTCGTAGTTATAACAGGAATTTTTGAATAAAGTGCTTCAATAATAGGTATTCCGAATCCTTCGAATAAAGACGGATAAACAAATATATCTGCTTGTTGATAGATTGCCGGTAAATCTTCAAACGAAATATCGTTAAAAATATATAATTTTTCGTCTAAATTATTTTCCAAAGCATATTTGATTAATTCATCTTGATAATCTGTTTTGCTTCCCACTATTATCAGAGGAATATTAATTTTACCGTAATGAATGGCTTTTAATACAGCTAAAGAGTTTTTTCGTTTTTCAACAGTTCCTACATTTAAAATATAATTTTCCGGTAAATTATATTTTTGTGCAACTTCAATTTTCTTTTCTGTTTCAACAATTTGCTTATAAATCGGATTACACCCCTGATAAACAACTTCAATTTTATTAATATCTATTCCAATAAAATTAATTAAATCAGACTTTGTTTGCTCACTTATAGCTATTACTTTATGAGCCGTTTCGCAGGCATATTTAGCTTTTTGAAAATAAATATTTCTGTCAACCGAACGATAAAATTGGGGATAACGTAAAAATATTAAATCGTGGATAGTTACAATTAATTTAGCATCTGATTTTTTATTTGCATGATAAGGCAGCTCTCCGCTTAAACCATGATAAATGTCTAATTTATGTTCATTTATTTTATTTGCAATTCTGAATGTTCTCCAATAGGATTTGAACAATTTACTTAAAAAGCGTTTTGGCTGATAAATTTGAATTTTTTCAGGGATATTAAATTTCAAGGCATTTTCTAAAGACGGAGTGTACAGCAAATACTCGTTTGAAGGATAGTATTTACATAACAGTTCTATAGTACTTCTGCTATAGTTTCCTAAACCGCTCGAATTATAAAACGCTCTTTTGGCATCAAAACCAATTTTCATTTTTTTTGATTTGGTTTATAAAAATACATATAATTTATATTCTACTAAACGGGAACATTAAATTCTCTTAAAGCCTCGTTCAAGGATGTTTTTAAATCGGTGGATGTTTTACGTTTTCCTATTATTAATGCCGCCGGAACTTGATATTCTCCTGCCGGAAATTTTTTTGTATATGTTCCGGGTATTACAACCGAACGTTCCGGAATTACACCTCTATATTCAACCGGTTCATAGCTTGTTACATCAATTATTTTAGTTGATTGAGTAATTGAAACACCTGCACCCAAAACAGCTTCTTTTTTAACCCTTACACCCTCAACAATTATACATCTGGACCCTATAAAACAATTATCTTCAATTATAACAGGAGCCGCCTGAACCGGTTCAAGTACACCACCGATTCCTACTCCGCCGCTGATATGAACGTTTTTGCCTATTTGAGCACAGGAACCTACTGTTGCCCATGTATCTATCATTGTACCTTCATCAATATATGCACCTATGTTAACATATGAAGGCATTAAAATTACACCGTTTGATATGTATGCTCCATAGCGTGCAACAGCATGCGGAACAACCCTGATTCCGAGATTTTTATATCCTGATTTAAGAGGGATTTTATCAAAAAATTCTAAATCTCCTGCATGAGATATTTTCATATCCTGAATCGGGAAATATAAAATAATAGCCTTTTTAACAGAATCATTTACCTCCCAATATCCGTTTATATTTTCGGCTACTCGTAATCGCCCCTTATCCAATTCTTCAATAATTGTTTTAATTGCCTCCTTTGTTTCATTATTTTTTAAGAGGCTTTTGTCTTCCCACGCACGATCAATACAATTATACAACTCTTTATACATTACTTTTTGCCGTAAAAGTAAAAAAAGAAATATTTACAGACCTAAAAACTATAAAATATTTGCTTCTCTTAATTTACAATTTTTGAGAAACCATAATTTTCTTTAATTGATTTTTTTTATATTTTGCTTTATAAATTACATTTCCGTCTTGATTATATTGAATAAACAATCCGTTTTTCAATCCGTTGTTAAAACTTGCTTCTTGCTGTAATTTACCATTTTCATACCATTGTTTTGACATACCGTTACGCAGACCTTTCAAATAAGTTTCTTCCCTGATTTTCATTCCGAATTCTGTATATGAAGACCACAAACCCGTTTTTTCACCGGCATCGTAAGTACCCGAAAGACTAATTTTTTCGTCAGGGTAGTATATTACATATTTACCATCCCAAATGCCGTTTTTAAAACATTCTGTTTTTTCTTTTTTACCTCGTTCGTTCCAATATTCGCAAATTCCGTCTTTAATGTTTGAATTGTAGTTTATTGTATATTTTTTTTGTCCGTTTTCATACCAAGCCTGCCACAGTCCGTTCATTTTACCGCCGGTAAAAATGCCTTTCATTTCTTCCTTTCCGTTTTCAAAATATGATATCCAGAGACCTTGTTCTTTTCCTTTTAAAAATTCGCCTTCGTAATATAATTGTCCGGTTTCATAAAATACTTGCCAATTACCCTCTTTAAAATCATTTACAAAATTCCCGGTTTTCCATAATTTTCCGCCGGGATACCAATAAGTCCATATTCCGCTCATTTTTCCTTTTTCGTAATACCCTTCATTTCCTTTTATTGTAACCGGCTTATTATCAAAAATATCTGTTTGCCAATAGGTCCATAATCCGGTCATTGTATCGTTTTCAAATTGACCGTATATATCAGGATATCCTTCGATTGAATACCATTTTGCAATTCCGTTTTTCAAATCATTTTCGAATTCAATTTCTGAACTAATTTTTCCGTTTTCGTTATACAACTTATGTACACCAATTTTTTTTCCGGAATGATACTCACCTTGTCGTTTTATTGTTCCGTCCGGGTACCAAAAATTCCAATATCCTTCTTTTTCGGAATTAAATAAATTACCTTCCGTTGATTTTTCTCCGTTTTCATAAAATATGACATTTAAGCCGTTTTCATAATTTAATTTGCTCTCTATATTTCCTGTTTTATAGTAACTAATCCATGTTCCTGCTTTTTCACCTTTTAAATATGTGCCTTTAGAACGAATGGTTTGATTATCAAAATATTCAGTCCAAACAGAATCTTTTAAACCGTTTATATATTTACCTTCTGCTTTTATGATGTTTTCGCTGTAATGTTCTTTAAAATAACCGTTTCCGTTTTTTACTAAAGTATCGTTTTTCGGTGTTATGAAACAGAGCATAAATAAAGAATCGTTTCTGTAATTTTCAATATACTTTACTGCACCGTTAACATAATAGCTTGTCCATAAACTGTCTCGATAACCCTTTTTATATTTTCCGAAATTTTTAAGAGTTCCGTCAATATACCACTCTTTGTAATCTCCGGATTGTATTCCGCGATATATATAACCTTCATTTTGCTTTTTTCCGTTTGAGAAAAAATAAGTGACTCTGCCGTAAATTTCTCCGTTTCTGAATTCGGACTCGCGAATTAAATTACCGTCTTTATCCCAAAAGGTCCAAACTCCGGTTTCTTTTTCATTAGTAAAGGTTCCTTCACTTTGCTTTTTTTCATTTTTTTCATCCCAATAAAATGTTTTTATATTTTGAGATAAAACTCCGTAAATACTGTATGAAAAAATAAAAAATAAGAGGCTGATTGTTTTATACATTTTTGTTCTGTTTTAAAAAACTCAAATTTAAAGTGATTTTTTGAATTTAAAATAATTTTATTTTAGTTTGCATAAATATAGAGAACTGATTGAAAAATATTTATACCATAATTAAAAACAATATTTGGCTGAGATTTATTCTTGTCGGAATTATTTTGTTTTTAGTATTCCTTCTTTTTTATAAAGTCCTCAGAAATAATTCTGTTATAGATAAAATATATGTTGACATCCTTCTTTGGTATGCAAAAATATTATTAGCCGGAGCTAAGTTTGTTACGGAGTTATTTGGCTATGAGGTTGTTACGTATGGAAAGACTATTAAAATCGTTGATGAGATTAAAACAATGGGTGTTTACTTAGACAGAGGTTGTATGGGAAGAAACGTTATGTTAGGATATGCCGGATTAATTGCTGTTTTCCCCGGAAAATTTGTTCATAAATTATGGTATATTCCGATGGGATTAGTAATAATCACTTTTGTAAACATAATAAGAATTTCGGGTTTAGCTATAACGGCTTATTGTTGTCCGGAATACAGTGATATTAACCATTATTTAATATTTAAAATTGTTGCATGGGCTGTTATCTTTATTCTTTGGATAATTTGGTTTAACAAATTCAGTTCGATATCAAAAAAAAATACAGTTAAATCGTAAGTGTAATTTTATAGCCGTTATATTTTCTGATATTTATTACGGAACCGTCGCTGAAAATTAAATACTGTCCTTTTATACCGACTAATAATTCAGAAACGGTCTTTTCTGTTTCTAAATTTATACTTCTTACTTTTTTAGGATACATTGTAACGGGAAATTCTATATCCGTAATTTCATCATTTTGAATAATATATTGTTTATAGTTATTATTCAATAATTCAGATGCTCTTTTCTTTTCTTTTAATAAATCAACTTTTAAATCAATATCTCCTTTGAGCATTTTTTGCCAACTCGTTTTATCAGAAATGTATTTTTTTAAATCAGTTTCAATCATACCTGCTAAATATCGATTCGGTGTTTCTGCAAAACGAATAGCTTTTACGGCTCCTTGATCCATCCAACGATAAGGTACTTGGGATTTTCTTGTTACTCCTACTTTTAACCCGCCGGTTAATGCCAAATAAACAATATGATTTTGCAGGCAATTTTCCTCAGCCCATTTCATATCTCTCGAAATTCCTTTATGAGCTTCACATAATTCGGGTTTTAAAATACAAGGTGCTGTTTGCGGTACAGATATAAAACACGGATAACAATAACCTTGTCCGAATGATTTAAGTGTTTTATTTCCGCAAGCGATACATTCAATTTCTTCATGCCATTTCAACTTTATTGCTTTATTCAATAAAGAATTCATTTCGATTCTTTCTTCTGAAATTTTCAATGAATAGTTAACAAAACCGTTTATCAGTTCCGTTTCCATTTTAATTAAATTACCTGTATAATGCATAATTACAAAGGTAAATTAAAAAATTAATAAAAACGCTATATGTTTTTCACAGTAATTAGTCAACCCTTAAAAAGCATTTAAGAATTTGATTGTCAATAACATGTTATGAACCATGCACCTGTGAGGTCTTTTGAGCTCACATATTCCGATAATTGTCAGACCGTCAGG